>CAKPZY010000014.1 GCA_934215475.1 uncultured Ligilactobacillus sp.
GAAAATTCAGTACTGAATACAATATTTCAACTTGATTACGGATATAGTAACACATTTGTAACATAAGTCAAATCTTAACAACTTGATAATTAAAATTGAAGTGGAAAATTAACAAGATAAACAAAATGTTGGATGAACTGATTGTCGGAAGAAGCCTTGGCGATAGCTGATTTAAATGCATTTGGACTTAGATGAATGGCAGACAAAACTTGAAAAAGAAACATGAAAAGGCTTTTATAATGAATCATTATCATCGCATAAAGTTCATTAACTGGTAGTTTAATGAATGCAGCTTCTTGGCAAATATAATAGTGAATAATGTTTACATCAGTAGGGTGGAAGTTATCCTTGAAATAAGACACAAAAAGCTGCCATCTTTGATAGATGACAGCTCAAAAGGTGCTCTTTAATTATTCAGCATGTCCATTTTGGTAGCGTACGATAAAATGCTTTTGTCCATCAGCTGTGCTGCCGCCGCGACTATTAATAACATTGTCGATGCTGCCAGGACCGGCAAAAGTCTTGGTTGCCGCATGGATGACGGAAACATCAGGAGCGTCTGGTACTTCGATCGAACTTTGTTCACGGATCGTAGCGCCGTTGGTCATCGTAAATACCCCATAGATCCCAGAACCTGTGAATTGATGGTGTTTAACGTTATCAGCCACTTTGTAGGAAGCATAGCCATTAACACTGCTATTGTGACTCATCCAGTCTCCCTGATTTTGGACATCATATGGAGTTTCACTTTGATAGAAGAAGGTCTTGCCATTTTCACCATTCCACAAAACCTGCTCTTTTTGGTGATGTTCAGAGAATAAGCCATACATCGTGACGTTATTGCCATTAACTACCAGTCCGTGTTGAGATTGATTTTGCGTCCAACCGATATGAGAGCCATGGTCACCACGCCAGATCCAAATGTCGTCTCCGATCACGTTGTCATTGTTGATTTCTACAGCTTTGTTGACCTTTGGCACAGCCGTTGTCTTCGGGCCGCCGATCCTAACAAAGATGTCAGCTAATAGTGTCTGGTTAGCAGGTGAGCTGAAATGATAGCCAGATTTGTCACCCACTTGGACTAATGTGTCTGATTGACCGCCTTGGTCAACGATCAAGCCAGCGAGAGTTACGCCGGGAACATTGCCGACTTTGATGGCACCTTGATCATTGTCGCTTTCAAGTGTTGCCATGCCGGTGCCTAAAATAATTGTATTTGGACGCTTAACTTGCAATGCTTTGTTCAAATGGTAGACACCTGGAGTAAAGAAGACGTTCTTTCCTAAACGAAGAGCAAGGTTAATAGTGTCCGCATTGTCACGATCAGAACGCGCAATGTAAAAGTTATTCAATAGATCGACCGAGCGGCCCTGTCCAATCGAATCCTTGGTCCACGATGTTCCTTTCACATTTTTCTGTTGGGAAGGGACGAAAACTTGATACCGGTTGTTCTTACCCATATACAAGAATGGCTTTTCTTTGATCACAGGTGTTGTAGGAACATTTGAGATCGACCCAGTCTTGGAAAAGTTATCTGCAGGGGCGTTGAGATCACCCTGCATTGTAAAGTTATAGTTGCCATCGCCGTTATACCACTTGTTATTTAAGTTGGTATTACGTAAGTAGTACTGTTGTTGACTCATTGAACCTATCTTTTGTTTAAAGTTTGAATCAGCAATGAAACCACCGCTAGCCCAGCCTGATTTCCAGTCGAGTTGTGTTGCCCGGTCGACATCGATGCGTCGAACTGGGGTTGCTTGTGAAGTTGCATAGTTGAACTGCCCGGCTACTCCTGCTTCTGGTTTATTGTTTGTGAGATGTATGTTTTCAATCCCAGTCCAGAAGTTTTGGGTAGCATTATTGTTTTCATCCTTCAAATAATTCTCAACTAAGATGTTAGGCAGGGCAGTTTGATCCGGTGTTGCCCCTAAACCGTTGATCGTGGTGTAATACCCCATCTCATAGGCATGGTTAGGTTGGTTCTTGTCGTATTCACCCGGCATAAAGTAAAAGCCGTAGCGGTCATTGTTGAATTGCCCTGTGTCAACACTCTTTTGCTTTTCAAAAGCATTTTTAATAGTAGCATTGACTTTTTGTGTATCATCATTGGGGTTAAAGATCGGCATAGTAGGTCCAAAGATCTGCTTGTTAAATGATGTTTCGATGGTACTGGTTTGCCCTGTCTTGTTATTCACTGCTTTGACCGTATAAGCAGTTTGGTAAACGTTTTGGCCAGGATGATGGTCCACGAAAGTGCCTCGAGTCGTGGTTCCAATCAATTCCTGTTTGGACGAATAGTCACCAGCAGCCCGGTACACTCGATAAGTTTGGCCGGGGCGGTAACTAGCCCTCCAAGTCAAGATAACGTTTGGTCCAAAATGGCTTAATCTTACGCTTTGCAGTTTTTGCTGTGAATTGGTTGAAGCAGTTGTGTCTGCTTTTACATGCTGGGAGCCAAAACCTATTGCGAAGGCCAAACTTACTGCTGCTGCGGCCTTCAATATTTGTGCCTTTTTCATACCATTGTTCACTCCTTTGTGAAATGTTAATGAGATACATAACGTTCCTAAACAGTAAACAAAGCCCCATTCCATGATTCAGGAATAGAGCTTTGCAGATCCTCTTTTGCCACCTCCCGATTTATTATTTGTATCTCAGAAGAAAGATTAAGGAACATAAAAATCCTTTAGTAACAGCCTGATAACGATTTGACCAGAACATTAACAAAATATTGTGTGCCAAATAATCAAGCAGAAATTTCTACTTACAAATGGGTCAAGAAGTCTGATTGTTTGTAGTTTTTAGTGCATACTTTTTCCTGTGCCACATGTGCTTATTCATACCAACTGTAAGTAGCCACATTTTTGGCAGGGATCGTAGCCAAGAATTGTTTGCCGTGATACTGTGCTTTAAATTGTTGCGGCTTTAGGGTCTGGTTGACTGCTACCATCACATATTCACGCTTGAACTGGTCATAGAACACAGCGTTAGTGATGTTATCTTTCGAACCATAAGTCGAAGAGATCAGCTTCATACCAGGACGGATATACCGGCCAAATTGCCCCATAATATAATATTCAGGCGTAGCCCAGTAATTTTGTGAGACCGGATCCTTTACTAACAGGGTTGGATCAACTTTCCATGGGAATTTAGTCGGGGCAACATTACTGTCTAACATTGTTACCCAAGAGTTGTAGCTGACAGCGCCATTTCTGAAGTACTGTAAGATCCTGTCCGCACCGGTCGTCCCCCAAACTGACCGTTCTGTCAAATTGACTGTAAAGCCGGGAATTTGATTTTGATATTTCTTCAAAACGTTGTTCATAGATGTCGGTTCGCCACCGTAATCATGGAAGGCTGTCCCGCTGATGGCATGCTTGGCTTCGGGAACTTTGGCAAACATTTCATCCATGTATGCTTGGCCATTGTTGAAGTTATGGTCAAATGCCCAGATCTTAGGATTGCTGTTGCCCAAAAGACGTAAGGTTGGGCTTTTTGCAGCGTACTCGCGAATTTTGACTGCAACTTTACCATTTTGTTCAGCGTTGACTAACATACTTGGATAAACAGTTTCATTTTGCGGTTCGTTTTGCACGGTTAAGCCGTAGATCTTGATACCTTTTTTAGCATATTCTTCCAAGAAACGAACTTCATAGCGTGCCAAGTTGTCAACCATATCATCACGCAGCTTGCCGCCTTTGATCAGCAGATCGTTTGGCTGGTAGCTTGCACTTGCCGTGTTAGCCGTTGGCTCTTTCATCCAACCTGGGGCACTCCAGGAAGATGCAAAGAGTTTAACTTTATTTTTGACACCTACGAGGGCAGCTTCTTGCAATAATTCATGCAAGATATCAATATTACCGTTTTTCACATCCTTTTGGATAGAGAAGCCGTGGCCAGTCCGATTGTACCAATCTGGGTGAATATCTTTGGCAGGTGTTTTGGTATCATAGCCAGTCTTATTCGCATATCCGGCAGGTTTGTTGTCATAATAAGTATAAAAGTCGCTGCCGCTGAAGTCTGACGTACCGATACAGATCCTAAACATTGTCATGCCGGCGCCATGAATTGGGTCGACCAGATTACGTAAGATCTGACGCCGCTTGAGTGCACTCATCTTAGTCAAATTAGTGATCGTCGAACCTTCCACAGAAGTTCCCATGCCTAAGAATGTTTGTCCTTGATCAGATGGGTCAATGTAAATAGTCGGCACATCTGTGTTATCAGTGCGGGTCAAGTTTAATGATCTCTGCGGACTGATCGTATTTTTAATACCGATATCTTGGTTATACCAAATTTGACTTTGCGACAGATCAGTTGAAGTCAATGAATTCTGCACGCCACGCGGCCGGATCACCTGAGCATTTGACGTTTTCAGGTCAGAACTGGGCGTATAGTCGCCGACTCTTTGAATGCTGACCTTATCCAGGTTGAAACCAGAAGTGGTGGCCTGGACCCCGATAGTATGTTTACCCTTGGTGACATTGACGTTGGCTGTGACAGTTTTCCACTGGTCAGCTTTATCGCCCCAGCCGCCGGTATAAGTACCGTCCAACGAACTGACTTTTGTTCCATCAACAGTGACATTAGCGATATCCTTCGTGGTGCCGCCTTTACCGACAGCCCACTTTAAAGAGATTTTGTATTTTCCGTCCTTTTGGAAATCTGTGGGATAGCCGACTTGGGAGGAATCATAGACTCCGCCTATAATCTGTCCGCTGCTGGCAGCTCCTTTATTTTCCACTGTGACGTTAGTTTGATCAATGGCGCTTTCGGCCTCAACAGTCTTTTGCGTCGTTGGTCCAACATGAATCAGCTTGTCTGGTCGTCCTGGTGAAGCAGCATTTGCTGCTGTGCCGCCCGCCAGAGCAATTCCTAGTGCAATTGTAGTCAGCAAAGTGACTTTATTTTTTACTTGCATAAACATCTTCCTCCCCATTCTTGGCTGCTTCAATGCGACCAAGTCGCTTTTACTGTTGACGTTAGGAGCAGTCATGTCTTTTCAATGTTTAAATGTTATTACCTAAAATTAAGTACCGTCTTGGTACGATTTTTTGAACGAGATAATTTAGTTACTATTGTTATCTCTTTCAAACCACGTCTCATTATGGTATGCACGATCCAACTGATGGCTAAACCAGCGGTTATTCATGACATTTTTGAGCAGATAATCTTTTGTCTGGGCTGGTAAGGAATGATCACTCTTGATTTCGCGCAAAACTGAGCGATAAGAATAATTTTTCCGTTCCATCCAAGACGATGCTTTAGTTTGGCTGGCGTCGAGGTGCAGCGTCTGATGCGACAAATTATACGGCAGCCAGAGTTTCTCTTGATAAGGTGCGTTGAAAGGCACGCCACGCATGAAGTTGCTTAAATAGATCTGGAAAATGCTGGCCAGCTGAGTTGCACCCGGAGTCTTGTAAGCTCCATCGTATGGATTTTGATAGCGATCCAGTAAGCCGGTAAAGACCCCGTGGTAGGCACCAAGAAACCCCATTTTGTCGCCAACTACTGCGGGATCGTCGCCAAAATTCATCCGCATTCCGTAAATGGGTGCTCTGTAACCGTGCAGCAACATCTGGTCGGCTGAATCTTCAACGTTAAAACTGCTGTACAGTTGACCACCATATTTTTTGATAAAACCGAATTGGGCTTTCTTATTTGGGTCAGTATAAATCGATCCGTCGTTAAAACTATCCGAGAAATACGGATCCCAACTACCAAACGAAGAAAATTCATGCGTTCCGGTGAATAAGATCACAGGAACGTTGTTGTAGCGATAAGTATCATATCCATTTTTGGGTAAAACATAACCATCCCTGTATAAGTGCGGAAAGCCGTCCATTCTGATCGATGCATCACCGATAGCTGTTTCGATTCGTTCGGCGCTTAAGTTATAGAAATATTTTTTGACGGCCGGATCTTTCGTCAACAACCAGTTTTCAGCACTTGGTAGATTAGGTTTGACCTTATCTTGGACGACCAAGGGTGCAAACAACTGCGCGAAACGTTTTTGGCTCGGGGCAACTTTGGAAGTTGTCATGCCGCCTGAAAAAACGACTGCGTGTTGAAATTGGCCGCGAAAGATCGGTGAGATCAGTGTCGCCATAACGTCACGACCGCCGGATGAAAAACCGGAAAGAGTGATGTTATGACCGTTGCCGCCAAAATTACCAATGTTTTGCTGGACCCATGTCAAGGACTGATGAATATCCAACAGACCATAATTACCCGAATCGTTTTCAGGGTCGCCATCTTTCAAAGCAGGCAATGGATTATAGCCTAAAGCACCTAGCCGGTGATTGATCGAAACGAAAACCACATTATGAGTTGCCGCTATAGAAGCACCGCTGATATCGGATGAACTCCCGCTCTGGTTATTGCCGCCATGCACATAAACCATGACAGGAAGGTTTTTACTTGAATTTTGCGGACGCCAGATATCGAGTGTTAATGCTCCATCCTCGGTTCCGTTGGCTGTACCGCCATTGTTTTGGATCGCTTTAGCTGAGACAGTAGTTTGTTTGACTCCTTGCCAAGGAGTAGGTGCGGTTGGCTTTTTCCAACGTTTGTCACCTGAGACGCTCCCACCGTAGGGGACTCCTTTCCACTGTTCAGTATTATTTTTAGTCAGGCCCTGAATATCACCATAATTAGTGCGGGCGATGGGGCCTTCAACAGTGTCAGCGTTTGCAATAAAAGGAAAGAAAAAGAGCATGGTTAAAACTGCTGCAAAGCTTAACATCGCAGGCTTTTTTATGTCTTGAATCAACAAATTAACTCCACTTCCTCTGTGTTTGATATTGATAAGTATGCGAATAGGATCAAAGATACCGGTATATAACATCTGACTAATTGTTACAAATATCAGCAAGCGCTTACACGTTGTAGCTTATACCAACCAATTTCAAATGTCAAGACATGCTTAAAAATATATTGATCTATGTTTGTTAACAATAAACATAAAAAAACTAGCGGTGGGAAGAACTATAAATGTGTTGAAATGACGGGATTTGTTCATTATAATACTCTATGTGAATGTGAAGCTGGATACAAAAAGTTTGTTTAAATTTGTTGTTTAAAATAGTCTAGATGTTGACGCACTGGTTTTTAGAGCTAATTAAAAAAATAAACTTTTATTCGTTAAATAAAATTGATAGTTCATGTAATAATGTTTTAATTACTTGATTTATGAATTACTTTTAAGTGTTTGAAAGAACAGGAAAATAGATTTACATTTATAATACGTCATAGGGAGAAGAGGAAGGCCTTTGAAAGAGCTTATCACGAAACATCAGAAGCTTTTAGTCAGCATTTGCTTGGTGATTATTGTACTAATAATTGCGGGCTATGCGATACATGCTACACAAGAGCAGATCAAACATACTACATATCACGTCCAGACGGTGAAGGAGACTACTCCTTACCGAGGAACGGGAAAAATCAAAAGCTCGGAAGTTTATGTTAAACGAATTTCCAAAAATGAACGTTTCGATTCACAGTTAAGTGAAGAACAGAAAGTTAAAAAAGGGCAGGAGTTAGGGGTGATCTCTGACCCTACAAAGGAAGCCGAACTTAGAAACGTTCAAGCTTCAATATCCTCTTTACAGACACAGATCCAGCAGAGCCAGCAAAATCAAGTCACGACTACGGCTGAGCCAAGTGTGCCAACAAGCAACGCTCCCAGCGCTCCCACAAACAGTGATGAAGAGAATGATTCTGATCAACAACAGGCGGCGTTGGCAGCGGCATTGATGCAAAGCCAGCAAGCAAGCATGCAGCAGACAATCCAGCAGCACAATGACTCACTCCAAACTCAACTAAGCGAACAGCAGGCTAAGGAGGGAGAACTTTCTCAACAAATTGGAAGCAATGAAAGTGCACCATTTGATGGGATTTTCCAGTTGAAGCAGTTTAAAAGTGGTGCAAAAGAGATCAGAGTTTATCAAAAGAACCGGATCATGGTGGGCCAAGTAAGTCAAGGTGACTATGATCAGCTGAAACAGAGCGCTAATATCAAAGTCCACAACAAGGTGACTGGCAAAACGAAGGCAAGTAAGGTTACATTTATTTCTGAAATTCCGCTCAAACAAAAGGGCACAGCAAAGCCTGAATATCGATTTACGGTTCCGGTGCATTCCAGTTTTCTATACGGCCAACTTGTTAAATTTTCTGTCCCTCAAAAGGGGATGCAGATCCCAAGGACAAGTGTGAACAAGGGAACTGTTTATATTGTGGATTCAAATGACGAAGCGAAACAGGTCCAGGTTACGGGTCGCGTGCGTGGCCACCGCTTTATTTTAACCAGTGGACTTAAGCGTGGCGACAAGGTCATCACGGATCCCAATCCATATCTGCACAATGGTACGACTGTTCATCAGAAACAGTAGACTTAGACAGAAAATGTTGAGTTTTTGTTCAGTGGGAATTTGCCGCGCAAATTTTTAACTGCGATAGAAGCTGCCTTTTGACAAAAACAATTTTCTATAAATAAAAAGCGTTACCTTTCAGAAAAGAATTTGAGGGTGGCGCTTGTTCGTTGTGGGATTTTAGTGCGGTTGTGTTTGTGGAACGGGTTTTGTCTGTTTTATCCAATGAGTTGGTCAATGGGGAAAAGTTCCACCCCTTATTATCCAATGGATCTGTCATTGGATAATAACAACACCTATTTTTATCCAATGAACGATCCAATGGATAAAAGCTTTCACTTGTTTTATCCAATGGAATACTCATTGGGTAAAAGTTTGCTCTGTTTTTATCCGATAACCTTGTCATTGGAGAAAAATACCTCTATCTTTTACCCAATAAACAAGCCCATGGATAAGACATAGGCATTTTTCGGCAAGTGGGTCACATCTGATGAACTATCCGATCTTGTTCCTGAAACGCTTGTTGTATTTGTAAGGAGGCCAATTCTTTCTATAACCAAATATTTGTCCCTTGTTTTCTGAGTGAAATAAGGTCGGCACAGATATCTGTTCACACCTCCAGATTACCCCGGTACCACTGATATATCTGTTTTGCAGTTTGCTCTGGCAAATAGCGTACTTTAACTGTTTGTTGTGCATTTCCTGAACGCAGGCTAAGTGTGATATGAGTGAGTTTGCTGTTTTTCATCCACACACTCTGAGTCATGGTAATAGATTGGATTTTTGCTCGCGGCATCAAAAAAATTCTGCGTGTAAAGAAACGGGCACTTTTGGCGATTAAAACGTTCTTCGGGCCTACTGCTATGCCACTATTAACTCCATTATAGTAACCGATCATTCCTGCAAACGGCAAAAGGACCAAGGAAATTAATCCATACGGCCGCACTAGAATACTTAACAAAATGACGAGCGCCAACGTTGGCAGAAAAATGTTTCGGAACTTCCTGAACCTGCCAGGCCGCTCGATCATTTTGAGTTCACCTTTTTTGTTTGGGAGCCAATTGACGAATTGTCGGGTGGTATTAATTGCCTTCCCTTGACTAATGACCGGGATCACCACCAGATCATTGCCTTGTTCTTCGTTGGCTGCTTGTGATGCTAACAGCGTTTGAACTGTGGCAAGCTTCAAAAACTGGCGCAGCAAAGTTTGCGTGATCATTACTGCTTGAATTTTATTCGTTGCCACGGTCACATTATTTTTCTGCAATAGCCCCTTGCTAGTGACCAAACGATGGTCTGTTGTTTCAATGGAGAAGTGGAAATAGCGGTTGAAAATGAGCAGGTAAGACAAGCCAACTGCCAAAATGACGATCAAAACTAGGATGAAAATTAAGATCGCTAATCCTTGCTGTGCCAAGAGTCCCCAAGCAGAGTCAATGTATTTCTCTGGTACGACGTCTGTAATTCTATCAAACACGGCTAATAAACCAACCAGGAATGGAAAGAAGCCAAATGATGTTAATGCATATAAATTCAGATCGCGCAAATTTATGCGGTAACCATTTTTATTAGATTTACCAGAAATGGTTTGTTCTTCTTTAAAAGGTTGAGATCCTCCGGAACGGCGTTTTCTAATTTCCTCAACAACGTTCATTGAAATGACCGGCAACACAGCCTCTGGTTTGTTATCTGCTCTGCCTGAGGTTTCGATCTGCAGAGAAACCAGGTTAAAAGGCCGCAAATAAAACCATTGTCGGGTCTGCAGGGTCTGAATCTTGTTATAGGCGATATGCACATGTTGGTGGAAAAATATGCCAGAATTCAAAACGACCTCTTGGCTGGTCAATTCGTATGTATATTTCATGTATTTGAGGACAGCTGCAAGTATGCTTAAAGCAAATAATGCCCCAAACCCTATCCAAAAAAGAGGTGTAAAAAATCTATCAAGATTTGCTATTACTATCAGAAACGCATAAAATAAACCTTCTCTGACTGAACGGTACCAGAAATATATTAGTGCCGCTGGATGAAGTCGTTTAGCGTGCATCAATATCCTCCTCTTCTTTGGCCAATTCGATGATCCGATCCTTGAGTTTTTTTGCAGTTTCCTCTTCAACGCCAGATATATCATGGGAAGCGGCGGCCGTCTGGATCTTGACTTTTTGCAAATGGAACAACTGGTAAAGCGGCCCGGCATCTAATGAAACATTTTGAACACGAGAAATAGGGATCGCAGTTTGTTTACGAATAAAAAAACCAGAGTCTATTTCGACGTCCGTTGAGGTTATTTGGTAGCGCCAGAAGCGGTAACGGTAGGGAATTATTGCCAGTTCAAAGATAAAGTCAAGTACAACAATGATTATCAGAATCAAATGTATCCACTTTGGCCAGTCAAAAAAGAAGGCAGCTGTTCCGACTATGCCTGCTATAAAAAGGCCGATGACTAAATAAATTATGGCTGTGAGCTGCCAAACGTGCTTGATTTTTGACGGTAATTGTTGACTATTTTCCATGGTGAACCTCCATAAGTGAAATAATAATGTCAGTATATCAACAATTTATTTGGAAAAACAAGGGTTTGGAGCTTTTGACCGTTCAAAAAAATTACTGGATAGAGTATTTGCAGCAAGCCAGTTTTGCATAAAAACTTTTAATTCGTATAAATAAAAAATGCTATTGTGAGTTTAATTTTGTGCATAGGTACGGTAAAATGAAAACGGATACACAGCAATTTGGGGGGGCGAGATAGCTTTTTAAAAATTTAATTTAGATAAACTTTTAACGAGAAAATTATCTCGCTCTAGATTTTAAAAGGGTGGTGAGTGTAAAACGGCAGATACATAGGGATTTGATGGGGGCAAACTGTTGAAACAGAATATCAGCTGGGCGCATTCAATTTGGTAGGCCGAGTAAGAGGCTTATTTAGATTGAAGTGTGCAGGGCTTTGTTCTGGTAGTTATGCGAGCTGGATGAGTCAAGGATCATACCTATTAATTCTGACAATAACCAAAGTGTCGGAACAAAATTATATTCGATCCTTACCAACTTGTTGTGCTCGGTTATTTAGTCGAGCCGTGTACACCATGTATTTTCGCTTATTATCAATCTTTGTGAAAGTGGGGGTGCGGTTACACTGCTCATTAAGCCAAAGGAGTGAACTTGTATGATGGAATTAAAACACTTGGGCGTGCTGGCCACTTTAGTGGGAACTGGCATGGTCCTGGGTTTAGGTGCTGGTTTAAATAGCCGCACTGCTGAAGTGCATGCTGACCAAACTCTATTTTCAACGTCATTTGAAAGTGACGAAAATCAAGTTTTTCCAGAAAATGAACTAAATTTAGGCCTTGGATCTAGCAAGGTCGATAATACTTTTGCGCCCGTGATCGATGGGGACCTGACTAATCAGATCGACCAGGATTCCCTCAAGGGCAGCAAAGATTTTAAAGATTCCGAGGGGAAAGTGAACCTCTTTGATTCTGACCTAAGCACGAAGTTTTTATCTGACGAAGATGGAGGCCAGGGGACTTGGGTCAGTTTTTCTTTGCAAAAATCACAGACTGTCGGGACTTACGCGCTGGGTTCAGCCAACGATGAAGCTACTCGTGACCCTAAGAACTGGCAATTGTATGGCAGCAGCGACGGTCAAAGCTGGACTATGATCGACAAACAGACTGACCAAAAGTTTAGCCAGCGCAAGCAATGGCAGAAATATCAAGTCAAGAATAAAAAAGCATATAAATATTACAAGTTTCAAGTCGATAAAAACAATGGTGCAGATATGACTCAGTTTTCTGAGCTCAAACTTGGTACTGGTAAAAAAGCCGATAACCCAGGGGCTAAGCAGATGATGTCCTCCACTATCAGCAACGGTCCTAAGGATGCTATCAACCAGGAAAGCAATATGGGTTGGACCGGTAAAAAAGCAGCTGAATTTAAGGGCTCAATATCTGAGGCAGGTAACGCCTATTCACACAACAATCTGGTGGATGACCTGAATATCAAAGTTTCTCCGGATACCAAATTGCAATATAAGATCTTCCCATCTAACGGTCAGCATGATTATGATAATAGTTACGACTATCAGTTCACACCGATGTATGCCTCAGTCAACTTAGAGTTTACAGACGGCACTTACCTCAGTGAACTTCGTCCATTGAGTACTGATGGCTTCGCGGTAACTCCACAATCACAAGGGACATCGCGTTCGTTGTATTATAATCAGTGGAATCAGATCACTGCCAACATTGGCTCTGTCGCTGCCGGTAAGACTATCAAACGGGTGCTGGTAAGTTTCGCCGATCAGAATGCCCAGAAGGGTAAAACTTTTGATGATTTTATTGATGACGTGAAACTTTCCAACGGAAGCACCGGTACAACTAATGCCAAAAGCAAAACTGATTATGTCAATACGTTACGCGGTACTAACGCGTCAGGAGATTTCTCACGTGGATTGAACATTCCAGCAACTACGGTGCCAAATGGGTTTAATTTTTGGACACCAGCCACGAATTATAGTGATAACTTAGTTTACCAATACCAAAACAACGGTGGACGTAAATTCCAATACATGACGGTCAGTCATGAGCCGTCGATTTGGGTCGGCGACCGCGGAACCTGGCAATTTATGGTCAATACGTCGATCAATAGCTCACAAGTTTCCAACGGCAGCGATATCGACCATACGAAGTACGCGTCTGACTTTGATCATGAAAATGAAACTGCGAAACCGCAACTGTATTCGATCAAGTTTCCTGCTAAATCAAATGCAGCCGGGTCAACAATGAGTTTGACTCCAAGCATGCATGGTGCGATCGCGCGCTTCCAATTCGACGGAAGTGCTAAGAATAAGAACGTCATCTTTGATTCCGCCCGCGCCAATGGAAGCTTAAAGTTTGATGCTGCCAACAATTCATTTTCAGCCATCACTCAAGATGGCAACAACGGAATGAATCAAATGTATGTTTATGGGACATTTGACAAGCCTTATCAAACAAATAAAGTTGAAAATTCCAAACAAGGGATCGTTTCTTTCAAGGATAATGATGTTTCCATGAAAGTTGCTACTTCTTTTGTCAGCGCCAAACAAGCGCAAAAGAATTATCAACTGGAATTAGCAGATCAGAATTTTGATAGTTTACAGCAGCAGACCAACTCAGACTGGGAAAAGATCTTAAACAAGGTCCAAGTCAAAGGTGCAACGCACAATCAATTGGTAACACTGTATTCTAATATGTACCGTTTGTATATGTATCCTAATTTCTATGGTGAAAATCAAGGAACAAATGCCAAACCAGACTGGATCCATAGCGATCCTTACAGCGGCTCGATGACAAAACCGGTCGCAAAGCCGGGTAAAATGTACTTTAATAACGGCTTTTGGGACACGTATCGGACCGCCTGGCCGGCTTATTCGGTCTTATCACCTGATAAGGAAAGTGAGTATTTGAACGGACTGGTCCAGCACTATCATGACCAGGGCTGGGTACCACGCTGGATCGCACCGGGTGGTACTAATAGTATGGTCGGGACGAGTTCTGATATCATTTTTGCTGATGCGATGATGAAAAATATCAACTTTGACCAAAAAGATGCTTATGAATCAGCTATCAAGAATGCTTCTGTTCAGTCAGATAATCTGACCAATGGCGGGCGCAAGGAATTGAATCAGTCAGAGTTTTTGGGCTATGTACCTTCTGAAGCCGACAACTTTGGTTTGTCTTGGTCGATGGAAGGCTACATCAATGACTGGGGCTTGTACCAGATGGCAAAGAAGCAGCACAAATTTGCTGAGGCCGAATACTACAAGAATCGCGCGCTGACCTACGTCAAATTATTTGATGGAAGTGGGCAGAATGCGACAGATAAATGGTTTAAGGGCAAGAAACAGAATGGTTCCTGGACCACAGATCCAAGCAATTTTGATCCAACTTCCTGGAGTCACGATTATACCGAAACCAACGCCTATGACATGGCAGTGACTGTTCCTCAAGATGGGAATGGCTTGGCTAATTTGTATGGTGGGCAAGCTGGATTGGCTCAAAAGATCGATCATATCGTAAATACTCCTGGTGACTTTACTACTGATGGTGGAGTGATCCACGAAATGCGGGAGCAAAGAGAAGTTAAATTAGGGCAGTACGGTCACAGCAATCAACCTTCCCACGACATTTTGTACATGTATACTTTCTCAAGTCAGCCATGGAAGACTCAAAAGTATGTCCGCGACGTTTTGAACCGATTATATGTTGGTGCTGACCTCGGGCAAGGCTATGTCGGAGATGAAGATAACGGTGAACAATCTGCTTGGTATATTTTATCTGCTTTAGGGATCTACCCGCAAAATTTGGCTTCCAACCAATTTGTACTAGGTTCTCCACTATTTAAGGAAGCCAAAGTACAATTGCCTAATGGGCGTTCCTTGACGGTCAAGGCACCAAATAATAGTCAGAAAAATGTCTATGTCGATAGTGCCTACCTTAACGGACGCAAGGTCAATACAATGTATCTAGATTACCACCAGATCATGGCCGGCGGTGTTTTGCAATTTAACATGTCTTCCAAGCCAAATACGACCCGGGGAACTTATCAGTGGCAAAAGCCGGAGTCATTGACCAAAGGCAAGAAGACGCCGACAGTCAAAACAGATGCTTTTGATAAAGGCACAGTCAGTGGTACGAGTGGGGATTACAAGAATTTGACTGATAACAACAGCAACACAACGGCCAAGGTTAAAGATAAAACAACTGTAGACGTTGCGTTAGATCAACCGCGCAGGATCAATATGCTGACACTGTCCAACAAGGATAAAGCCGCCAAGTTTAAGGCTGTGAATGTTTATGGTTCTCGCGATGGTAAGCGCTGGCACAAAGTCCAACGTATCCGCAACGTCAAGTTTATCTACAACAAATCGACAAGGCCGTATTTGATCAAACAAAATTGGGTTCCATATCAACACTATCGGGTCGAATTTCGCGGCGGTAGTGGAGACATTGGCGAAGTCGAATTGTTGGGAAACATGGATGATTGAGCGGTGATCTTTTTAGTAGTTTATAGTCTGTGGGGGATGCTTAATTTGGGCATGCAGGCTTTGTGAAGAGCCATGGCCAAGAACTCCACTTGAAAAAAGCTCAATTAAATGTGAACACACAAAAAGGGCAGCTGCGAAGCTGTCCTTTTGCGTGACTGCGGAAATTTAGTGCCTACTGGATACAATTAGAGGCCATTTTGTTTTGGTATTATAAATTGCAATAGATAAAGTCCCGGGTCAATTAGATGTATGTAATTTCAGTTAGTTTAAACTGCCGACTTTTTCAGTTTTTACCACCAGAACGTATTCATTATTTAAATAGTTGACCTGACAGTCTTTAAGTCGATAGTTCGCCAGTGTGTGCGCACAAGCATTTTCGAAGGTCTGATCAAGATCTTGCCCGTGAAAAATATTGATCAAGGGATCTGCCAATTCATTCACTCCCATCCTAAAATTTACGCCAAAGTATAACATAAAAATTAATTTATATCATGTTGTACACTATATGATTTATAGCATAAATTCCGGTATAATAACAAATTTGTGAGGGGTGAAAATAAATTTAGCCTTAGTATTTGGCTTAAAAATATATTATAAAATATTAGTATTATTGTAGTACATACAATTCATGAGATGTATCTCATCCAGGAGTGGGCCAATGTCTTGGTGCTGTCAAAATTGCGATTTATTTTGTGAATTCAGCCTTTAACGTTATCCGTTAACGATACACTGCGAGCAATTCAGTGTTACAAAAGTAGGTAACTTAGGACGCTTGAGTATCAAACACAAGAATGGAGAAGCAACGTCAGATACTTGAGTATAAACAAAAAGAATATTGAAGTAAATCACTGTTGTTAAACAACGCGAATATGCGGACTATTAGCGTGTATTTCACATAATGTAAAGAAGGAAAAAGCATGGAAGATCAAATTGTCAGATATCCAATCAGATTGCGTCAGGTAAATGATAAAGATTATATGTACCAAGTATATTTGCCGGATTTTAAAGGGTACACTGCTGGGATCGATTACGAAAATGCTATATTCATGGCACGGGATTATATTGGGACTCACAGCCTTTTTGCTGACTTACCTGAGGCAAGCAATAACCTCCCGATGGTTAAACAATTTGAAAAAGCTCAGTTTGTCAAAGTCAATATTACCGAATTTCGCAGGTTACACGGGCTAAAGGCTAACGGTTATTTGTGAAGCCTTTATGTGCTTGCTGACTTTAGAGTTAAAAACCCTAACCTGATCATGATCAGGTTAGGGAGTTTTAAACGGCTCGATAATTTTATCTTAGTATTGTAACTATTTCCCGGAATACGTGGCGATCTCGATCAAATTATGGTCTGGATCATGAATATAGATCGAAGTCATGTGGCCTTCTGAGCCTAAATGGTCGCTTGGACCGGTCACGACGTCTACAAAGTAACTTTTAAGGTGGTTTAAAATATCATTTATTCTATCTTTGACCACGATACATAAGTCCGCACTGCCTGCAGTTGGATGTGCTGCCTGCAACTCCATGACTGCCTCGACTTTACGTAAACGGATCAACTGGTGTCCGCAACGGATCGTTTTAGTATCAGCAAAACTCTGCTCAGCCAATTCTTGCATATCAAAGACTTCGTGATAAAATCTAAAAGCTTGATTTAAATCTGTTACAGGTAAAACTATGTGATCAAGACGGCTGACCTTCATCTCTATTTATCCTCCTCATACTTTTTCATTTTTAGCAACGTTTTTATTATACCAATTTCAGTTTCTGATTAAAATAGAGATAGACGATTCAAATGGCAATCAATTTGTTTGACTCATGTGCGGTTGTTGTTTTTAAAATTGTGTATTATAAATTGGAGGAGGCATGTACTTTGGAACAGGTCACTTTGAACAATGGGATCAAGATCCCTCAACTAGGTTTAGGAGTTTTTCAGATCGAAGATGAAGCGGTGTTAAAAGCCGCTGTTAAAGCCGCCATTGCTGCCGGGTATCGCCATTTTGATACGGCTTCTTTGTACCGTAATGAGAAACCTTTAGGCGAAGCTTTAGCTCAGTCAGAACTCAAAAGAGAAGATGTATTTGTAACTTCCAAAGTTTGGAATGATGTCACGACATTTGACGGGACCAAGCAGGCTTTTGCAGATAGTTTGGAAAAGTTGAATATGGACTATTTTGACCTGTATCTGATCCACTGGCCAACGACAGGGTATCTTGACAAATGGCGCGCTATGGAAGATCTATATGAACAAGGAAAAGTCCGGGCGATCGGTGTTTCTAACTTTGAAAAAGAGGACCTGGATAAATTGTTAGCAACTGCGCGTGTAAAACCGGTAGTGGACCAAGTTGAGACTCATCCATACTATCAGCGGCCTAAGCTGCATGAGCTGCTGAAAAAATTAGGTATTGCTTATGAAGCATGGAGTCCCTTGGGCCGCGCTAAAAATGGTGCATTGTCCGACAAAACGATTGCTGCGATCGCTAAGGCGCATGACAAGAGTATTGCCCAAGTTATCTTGCGCTGGCATCTACAATTAGGCGAGATCGTGATCCCCAAGTCCACACACGCGAAAAGGATCAAGGAAAATATCGATGTCTTTGATTTTAAGTTGACAAATGATGAAATGAAACAGATTGCTCAGTTAGACCAAGAAACGTCGATGAATTGAGCATAAAAATAGCGCACCTTAAAAGTGCGCTATTTTTGTACCCTTATTCACCTGCAAAAGGTGCCTGACCAAGGTATGCATTTAACATCCAGATATTCTTATCAATATCCGTCTTGAAACCGTTGATCATGTCTTGGGTAGGCTGGTCGTTTTCTGCACCAGTAATGTCAATTGCCTTTTGAAATTGATCTCTGAGGTACCTGAACTGAGCAACTAACCTCTGCATTAATTCTGGGATAGTAAATTGGTCAAAATCAATGTGCTCGTCTGGCAAACCTGTGTGTTCGATAAATTCATGAGTTGTAGCAAATGGCGCACCATTTAAGGCAATCAACCTTTCACCGACCAGATCCAATTCGTCAGAAAAAGTTGCAATGTACTCATCCATCTTTGGATGTAATGTGAAGAATTGCTTGCCCCGCATATACCAGTGAATTTGATGGATATTAGTTTGAATCTGTGTCAAATCTGCTACCAGCTGATTTAATTGTGCCCGTGTCTTAGGATAATCATATTTTTGATTCATAACGATCTATTCCTCCTTAAATATTGTTGATCCTCTTACACTTTCATTATATGGTTATTTTTATCAAAAACAAGTTAAAGCATATCAAATCCGGAAGCTAGCGGTTGGCAGGGGTGAGCTCGTTTCAGTGGAAAGAAGGATAATATTTAAGTTATAATGTCTTGTGATGAAAAACACTTGAACTTGGGCGTGCTCTTGCACCCTCGACGGGTTTCGAAGCAAGATCAAAATTGGATAATTATTATAGACAGCAAAAATTTTTACCGATAACAATATGTTTTCTAGCTATTTTGCGGGAGGAGTGGATCTTTATGTCAGTCGGTTTGGATACACAAATGGAACAATGGAATTTGGACTACACTGAAGGGAAAATAGGCCTGAGAGAATTTTTAAACCGTTTGCCACAAGGTCAGCAAAGATTTTTCATGTTTGGCATTCCAACTTATAATAATCTTGGCGATCAGATGATCGGATTTGCGCAAAAAATGTTTTTTCGGAATCACTTTCCACAGATCCAATACATTGAGATAACTGAACCGCAAACAGATCAAGCAATCGCAGAATTATTACCGCAACTTCGTTCAAGCGACATGATCGGTTTTATTGGCGGCGGTAATATTGGCAGCTATTATTTGAACCATGAACGTGCACGTCGCAAAGTTTTTGGAACATTCGTCAATAATTTGACGATCTCATTTCCGCAATCAGTCAATTTTGCCAAGACTCCACAAGGACGGCGAGAATTAGGCTTGAGCCAGGAGGCTTATAATAAAAATCCCAATTTGACTTTGTGCGCCAGGGAGACCCAAACATTTCGACGTTTCCAGCAATATTTTGATAATAACGTCCTGTTCACGGGAGATATGGTCATGACACTGGACCCGTTGCCTGGTAAAATCGAGCGCGATGGAGTCCTGTTGATCATGCGGCATGATGATGAAAAGGTGACCACTGATGATCTGCTCGCAAAATTGACCAAAGAGTTGCGAGAGACAGGACGCGATGTTGAACAAACCGACACTGTTGTTCCCTTCAAGGCTGCCGATGGTGAAGAAGGAGATCCGCATAAATCCACATTAAAGCTCAATGAACGGTGGCAATTGTTTACCGACAAATTAGATGAGATCCGTAAAAGCCAAGTGGTCGTTACCGATCGCCTGCACGGGATGATATTTTCTGTGATCACACAGACTCCTTGTTTGGTATTCGACAACAGTTATGGTAAGGCCAGCACATCTTATTATAATTGGTTTGAGGACCTAAATTATATCAGGCATACTACTTCCACGGATCCCCAAGAAATAATCAAGCTCGTGAAAGAACTGGAAAAAATCAAACGACCGAATAGGTACTATTTTGACCATAGTTATGACGCTCTGTTAAATTTGATCAACGATCATTTAGTAATTGCGGAGTCAATTCCAGGTCGTGTCATGAATAACGCAAGTGATATTTAAAAATTACCGCATGGCTTGAGTGGATAATTTGCTCTTAATTATCAAATATCTTATCCTAAAAAATAAGAGTTAAGCAGAAGCAAAGAATTGCCGTTGTTGAGCTGTTCAGTCAAGCTTGATGCCATTTATGAGTTTTGAAGCCGGAAAAAACAGGCTGAGGCCAGGAAATAATATTCCTCAACCTCAGTCTGTTTTATATTGGCAATTTGAGTATGCACGAGCTTGACTCAAATAATTTTTACTGAATACTTACCATTAGTTTATTTGGGTCAGCTCGTCAACTAGATGCTATTGTGGCTTTTTTGGGATACATCCTTGCACCTGTATTGGCATCAAAATAATATAAGTCTTTTGGTTCAACCTGTAAAGTGATGTTACGGTTGCGCGGACTGCCTTCGATCTTGCGGTAGATCTGTGAAACGATGTTACGATCTTTAGTTTCAAGATAAAGCAGAGTAAAAGCTCCCATATATTCGGCATAATTCAGATGAGCATGAAAGCTGAAGACTCCGCTAGTTGCAAAATGGCCTTCCTGGGCTGGCTTTAAAGGAGTCGTTTTTTCAGGACGAAATCCTAAAAAGATCTCTTTTTCTTCGTTTGGTATCAGGCTTTCCGGGATGATACCTTGTAGATCATAGGTTTCATCTTGTACCGTAAACTTAGCATCAGGAGATAAAAAGCCGTGCAGAATGTTCATACTTGGAGAACCAATGAAACGGGCGACAAAAATATGATGTGGATCATCATACAGTTCATCCGGCGATCCAGTTTGCATGATGATCCCATCACGCATGACGATCACCTTATCTGCCATGGCCATTGCTTCAGCTTGATCATGGGTAACATATATAGTGATTGTCCCTAGTTGATGGTGCAGGTCAATTACATCTTGCCTGGTTTTGACCCGCAGTTTAGCGTCAAGATTGGATAAGGGCTCATCCATTAAGAAGATCTGGGGGTCCCGGACCATCGCACGCCCTAAAGCGACCCTTTGCCGCTGCCCTCCTGAAAGCTGTGCCGGTTTTTGCTGCAAGTTATCAGTCAGCTGCAATTTTTCAGCCGCTGCTTTGACTTTACGGTCCATCTCATCCTTGGGTGTTTTGGATAGTTTGAGATTATAAGCTAAATTTTTATAGACGGTCATATGCGGGTAAAGCGCATAATCTTGAAAGACCATTGCTATTTTCCGTTTCCTGGGATCAACGGTATCAAAGCGCTCACCATCTACAAATACTTCGCCCTTTGAAATTTCTTCCAAGCCGGCAAAGCATCGCAGTAATGTGGATTTACCGCAACCAGACGGTCCCACAACGGCCACGAATTGTTTATCTTCAATACTTAAGTTGACGTCTTTTAAAGTATACTGATCTCGACTCTCGTACTTTTTATATAAGTGCTTGATCTCAATTTTTGCCATAATGGAATGACCGCCTTTCGTATCAGCTTTTTAATTACTTTTGGTATCAATTACACCTGAAACTTGAATAACACACTAGTACATACATTCATTTTACATCAAGTTCCACATAACCTCAGTTTGAAAGACTCACAGCATGATAGAAGACCTGGAACATATCAGTTCAAAAGCGCGCTTGACTAATAATCGTGACGCACGCAATTTCAAATGATAGAGGATATAATAGAATTAATTAGGTTGCTTTATTAGAAGAGGAGGTTTTTTTTATGAAAAGATATAAACGCTTACTTATCTTGCTAGCAATTATAGTAACACCATTCTTGTTAAGCGCGTGTGGAACAAGTCAATCTTCGAAAGGTTCTGGAAATAAAGTAACCATTAACTTTTTTAACCAAAAGCCTGAGATCACCGCACAATACCGTAAATTAATAAAAATGTATACTGCCGCCCATCCGAATGTCAATATCGAGTTGACAACTGCTGGCCAAGGCGGCGGGGCAGCTGCCTTGCAGTCAAAATTTTCCTCCGGCGAAGCACCTGATATTATCATGTTGGGAGGCCTGCCTGACATCGATCGTTATAAGGACCATTTATTGACGCTGAAGGGTATGAGTTCTGTTAAGAATATTTTGCCGCGTTTGATTTCTGGCGGGATGACCGAACAGCACCGATTGGTAGGAATTCCTGTCGATTTGGAAGCTTATGGCTGGGTCATCAATAAAGATGTCTTTAGGAAGGCTGGGGTCGATCCGAATAGTATTCATGACTATCAACAATTTGTCGCTGCCGTTAAAAAGATCAACGCACAAAAAGATAAGCTCCATCTGCAGGGCGTCTTTGGTTTTAATGGTTCTGATACTAACTCTATCACATCCATGTCAGCTCAATTTACCTCTGGTTATTATAAGAATGACCAGGTCAAGGCATTTGAAAGCAAGAAGTTCCCATGGACACAAGAAAAGCGGATGAAGCAATATTTGGATCTTATCAAACAGTACGGTGTCAAGCCTATCTTGTCAGTCACTTATGACGAGTCTATCCAGAATTTGTTGTTTAATGGACAAGTTGCAATGATCCCCCAAGGAAACTGGGTCATTCCTACTCTGGATGGCCTACAAAAAGGCTGGGTTCAAAAGAATATGGGTATGCTGCCATACTATGTGAAAGATAATGGCAAGGATGCCTTAATGACTGGTTCTTCTTGGTATTTAGGGGTTACAAAGGATCATCCGACTCATGAGAAGGCGGCCAAAGATTTTATTAATTGGATGTATAATTCGAAAGCAGCCCAAGACGTGATCATTAATGAAATGAGATTTGTTCCGGCTACAAAGAATTTTGATGTTGATCGAATGCCCGATAGCATTTCTAAAGAAATCTATCAAATTGGGACTTCTAAAAACGCGGTTACACCGATCCATAAACAATATCCAAATGGTTTCGCTAATGAAGTAATTGGTCCGATGGTCCAGCGGTATTTCGCTGGAAAGACCACCTGGTCTAACTTGAAGAGTGTGGTCTCGAACCAATACCGGCAATTAAAGACCGTCCAAAGCGGGGATTAGCGAATATTGACGAATTTTAAAATAATTGCAGCTGCTGGCAGTGTATTTTAGGTACCATGACAAGGAGATGGGCATATGCTAAAAAAACACCAGTATTATGGCTTTATTGTACCTGCGGTAGTATTTATTATCGGGATCATCATCATTCCATTTGTTTTTGGAATATATGACTCTTTTACTAATTCAAACGGGATCAGCCGCGAATTTATCGGCTGGAAAAATTACTCCTTATTATTTAAAGATTATAATTTCTTACAAAGCTTTTGGTTGACTGTTAGATTTTCGGTTGTCTCAGTGATCTTGATCAATTTGGTAGGTTTAGTTTTTGCCCTCATAGTCACCAGCAAAACCAATTGGTTCAACAATACATTAAAGACGATCTTCTTTGTACCTAATTTAATTGGCGGTGTGCTGTTAGGCTTTATTTGGCAATTTATTTTCACTAATGCTTTTAAAGCCATCGGGACTGGTTTTGATTGGAGCTGGTTGAATGGGTGGTTAAGTGATTCAGCGACTGGTTTTTGGGGGATGGTGATCCTCTTTACCTGGCAAATGAGTGGATACATCATGCTGGTATACATTTCTTTTTTAAACCAGATCCCGCACAATACGATCGAAGCTTCTATGCTGGACGGTGCTTCCGGGATCCAAACATTCTTCAATGTTAAACTTCCCCAGCTAGCACCGGCTTTTACCATCAGTCTCTTTTTAACATTAGCCAATTCGTTTAAGATGTATGAACAAAACTTGGCGTTGACCAATGGTGGTCCGTATCGCTCGACTGAAATGGTTTCAATGTTCATTTACAACACGGCTTTTGTCAACTTTCAGCAAGGTTACGCTCAAGCAGCCGGGATCATATTGTTCATCGTCGTTGCAGTTGTTTCCTTTATCCAGTTGTACTTTAGTCGAAAGGGGGAGCGGCAATGAAACAGAAAAATGGCGCCAAAAAAACACTTCACTGGTGTTATGGTCTCCTGGCTGCGGTCGTTGGATTAAGCTGGATCTATCCGTTTGTGATCGTTGTCATCAACTCGTTGAAGTCTAAGCGGGGTATCTTTAGCAACCCATTGTGGTTTACGCATGATTTCACCGCGAAAAACTTTACTACCGCTTATGAATCCTTGGACTTTACCCGCAGTTTCATGAACTCATTTGTAATCACGGTCGGAAGTGTGTTAGTGATCACTTTGGTTTCAGCTGCCGCTGCGTATGCTTTAACCCGCGTCAAGGTAAGAATAAGTTCTTTTGTTTATTATCTGTGTGCGGCCACGATGCTGATCCCGTTTCAATCCATTATGATCCCACTGGTATCCATGTTTGGGACACTAAATTTTTTGAATAGAACAGCTCTGATCATAATGAATACTGGTTTATCAGTTTCATTATCTATTATCCTCTATTATGGAGCTTTTGAGGGAGTTCCTAAATCGATGGACGAGGCTGCGACTCTGGATGGAGCTTCGGCCTTTAGGGCCTTTGCTGATGTTGTTTTGCCAGCAGTCAATCCCATGACTGGGACGGTCATCATTTTAAATGCGATGAAATTGTGGAATGATTACCTCTTGCCATCCCTGGTCGTCAACAAAAATGGGATGTACACGATCCCACTGAAAATGTACATGTTCTTTGGAGAAACTAACAGTGAGTGGGGCTTAGCACTAGCTGGTTTGGTTCTCTCGATGGTTCCGATCATTGTGTTGTTCCTGCTGCTGCAAAGACAGATCATGAATTCTGTAACAGAAGGAGCCGTCAAGTAAAAAAACATTACAAAAATAGAGAAGCAGTTTTTGAACAACTGATTCTCTATTTTTTTATTTCAAGTTGATTTTTTGAGGCAGTAATGTCACAGAAAAGAAGTCTGGGTCGATATAGGGTGGCTAACAAAAAAATAAAATCAACGAGGAACTTTGGCCAGTTAATGAACCAAAGATGATCAGGTTTCCAAGATAAACTTGTGAATGGCCTTGCCAACACCGCTGTGATCATTGTCGTCTGTCACCTCATCGGCACCCTCGAGTGCCGCGGGGACGGCATTGCCCATGGCAACACCAAGGCCGGCAACGGTGAACATCGGCAGATCATTTTGTTCATCCCCGATAGCCATCAACTCGGCAGGTGTTAACCCTAGTTGACGAGAAAGCGCCAGTAAAGCAGACCCTTTATTGGCCGTTTTGTTCATCACTTCTAGTAAAAATGGTCGTGAGCGGACGATGTAGTGATCAGAGCCAAATTTTTCTTGAATGATCGGTTCATATTTGTCTAAGGTCTCTGACTGTTCAGTGATGCCGAATTTGGCAAATTTCCGAGTGGTAAAATCCTCGCTGCTGGTGAAGACTTCAAGGGGGGCATGATATTTAGCCGCGAGCTGTACCGTGTAAAAACCTACTCGATGGTCAGTAGTACACATCGTCGAGACTGAATCAATAACATTGTAATGCAGTTTGTTTTGCTGGCAAAAAGCAATCAGCTTGGTGACGGTTTCCAAATCTAATATATGAGCAGCTACTGTTTTGCCAGTGACGGTTTGGGCAAGCGCTCCGTTATCTATGATGACATACTGGTCAGGGGCTGTTATCCCTGCCTGATCTAAATATCTTTTGACTCCTGCTAAAGGTCTCGCTGAACATAAGACGACTTTGATACCCAGATTCAATGCCTGATTAATAGCTTGAATATTTTCTCCAGTCAGCTTTCGTTCGGGGGCAGAGGTCAGGAGTGTATTGTCAATATCTATTGCGACTAATTTAATTGTCATGCTTATATTCTCCTTATTTTGGAATATCCGTCTTTAATTTTATACCTATCCAAAAAACTTTGAAAATTTTTACGAAAAAAAAACACGAATTTAAATTTATTGCGTATGTATATATGTGATGCGCAAAATGGCCAGCTTCTTAAACTGAGTACTGGTGGTCATGGAACGGCGGAAAACGGTCCAAGGTCAAAACACGGTGTCTTTGTTCAAGAAAACTGCCAAAAAACGACAAGCGGCATTTCGCCGCCTGCCATTTTTTGAATTAAAAAGTATGCACGCCAGTCAACCATTAGCAGACTAGTGAGGTTATTTGGAAGAGACGTTATTATTCATTAAAATTACCGGTCTCGACATCTTGGAGAAATTGCATTAAATGATCAAAATACACCGGAGCATTATCAACCATATGATGATGACCGCCATTTGGCGTAGTAACAAAACGCGCATGAGGGATCGTTTCTGCCATCCGCTTGCCAGTTGCGAGCGGCATAGATTCATGCTCGCCATATGTGATCAAGGTCGGTAGTTGAATCTTGTGAATATCTTGGCTGCGGTCCCAGCCGGCAAGTTTACCGGTGACGACAAATTCATTATCACCTTGGAAATAGTTATAGACTTGCACGCCCATGGTTGATGTCAAGTGGCTAATTGCTGGCGGCTGTTTGCGGTCGATATAGTCGCGGTTTAACTTGTCGATCAGTTCTTCGTAGTGTTTGTTAAAGTCATTTTTAGCTTCGCAATCTTTCAAAAAGGCTAACTCATCATGGGTAAATTCCTTTTCGCGGATCTTGTTGATATTTTCGATATATTCATCGATGTTGTCAGTCATGCTGGAGATGATTATCCCCTTCAAATGATCAGGGTATTTTAAGGCATATTCTTGCACCAAAGCTCCACCCCATGATTGACCGATCAAATAAAAGTTGTCGAGCCCTAATTTTTGCCGAACTTCCTCAACTTCGTCAACAAAATATTGCATATGCATAAATTTGTCGACATTTTCTTGCTGACTGAAATCGGGCTGGTCTGAGTACCATGAACCCAGTTGATCATACACGGTAACTTGGACGTCTAGTTTCTTGAGTTTTTCAGCGAAGTTCTCATAGTACTCATGGTTCCCACCCGGGCCGCCATGCAGACAGAGGAGCTGGATCTTACCGCCAACGTTATCGGTGCGGGTCCACAAATGATAACCATTGTCTAAGGTAATGATCGTATTTCCTTCACGCATTACTTTCACCTAGTTTCTTAATATTTTATGTAAATAGTTAGCAAGTAATCTTGCAACCAACATAATGTTATAGGCACATTTTAACATTTAATCTGAGATATTTGTGATGGGGAGAGATGATTTGGTATAAATCTCTATTTTTTTCAGGATTCTTAAAGAGTTCACTGATATTCAGAGTAAATCTGTAGTATGCAATTAAATAATGAAAAAAAAGCAGTTGATCTTCTGAAGACTTATTTTCAAGTAATTTTATCTAATAAAAACTTGACATTGTTATTAAATGCGCTTAAACTAGCGCTAATGTTAAAGAATGATTAGAAAGCAAAGAAGAGATGAGTAGGGCAGCGAAGCCTTTAGAGAGTTTACGGTTGGTGTAAAGTAAACGACGGAGCTGTTTGAAGATGGTCTCGGAGCTTGATATTGGTGAGCATTTGCAAGCCGTTATTGGTCGACTCCCACTAACAAGTCATATTGGACCGTAGATGGTCTGATCAATGAGTCAGCCATGGCTGAGAAGTAAGGTGGTACCGCGAATGTTCGCCCTTAAGAAAGAAATTTCTTAAGGACGTTTTTTAATTAGAAAACATTTGAATTAAACTTAAACTGTATGATATGAAGCGAAAAGTAACTCTATTGGAAAATATCAGAGAAACGACGATTGCTGGAAGCCGTAATTGAAAATAGAGCGAAGATGGCCGCTGATCAGATAAAGTGAACTTGTTGGTAAGCTTTATCCGCCTTGCCCGCGTTAATCGGCAGACCGTAAATGAATCAAGTTATTTTTTTGCGGTTACTGAGGTTTGCGTGAGTGATCCGCAAACAAATCAGGATGGTACCGCGTTTCCGCGCTTCTGTTATCAACAGGAGCGTGGATTTTTTTATTTAAACCTGAGAGAGAATACAAATATCATTAAAAAGGGGTAATTATTTATGAGTAAAACAGCAATTGTTACAGGAGCAGGACAAGGGATCGGAGCAGCAGCAGCTTATCGTTTGGCAACGGATGGGTTTGCGATCGCGGTGGCTGATATCAATGAGCAAACGGCTCCTGCAGTAGCTCAAAGCTTAGTGGAGCAAGGATTTGAAGCTAAGGCGTATATCTTAGATGTTGCAGATCGAGATGCAGTTTTTGACTTGGTGTCCCAGGCAGTGGCAGATCTCGGGGAACTCGCTGTTTATGTTAACAACGCAGGAGTCGCTTTTATTGATTCTGTGGTCGATTCTGATCCAGAGGATATCTCACGGCTTTTGGACGTTAATTTAAAAGGAACATACTGGGGTATTCAGGCTGCGGCTGAGCAGTTTAAATTTCAAGGGCATGGCGGCAGGATCATCAATGCTGCTTCTCTGGCTGGCGTAGAAGCATCTGCACTTCAGAGCGCTTATTCTGCTTCTAAGTTTGGTATCAGGGGACTGACCCAATCAGCAGCTAAAGAATTGGCTGCTGATCAGATCACAGTCAATGCCTATAACCCAGGGATAGTGCGGACTCCATTACGAGATGCCATTGATGAACGGACTTCAGCCATTAAAGGTTTGACAGTCGAACAGCAGCAAGCTGCTTGCTTAACAGAGATCGGATTAGGCCGCGAAGCTACACCGGAAGATGTCGCGGAAGTTATTTCATGGTTTGCTTCACCGTCAGCTGGATACATTACCGGTCAATCTTTGCTGGTCGATGGCGGCATGAAATTTAGTTAAGAGTCAGCAGATCAAATGGAGGATGAGAATGTAATGGCAACAGAAAATGTGATCGATCTGGCTGATATCAGTGTAGTTTTCAAGAAAAAAGAGGAGCAGGTCAAAGCTGTTGACGATGTTTCTTTAAAAGTGAAGAGCGGCAGTATTTTCGGGATCGTGGGTTTTTCTGGCGCTGGGAAAAGTACTTTGGTTCGTGTGATCAATTTATTGCAGCACCCGACGAGCGGCACGGTAACAGTCAATGGGAAGGAATTACAAGGCCTCACAGACCAGGAACTGCGTGGTGTGCGTAAGAAGATCGGGATGATCTTTCAACATTTCAATTTACTGCGTTCAAGAACAGTATTAAATAACGTGGAATATCCTTTATTGAGTGAAAAGATCTCCCGAAAAGACCGGCGGGACAAGGCCAAAAAGCTGTTAGACCTAGTTGGCTTGGGTAAGTATTCAGAATCATATCCGACTGACCTTTCTGGCGGACAACAACAAAGAGTAGCGATAGCTAGAGCTTTAGCTAATGATCCGGATATCTTGATCAGTGATGAGGCGACCAGCGCTTTGGACCCACAAACTACTGCTGCGATCCTGAAACTTTTGCGGAAGTTAAACAAAGAACTTGGCCTGACAGTGGTCTTGATCACTCACGAGATGCAGGTCATCAAGTCGATCTGCCAAGAGGTGGCAGTGATGGAGAATGGGAGGATCATTGAAAAGGGGCCGGTTGCTAACGTTTTTGCAGAACCGCAGCACAAATTGACCCGTGATTTTGTGGAATCTGCAGCTAATATCAAACAAATGAAGCAGCAGATCAGAGAAGACGGACTAATAAGCAGGCTAAATTCAAATCAAAGACTGCTGTATTTGAAATTTTCAAATCAGGCAGCCGATGAAGCAGTCATTTATGAATTAGCAGAAAAATTTGGTATTAAGGCGAACATTTTGTTTGCCAATGTCGAAAAAGTCGGCTCAATTTCACTTGGCTATATGGTTGTCATTCTTTCGGCCAAAAGCGGGGATGTTCAACCAGGTATAGATTACTTGAAGAAAGTCGGTGTAATAATTACAAGCGCAAAAGAAAGGGAGGATCAAGGTGTTAGCTGAATGGTTTCCAAATGTGGTCCAGATCTGGCCGCAATTTGTCCAGGCGATCTGGGAAACGATCTACATGACGTTTTGGTCTGCAATCGTTGCTGCTGTGTTAGGGATCGGGACTGGTATTTTTTTGGTAGTTACGCAACCGGGCGGGATCGGAGAGGATCCCGTGTTTTACAGTTTTTTGGATAAGGTAGTTAATCTATTGAGATCGGTGCCCTTTATTATCTTGCTGGCAGTGATCGCACCGTTGACTAAATATATTGTCGGGACAACGGTCGGAACTGCCGCAGCCTTAATTCCTTTGATCATTGGGATCTTCCCTTTTTACGCGCGTCAGATTCAAAATGCGCTCTTAAGTATTGAACCTTCTGTGATAGAAGCGGCACAGTCAATGGGATCAAGTCAAGCAGAAATCATTTTCCGGATCTATTTACGTGAATGTCTACCTGATATTATCCGTGTGTCTGTGGTCACGATCATCAGTTTGATCGGATTGACCACTATGGCGGGTGCGATCGGGTCTGGTGGTCTCGGAGATGTTGCAATCAGCATTGGTTATGCTCGTTTCGAAAACGATGTCACTTTTGCATCCCTGCTGGTGATTTTGGTGTTAGTTTTTGTTACCCAGATCGTGGGGGATTGGCTGGCGAAAAGGCTGGAGCGCATCTGAGATCAGCGAAGCAGTGAAGATAAAAGGAGGCACGTTGGAGGATGAAAATTAAAAATTGGCTGATCTTACTAGGAAGTATCCTAGTGTTGGTCGTTGTCTCAGTCGGATTGCATACATATAATGCTCAAAGTCAGAAAAAGGCCCCCACCCAGATCACGATCGGTTCCCAGGGCAGCGATTACGATGTTTGGCAACACATCGCGGCAAGTAAGGAAGCTAAGCAGCTGAATTTGAAGCTGAATGTGAAACAAATTAGTGATGGAGTACAGCTTAATAATGCGACTTCTGAAAACAACATTAACGTTAACGCATTTCAGTCCTATGCCTATTTGATGGCATATAATAAGGAGAACCCCCACAACAAACTTGCCCCACTAGGTACCACATACTTGGAGCCCATGGGGATCTATTCTGATAAATATCATTCACTCAAGCAGATCCCGGCAGGAGCAACGATCGCAATCGCCAATAATCCGGCAAATACTGCACGCGGCCTGCTGCTGTTGCAAGATGCCGGCCTGATCAAACTCAAGAAAAATTTTGGATCCTTAGGCAACACGACGGATATTAGTGCTAATCCACGTAACCTGAAATTTAAAGAGATCGATGATACTACCGGCCCACGGGTCTTGAATAGTGTGGATGCAGCCTTGATCTCCAATACGGTTGCGCTCGAGGGGAAACTGAATGTTTTAAAAGATTCTTTATATCACGAAAAAGTCAATCAAAGCACCCGCGAAAACATCAATATCTTAGCTACGGCAGCCGACAACAAAAATAATCCAGCTTTTAAGAAACTGGTCAAGCTTTATCATAGTCCGAGCATTCAACGATACATCAAACAAAAATACCAAGGTACCAAGATCGAAGTTCAAAAACCGCTCTCTTATTTGAAATAGAAAAGAAAACTCATTATTTCTCTGACTGGAGTTAAAAAATTTGAGGGATGATTTAAAATAAACCGCGCTACAAATATATATCTGGTTTTTCCCTAGTGACTAAATGTCCTTTGAGCACTATACTAATGAATAGGTAAAAGTTTTTCTGTAAGTGTTTCATGGACAGGAAAAACTTTTGCATTTTAAAGATGCTAAGAAATGGTGGGAACGTTTATGAAGATAGCAGTCGTCACTGATTCGGCAAGTTGCTTGTTGCCTTCGGAGATCAAAAAGTACCATATTAAAGTCTTACCTCTGACAGTCAACTTCGGGCAGCAAAGTTACCTAGAAAATATTGATATAACAACCTCAGAATTTTATCGCCGGATGCAAACGACCACGACTTTACCGACAACAGCGCAAGTTTCTCCTAAACAACTTTTGTCAGCGTATAATGACCTTGCAGCACAAGGCTATGACGCGGTGATCAGCATCCACTTATCTTCGGGATGTATCAAAATTTAGTTACTTTGTTGAGCTCAGTCAAGAACATTAAAGTATATCCCTTTGATTCGCGGATGGCCTCGACAGCTGAAGGAGCAATGGCTAAGTTAGCGGTTAAGATGATCGAGGCGGGTTATCAACCAGAGGAAATTATTTCTCAATTAGAAAAGTTCCGTGCTACGACTAAAGTTTATTTTGCTGTAGACGATCTCTCACACCTCGCTCGGACGGGCCGCATATCTAATGCGTCACGCATCGTGGGCAGTGTCTTACGGATCAAACCGATCTTGACTTTCACACCGGAAGGAAAGATCGTTGCTAAACAAAAGGAAAGAACAATGCATCGTGCTTATCAGCAGATCAAAAGCAAATTTGCCAAGGTGGCAGATAAAGTTTCTTATCCTTTGCGTTTGACAGTCATCTACGCTGGTGTACGTGAACTGGAAAAGAGCGAATTAGGGCCTGTTCTTGGTGTACATACCGGGTCGGGAACGATGGCACTTTTATGGGCTTATGACTGGGAAAAATGGCCGATCAAGTGAGTAATGTGTTTCTTTAAAAATAATGTGTATTCAAAAAAAGTTTCGCCTTCAATTTAGGCGGAACTTTTTTTGAATCAGTATTTATCTACATTTAGAGTTAGTTGGCAATCTGCTAAGGCTAATGAATATTTAATGTCTTCATTTCCTCTGACTGTCATCCCCATATCGGTGGAATAAATTACCAGTCCCAATTGGTGGCCGGCAGGCAAATGATAAAAGGCGGGCTGTAAGTCAAATGTCACGCCGTAAAATGTATCTGGGAGCAATTCATCATTTTTGTATGGAGCGGTACAGTTTTGGAGGTTAATATGCCCCTTGGTGATCATTTTGAAGGGTGTTTCCTTCTTGGCCAACTGGAACTCATTAAGAGCATCTTCCCGCCAGTGGAAGCCTTCACTGAAGCGTCCCAAAACAGTCGGTGAAGCTCCTAGTCTTTTGGCCTTGCCATAATCAACGAGCATTACGGAAATCATCCCATGGTCCGTGTTAGCAGCAATTTTCAGCTGCAAACGGGCTGTACCGCGGAGCAACTGGTCCTGAGATAACGGAGCTGTCTTGAAAATCAGTCGATTGCTGGCTAATGGACTTTTTTCACCACTTAATAGATCCTTTTGCCAAGCTGCATGGTCATGGCTATATTCCTGAAATTTTTCTGATGACAAATGGTCGGCAAACGCAACTTTGATCGTCTGTGATGCTTGCTTGTTTGTTAATTTATTTTTTGAGAAGAATAAGTGCTTGTCTTCATTATCTTTGGGTACCCATTCAGAATATGTCTGCCAAGTTTCTGGTTTAACGTTATCTTGTACCAAAACGTCAGGCAAAATTTCGTCTGCTCTATTGTCCACACCATATAATTTATAAGTTAGCCAGAGGTTGACCATTTCGCTATAGTCTAGTGAACGAAAAGCATTGATGTAGATGTGTTGTCCTTGGTGCAAAATCAGCTTTTTAGTAACTGGGACATCCGCTAAGGCCTGATACAAGTTATAGACATTACGCGGTTTAACGTTCCAGTCGTTGACACCATGGACCATTAGGACATCACATTTGACGCGACTGACATCTTTCAGATAGTTGCGTGCATCCCAGAATGTGTTGTAATCCCCTGATTCCCTATCCTGATCTGCAGCAATTTTGGATAACTGCTTATCAAAAAAAGGCTTGATCTTCAGGTAATCTGCGCCATCCAGTTGACGGCTGAAACATTCTTCTGCTAACACGTCGGCATCTTCTCCGGGAAAACCGCCAGGTGCAATCACTAAGCCATTATCGCGGTAATAGTCATACCAGCTTGAGATTGCCGCCTCAGAGATGACCGTCTTCAATCCAGCCACACCTGTCGTTGCCGCAGCAGTCGCAAGAGTACCGAGATATGAACGGCCCGTCATAGCGACTGCACCGTTACACCACCAAGCTTTGATTGCAATATTATCAGTTTTATTGGTAAATGCCCGGCGGTTTCCTGCCAGCCATTCGATTATCGCAATGGTTGACGCTGTTTCAGCCGGACTGCCGCAAGTTCTGACACCGTCTGACCCTCGCGTGCCGATCCCAGCGGCATAGACGATCGCGAACCCCCGAGCAGCCAAGTAATCGTTGAGCGTGTAGGAAGCCTCGCGTGCAAAAGTTTCTTCTGCTTGTTGAGTTGTTCCGCTAACGGGACGTTTGGGCGGCAATTTAGCGGCGACAGGATGATACTTGATATCGCTGTATGTCAGCTTATTTGGCTGCTTGCGAGTTAAAGGGCGATCGACATTGTGCATCATTTTGTCGCCGGCTTGGTCATTTGTTCCTTGGTTATATGGACTTGCAGTGTAAACTGCAGGGGTTTTTAAGCCTTCATTAGTTTCGCGCGGACGTAAAATCTCCGCTTTCAGCAGATCACGTTTGCCATCATGATCAGTATCTAAGCTGGATTCGATATAAACAATTTCGCGAATTAAATCATCTGTCGCAAATACTGGTTGGGATTTACCGTTGAATAACAGCGGCTTTTGGCTAGTTGGCAAGTCATACAGCTGTACAAAATATCCTTGTGCAGCTAACATGTCCAAAAGTATTTGGCCATTTTTACCGCGGGTATTTAGCAAGTCATACCATGCTCCTATCAGATCCTTCACAGATGATAACGTTTCATGGTGATATAGGTTGAATTTTTTTAAGGCTCCAAGAGGGTGTTTGGTTTGAAAGTCGGTGCCGCAGCTGAAACCTAACAGCTGCAGTCCCACGGTATAAAAAGCAGCAGCATCCACGTTTTTTTGACTTATGTATTGCCAGACGTTCTGTGTGGGTGTTGCTAACAAATTGCCGATCATTTCATGCAAGCTCGTTTTGCTTTGCGCCTGTGGGAACGATTTGTACAAAAATGAGAGCCATAACTCGTTAAGGTCTGTTTGCGGTGTGATCAGCTGATCTAAAAACGAAATTCCTTGTAGCTCTGAGACTTGCTGCCGGTACGTTATGGGTACTCGCGAGTACTGGTTAAACTTCATTCCAATTTCCCTCTTTTATAGTCAGATTTATCGTTTATTATACAGCAAATTAAACTATGCCGCAGTTATCTAATATTTATGCTTGTGAGTAAGGTTCAAAAACAGTGAAATCAGTGCCAGTCACATAAGGGAGTTTTGGTGCGAAGATATTTTTAGCGATTTCTTGCTAAAAGTAAGTGTTAATGCTATTATAACTACGAAAAGTAAATATGGTTTATCTTCAGGGCAGGGTGAAATTCCCGACCGGCGGTCATAGTCCGCGACCCTTATCTTTCGATGAGGTTGATCTGGTGCAATTCCAAAACCGACAGTATAGTCTGGATGAAAGAAGATAGAGTTATACTAAGAAATATAAGTCAGCTCTGTTACCCTGATGTGGTAGCGGAGTCTTTTGTGTTTACTCTTAGTCAATGAAGATAAGCCTCTAAATTAATTGGGGGGTTCTTATTATGGTTCACAATTCAATGAAGAAATGGGTCATCGCGGCTGGCTTGGCAGGAATATCTTACATTCTTCGGTTTTTAGCCTTTCCGATCATACCGTTGGTGCCTTATTTGAAAATTGAATTTGCTGATGTTCCTGTAATTCTGGGCTTTTTCGCCTTGGGGCTGTGGGGAGGCATTGGGATCGGCTTGATTCGTTCTGTGATGTTTTTTATTGTTTCAGGCGTCTCGTTACCCAATTTGATCGATGCTTCGACCGAATTTGTTTCTACTTTGGCTATTTGCTTACCGATCTACTTTATTTTGCAAGGCAAAGAAGACCCGCGCTTCAAGGATTATTTCTTGGCCGGCTTAGCAGCGACCTTGACTTTAACGGTCATTTTAGCACTTGGAAATGTGACGATTATCATGCCGGCTTACATTTCAGCTTTAGGTATGAAACTTTCACTACCGATCAGCAAGATGGTCCTTTGTGGAGTCATTCCGTTTAACTTGATCAAGGGTATAACTGTTACTGGGGTTTTCTCATTAGCATATATCAAGATGCACAATTGGTTGGCGGGCAAGGCAGCAGGGCTAAACGCGGCTCGTTAATATACGATATAAATAAGTTTGAGATCTCTGTCTGGTGTCTGGCAGAGATTTTTTTGTTAGCTGCGGTACCTTTGCCAGCTGCTATTGAATCTCTGAGACACTTTATGCTTGGCTTTTAAATGTTATCTGTTATTTAACTTATTTTTTTGAATCTTTGTGAGCCAACTGGCTATGTTTGATACCATATCCGAGGTACAAGGTAACACCGATGGCAAACCAGACCAGAAAAGCGATCCAAGTCTCTGCTGAAAGCTGGGTCAGCATGAAAACACACAGTAAAACAGAAATAATTGGCAGCACGGGGTAAAATGGGACCTTAAAGCCATGACTATTTTGAATGTCTTGCCTTTTTCGCAAGGGAATGATGCCTGCTGACACAAATGTAAAGGCCATTAATGTCCCAATATTGACCAGGTTGGTAAGTTGATTCAAAGACAAAAACCCGCCTGTGAGGCTGATAATGATCGTCACCGCCAGCATGGCGTGTTGAGGCATATGTTTCTTTCCCTCGACCTTGCCAAGAAACTTTGGAAACAGACCGTCGCGTCCAACGGAATAGATCAGACGTGATGCACTGTAGATCATGGAGACCATCATCGTAAACATCCCTAACATCGCACCGATAGAGATGATACCAGCTGCCCAATTTTGGTGAACTACTTGCAACGCAAAAGCAACGGGATTACCGACATTTAACTTGGTATATTTCACCATTCCTGTTAAAACGATCGAGACCAGGATATACAAAAGTGTACAGATCACCAGAGTCCCGATGATACCCCGCGGCATATTTTTCTCCGGGTGTTTGACTTCAGCTGCTGCTGCGGAAACACTGTCAAAACCAAGATAAGCGAAAAATACGAGTGAAGCACCGGTAAAGACTCCTTTAGCTCCGAATGGGATAAAGGGGGACCAATTTGCCGGTTTGACATAAAAGATACCAACTAATAGGAACAAGACAATAATGGCAATTTTGACGACCACTATCAGGTTATTAATTTTCATGGATGCTGCTACGCCCTGTGAGAGCAAAGCAAAAATGCACCACACAATGACCATAGCGACTAAGTTGAAATATGTGCCGTTTGCGGGATCAAAATAACCGTTTAGCGCCAAAGGTATATGTAAACCGAAACCTGCAATAAAAGAATTAAAATACGCAGCAAAGCCAGTTGAAACTGCAGCCACCGCCAGCATGTATTCCAAAATTAATGACCAGCCTAAAAACCAGCCGATACCTTCCCCAAAGATCACGTTTCCAAATGAATAAGCGCTCCCTGCGATGGGCAATGCCGATGAAAATTCTGCATAACACATCGCAGAGGTCGAACAGACAACAGCTGCGAGCACGAAGGATAACACGATCGCGGGTCCGCTGTGTAAAGCTGCCACTGTGCCAGGCAGGATAAAGATCCCCGTGCCGATCACCGCACCAACGCCCATTGCAATCAAATCTGTTGAACCGAGTGTTTTTTCAAAGTGTTGATCTTCGTCTAAATAACGCGAAAGATCTTCTTTGCGAGTAACTCGTTCCTTTAAATTCATAACTGGACCCTCCAACTTTTTCATCGGCCGCTGGTAAAATTAAATGAGATTATTGTTAACTTTATTTAGTCGATTTTTCCAAACAATATACATATGGTTATAACATAAAGGGTTGTATTATTAAAGAAAGCTTAGAAATATTCTGGCTTATGAAAGTGAGACCATTTTTGAATAACAAAGCCTCAGGCGCCAAGTAGTGTATTTTCTAGGCAGACTATTTTGAGAATGGTAGAATTAAACAAAATATTGGGGGAAATGTGATGAAACACGTGGTAGTGATCTGCGGTGCTCCAGGAACAGGTAAAACGACGGTCCGGGATTATTTGACTCGCAGATATGGAATGCAAAAAATACTAACTCACACGACCAGAGCTAAGAGAGCTCATGAGAAGGACGGCGTGGATTATTATTTTGAAACAGATCAAACATTTTTCTCACACGATTTCTTGGAACATGTTGAATATGACGGGCATAAATACGGTTCTTCTGTTGAAGGGCTGAGAAAAGCATGGGCTGCCAGTGAGTGGGCAGTGATCGTTTTAGACACTAAAGGTGCAATTTCATATTTGCATAAGATGCCGGTTGAAACTGAGATATTATACTTGGAGACAAAAGACCGCGCCAAGTTGGCGCAGCGCTTGGCTTTGCGCGGCGACAAATCGCACTTGATCGAGAAACGCTTAGCCAGCGTGGAAGCACAGCGGGATCTGCAGTTACCGCAAGAATTGCAGGGGCACGTACAAGTATTAGTGAATGATGATTGGGAAAAAACGCAGCATTTTTTGGATGACTGGCTGCACACATTGCGGTGTCAAGAAGCAGATGATCTTTCCGTTGAAAAAAAAGAAAAACATTAATTGCGGCCGGCTTTTGCAGACCGTTTTTTATTTTGCCACCGGCAAGCGCCTTTTGCTGGAAAAGTAAAAGAAGTTCTTTTTAATGGTTCATCTTTGCAGATTTTCGTGCTATCATTTTGTTTGGTAATAATTACTGTTTAAAGGATGTGGCTGGTTTGATCGCTGATGCAGTGAGGGTCTTAAAGAATAATAAGTATAAATTGACTAAGCAGCGTCGCAGTTTGCTGGAATACTTGAGTGAAAACAAACATGAATATGTTGAGATCACTCAGGTTGATAAGCATATGCGACGCATTTATCCGACGATGAGCTATAATACTGTTTACCGCAACTTAAAAGAGTTTGAACAAATCGGTATTATTGAAACGAAGAGCCAAACTGGCGGCACACGGGTGAAATATCAGTGCGACTTCAGTAATATGCACCACCACCATTTTATTTGTCGCAATTGTGGGGCTGTTTTTGAATTGGACGAATGTCCCCTGGATTATTTTCAAGAACAGCTGCCAGGATGTAAGATCGAAGGCCACAGGTTCGAGATCTACGGTATCTGCGCAAAATGTGTCCGAGAAGGGGCGTAGGCTGGTAGGTAAACTAAACCTGACCTTTAAAATTTGGTAAGGATAAAACGAAATGCATGTTAATATCTGGACGATGTTTATATAATATATTAATAGTGAACAACGCATTAGATAAAACAAATATTATAAATAAACAAAGCAAAGGAGGAGCATTGATGGCTAAAAGGACAGCACCGTTTATCACGCCATTTGCTATTTTTTCGGCAGTTCTTGCCTTAGGAGCGACAAATGTTGTGGTGAACACGGCCACCCACTCTGCCGAAGGTAAGCCGCGGACCGCGGTCGTATCTAGCGTCTCATCAGCATCGAGTAGTTCCAAAATTTCGGATAGTTCAAGTGGATCCGAAAGTTCCTCAAGTGTGAATGAAAGTTCATCGTCAGAGACGAGTTCAGCAGAATCGGCTTCTTCACAAGAAAGTAACGAAGAGAATTCAACAGCATCGTCAAGCGGTGAGCAAGGGCAGCAAAATGGGAGCTCAGGCAATAACGATCAAGGACAAAAAGATTCTTCTTCGGGACAAAGCAGTTCGGAAAAGAACTCCTCAAATGAGAATTCCAGCAGTGCCAACAGCAGTGGAAATAATAATACTCGAGGCACGAACAATCAACAAAATGGACAACAATAAGGGGGAGCGTAATTATGTTTAGTCTTATTCAAACGATTGCCGCTTCGCTGGGTTATGTGAACTTAAGCCCCAAGGTGAAAAATAGGGCATATACTGTTGTGGCAAGTGTCGGCAATTTTTACTTACTTTACGTTGCGTATCGTTTTTTTATGAACGGATTTACCGGAAGAGGATCGTTGTTTATCCTGGCGTTTCTGGTGATCGCATATTTTTGCTACCTAAATTTTATGTATTATTTCACTGATAAAAAAGCTAAGTTTGATATTTCTCCGAAAATTGAGAAGGCTTTACACCTCCGCTCCAAAGATCCATTGAGTGAGCAATCTGCTTTTCATCCAGTCGCAGGTCCGGGATATATTCAGACAAATGGTATTTTTAAAGACGAAAAGTTTCTGCCGGCATCACTGGAGATTTCAGTTGCGCAAAGCGAAAATATTCAGGCAGTAGCCAAGGTCCTCAAAGAAGTGGGCTATTTAACGACCGAGTATGCTGGGATGAGTGAAAAACAAATTTTTACTCAGACGCAAAAAACTGGGAAAGAAGTTCCAAAACTTACTGAACCCATCGCGCTGCCTTTTTTCGAAATGAAACAGGTTGGAGATCAGCTGTTGATTCGAGGCGGCTTAAATCAAATGAGATCATTTGAACTGGCGAGTGTCAAAACTGTAGGCTTATTACCAGTGGCTTCCGCTTTGCAGAAATTTGATCTCTTTGCGGCGACAGTGGTTTTAACAGGTGGCCCAGCAAGAGCGGCTGCACGCCACAGTTCGGTGGAGGTGTCTCATCCTTATAGTATAGATATTCGCGTTGCGTTTAAGGAAAAAGACAAGCCGGTGCGATAGAGATTAAAGCACGTGAGACTTAATTGTGAAATTTGCCGAAATAATGAGCGCTGGGAATCGATCCGGTGGAATCAAAAAAATGTTAAATCTTTGCAAAATGAATAGTGCTTAGAAATTGTCCTCCTGATAGCTTTAAAATCAGGGGGATTTTTTACTATAAATAGTTTTTTGCAGGCGACATCAGCCGAGTTTGTTAATGTGCAACCAAAGTTAAAAGATATATCGATAAATTATTAGAGCATCTTTTTAAACTCTAATTTATTCAAAGCGAATATTACATGCACTAAAAATTTTTAAAAAATTCAGTATCCTTTAATGCACGTGATTGTTAGCGCTGACAACACATCTTTAATATTGGATTTACTTATTACTTTCTTGCTTTTATAATATTTATTCTATAAAATTATTAGTGATTTAACTATCAAATTAGAAATTAGCCATTTAAAATGAAAGCAGGCGGTGTATATGGCAATGATCGAATTCAACCAAGTCAACAAATATTACGGTGATTTTCATGCTTTAAAGGATATAAATTTGAAGGTGAATCAGGGAGAAGTGGTCGTTGTGATCGGCCCTTCCGGTTCCGGTAAAAGCACCCTGATCAGGACGATCAACGGCCTAGAAGGATTTTCATCTGGCCAACTGATCGTCAACGGTTTGGATCTCTCTAATAAGAAGGCCGATTTAAATGCGCTCCGCCGGGATGTGGGTATGGTTTTTCAGCATTTTAACCTCTATGACAACAAAACAGTTTTAGAAAACGTCATGCTGGCTCCGCGACTAGTATTAAAGCGGAAAGAAAATGAAAATAAAAAGATAGCTATGAAGTACTTGGACCTAGTCGGACTCACTTCAAAGATAGATTCAAACTCGCGCCAATTATCCGGCGGGCAAAAGCAACGCGTAGCGATCGCTCGTTCTTTGGCGATGCGTCCCAAAGTTTTGCTTTTCGATGAACCTACCAGCGCACTGGACCCGGAAATGATCGACGATGTGCTCAATGTTATCAAGAAGATCGTGCAAACAACTGAAATGACAATGGTCGTAGTCACTCATGAGATGGGCTTTGCACGTGAAGTTGCCGACCGGGTGGTGTTTGTTGATGATGGTCGGATCGTCGAAGATGACCCGACTGAGGAATTTTATAATCATCCCACAGAGGAACGCGCACGCCAATTCTTGAGCAAGATCATAGTCCATAAGTAAGGGGGAACAAGAATGGCGAAATGGTTAAGAAAAGCACTTTGTATAGTGGTGCCGGTTTTTTTGCTGACAGTACTTGCAGGCTGTGGTCAAAAAAAGCAAGCAAATGTTTATGAAAGAACCAAAGCAGCTAAGAAGATCGTGTGGGGCGTCAAGGCAGATACGCGTCTTTTTGGCTTGATGAATATTAAGACTGGACATATCGAGGGTTTTGACGTCGACCTGGCAAAAGCTTTAACTAAGCAGATGTATGGGAAAAATGCTAAGTCAGAATTTGTCCAAACGACAGCCAAGACGAAAGTACCATTGTTAAAAAATGGGAATATCGACGCCATCGCTGCCACAATGACCATTACACCGGAGCGAGCCAAGATCATTGATTTTACCCAGCCATATTTTGGGGCCGGCCAATCGCTGTTGGTTAAGAAGGACAGTCCTATAAAAACGATCAAAGATTTGAATAAACCAGGGACAAAAGTCTTGGCTGTTAAGGGAACGACCGCGGTCGCTAATGTCGCTAAATATGCACCTCAGGCAAGAGTTTTAGAATTGGACGATTATGCGCAAGCATTTACTGCATTAAAGTCGGGGCAAGGAGTTGCGATGACTACAGATAATGGTATTTTGTATGGGATCGCTAAAGAAAACCCGGCTTATGCTGTAGTTGGCGGAGCCTTTACCAATGAACCTTATGGTTTGGCCGTCAATAAAGGTCAAGGAGTTATGCGCGCCCATTTAGATCGAGCTTTGAATCAGTTACAGGCTAACGGGACATATACCCATTTAGTCCATAAATGGTTTGGAGGGATCCCTGGCTTTGACGTTAAGGAGGTGGAGGAAAAATGATCAGCGTGTTAACAAATAATTGGTCGACATTACTGACAGGCTTTGGCAACACGTTACTGTGCAGTGTGATAGCGTTATTCTTTTCTTTGATCATTGGTTCTGGTTTTGCGATCTTGGAAACTGTGCCGAACAAAATATGTCGGGCAATTGCCAATGTGTACATTGAAATTTTTCGCAATATTCCATTGCTGGTCATCACAATGTTTTTCTATGTCGTTGTTCCCCAATATGTTGCTCCAGTTACAGGGTTTACGGCGGGGACGATCGGGTTGACTCTATATACTTCATCGTTTATTGCTGAAACTGTTCGTGCTGGGATCCAGTCGGTCGATCCTGGGCAGATGGAAGGAGCGCGTTCCAATGGCTTGACTTATTGGCAGGCTATGCGCTATATCATCTTGCCTCAGGCCTTCAAGCTTGTGATCCCGCCGTTAGGCAATCAGTTTATTAACCTGATCAAAAACTCGTCGGTACTGGCCTTTGTTGCCGGATTTGATCTGATGTATCAAGGTGACGCCTTAGCTTCGGCTACTTTTGATACCTTTAACACATATTTAGTCGTGGGTGTCTTTTATTTAATTTTGACGTTGCCGTTGAGTTATTACATGCGTTATTTAGAGAAGAAACTAGCATAGGGGGTGAAAAGAGATGTCAATTTTAAGTCAAGCTTATTCATGGATCAATATTAAGTTTTTATTTGAAGGTTTAGGCGTAACTTTAGAAGTTTCACTGACCTCGATCGTTTTAAGCTTTATTTTTGGACTGATTTTGGGGATCATTCGTTACGTCGGCTTTAAATACGTGTCTGCTTTCGTCGGTTTTGTAATCGATATTTTACGGAACCTGCCCTTGCTGCTGATCATCTTTTTCACCTATTTTGCTTTGCCAAGAACAGGATTGCGGATGTCGCCGATGTCGGCTGCTATTACCGCATTGGTAGTATTTGAGTCAGCCATGTTGGCGGAGATCGTGCGCAGCGGGATCAGGGCAGTCGATTCCGGTCAAATGGAAGGTGCCCGCTCTACGGGGATGACTTATTGGCAGGCAATGTGGCATATCATTTTGCCGCAGGCATTGCTGAAAATGATCCCGCCGCTGGTTTCCCAGTTCATTTCCTTGATCAAGGACACCTCTTTGGCCACGATCATTGTTTTGCCGGAGCTCTTGTATCGAGCACAGATCATCTACGGCCAAGATACGCGTTACATGCTGCCGATGTATTTGATCATCGCGGTGATGTATTTTGTTGTCTGTTACGTTTTGTCCTTGGTCGCCAGACGGATGGAAAAGAGTTTTGGTTAGCAGAAGAGTATTAGCGGTTGTTCAAATAGTTAGTCTGTGAGGTTTATAGTCGGGGACCATTTGTGATTTGATTTTGGGACCATGACGCTGATAATGAATGATATTTAGAGTTAGTAACAAAATACCGAAATTTTTTCAGAAACACCTTGATTTGACTTGTTCAAAGACGTCAGGGGGTTTCTTTTTCCAGTTTCAAAAAATGATCACACCATAGCTAAACTTTAATTTTTCACTGACTGCAGAGATCTATAGCACTTAAAATGATTGACACCACGCAAAATGAAGCCTAAAATCATTGCAATGCGAATGAGATTCTTCTCATTTTCACAGTAATCTTTTCGTTAGTTATTCAAACGGGTTTTCCGATAATGTTTGTAAACTATGAAATTTTGGTGCCTAAATCTGAAGAAGCTTTAAATTATAATTTTGAAAGAGATGATCTTTGATGGATGTGACCGCTCTAACTGCAAAATATCTTGGTATCAACGATTTGATCCAGCAAAAACCTTCTTTCTGGTTGAACCCGGATTATGGGGCTCCGGCCGTACTTCCCTTTAGCAAGGCAGATATTTTCGATGCCGTTGCGCGTTGGGAACGCTTTGCGCCGTACTTAGCCGAGGTATTTCCTGAAACAGAAGCTGCTGGTGGTGTGATCGAATCGTCGTTGATCCCGTTGACACATATGCAACAAGATTGGCAAAGTTTGTATCACCATGACCTTCCAGGTAAATTGCTGCTTAAAGCAGACAGTCAGCTGCCAGTTTCGGGGTCGATCAAGTCTCGCGGTGGTATTTATGAAGTCTTAAAATTTGCGGAACATATCGCAATGACTCATACAGATCTGGTTTACATGGACGATTACCGGGTTTTAGCTGGAGAAAAATACCGTAAGATATTTGCGAAATATGGCATAATTGTCGCTTCGACCGGCAACTTGGCTCTTAGTGTGGGGATCATGGCGGCCACGTTTGGTTTTCAAACGACCGTGTATATGTCACATGATGCTAGTCATTGGAAAAAAGATAAGCTGCGTGCCAATGGCGTCAAAGTGAAGGAATTTGCCACAGATTTTTCTCATGTGATCCCACAGGCTCGCCAAGATGCCAGCCAAGACCCGCATATCCATTTTGTAGATGATGAGGGCTCTTCCGATTTATTTCTCGGGTATTCCGTTGCTGCAGTTCGCTTGCAAAAACAGCTCAAAGACCAAGAGATCACAGCTGACGCGCAACATCCAGTCTTGGTTTACCTGCCTGCCGGCGTCGGCGGCAGTCCTGGGGGAGTGACGTTCGGTTTGAAATCCATAATTGGGCCCAATATTCACGCAATCTTTTGTGAGCCGACTCATGTGCCTTCGGTGACTTTGGGCATGATGACTAAGTTAAATGATCAGGTTTCAGTGTATGACATTGGCTTGGATGGTTTGACCGCGGCCGATGGCTTGGCTGTCGGGCGGCCTTCGCGGTTAGCTGGAAAGATCATGCGGACGTTATTGTACGGGAGCGTGACTTTTGATGATAGTGAGATATACAGAAGCGTGGCACATTTGCTCGACACGGAACAAATCAACGTTGAGCCATCTGCTGCCGCCGGTTTTACGGGTATTGCCTCGCTTTGTCAGCATGTCCCTAGCCTGAACACTGAAAATGTCACTCACATAGTGTGGGCGACAGGCGGGAGCATGATGCCGGAAAGTGAAAAGCAGGATAATTATCAAAAGGGCAAAGCGCTACTTTCGGCGACTCCAAATTAAACAGCGAGCAAAAGGCATCAATTTCGCAAGCATGCCGGCTTTGCTAATTGTTGAAAAACAAAGACATATGTCCAGTTTAGACCAAGGACGTTGTCTTAAAGTTTTTGGCCAATTGGGAATTCTTTATGAGGATTTTTGCATTTCTGAGTGATTGTTTCTAATTTTTATTTAGGGCACATAATCACCAAAGTGGCACAAAAAGCCAAAAAAACAGTGAATTTTCAAATTAAAGTTGAAAAATTCTCCTGTTTTTTTATAATGAAGGGCATAAATTTATCATACTTTTTTAATCTTGCATGAAATACATATTTAAGGGGGAGTCCTTCATGGAATTGGTCGTGAATCCCAGACTGACCAAAAGCCAGGTCATCGCGTTATACAGTTCGGTCGGTTGGACAAAAGATGTGGAAAACATCGACAATCTCAAAAAAGGGCTTAAAAAATCGTTTGTTATTGCTGCATACGAAGATGATAAGCTGATCGGTCTGGTCCGGGCTTTAAGTGATTTCTCTACCGTCGTTTATATCCAAGATCTGTTAGTTTGTCCTGAATATCAAGGCAAGAGGGTCGGTAAGACGTTAATGTTGCACCTGTTAAATTATTTTGGGAAAGTTGGACAAGTGATGATCGCCGCACATCCCAATTATGATTCACGTAAATTTCTTCACTATCTTGGTTTTCAGGAGGGCAGTGATCGGGAGTTATCGGCCTACATTATGGATCGTAGATTGAAACAATGAGAATGAGGAATAAAAAGGAGTTGGGACAAAACGTTCCATAATCCGATAAAATACCACCATATTTTCCTGTTTTTTGAAAATTTGG
>CAKPZY010000015.1 GCA_934215475.1 uncultured Ligilactobacillus sp.
CGAAAATTACGTAGATCATGATTCTTTATCGACGCAGTTTGGTGAAAGTTACGTAGATCATGGCTATTTATCGACGTAGTTTGGTGAAAGTTACGTAGGTCATGGCTCTTTATCGACGTAGTTTGGCGTAAGTTACGTAGATCAATACCACAATTTTTACAATTGCGTCGTAACTATGCGAAGGCTATTGAAGTAGCCTGATATTTAAGCTTGATTTTTAAGCTTTATTCTAATACTACTAGTGATCATCTTCTTAGTTTTCAAGTTAACTTAAGCCAAACGGAATGTATTTATCCTGATTGGAGGTACCTTATATGAAAATGTCTTTTACCGCAGTGGGAGACGCCATCATCCAACGGCATCAGCCTGCGGGCGGTTACCCAGGATTTCAGTCCGTCCATGATTTTTTAACTCAGGGCGACACCCGTTTCTTTAACCTCGAAACCACTCTGCACCATTACGAATCATATGGTTCACAGTATAGTGGCGGCGGTTATCTCTGTGGACCGCCGGAAGTTCTGCAAGATATAAAGAAATTTGGCTTTAACGTCAGTTCATTTGCCAATAATCATACTCTTGATTATTCCTATGGGGGACTCGATGCTACTTTGCATAATATTGCGAATGCTGGCCTACCCTGTGCCGGTGCTGGCAAAAACTTACAGGAAGCTGCTCAACCAGTCTATTATGAAACACCGACTGGTCGGGTGGCCGTGATTGCTGCAACCAGTACGTTTAATCCGGCAGCCATCGCGGGACAAGCTTCCAGTTATTTGCCCGGTCGGCCTGGGCTAAATCCGCTTCGTTTTGAAACGACATACTACGTGACACAAAATGAAGCTGATCATTTAAAACAAATCATTGCGCAAACGCATGCTGATGATGAAAATAAGTTTTACCGTGCAACCGGCTTTGCACCGGCTGTACCTGATGATGCGATCACACTAGGAGATTATACATTTAAAATTGCCGAGAAAGCTGGCCATAAAACTATTGTCTTGCAAAAGGACCTGGATCGCTTTAAAAAACTGATCAGTGAAGCCAAAGCTCAGGCTGAGTACGTGCTGATCTCGATCCACTGTCATGAAATGCAAGATACCAACCGTGAATCGATCCCCGATTTTTTGCAAGAGTTTGCCCACAAATGCATCGATTATGGTGCTGATTCTATCGTTGGACATGGCCCGCACACGATCAGGGGGATCGAGATCTATCAAGATAAGCCGATCTTTTATTCATTGGGCGACTTTATCTTGAACATCCAGGATTTGCAAAAGGCCCCAGCAGATTACTTTGAAAGTTATGGACTCTCCCCTAACGCTACGATCCAAGAATTATTCGATGCACAATGGGCTGGCAACACACGGGGAATGCATGTAGATCCTAAAATCTATGAAGCCGTTATCCCCTACTGGCAGTCAGAACATGGGAAGCTCACAGAACTGACCCTAGCGCCAATCGACCTCGGTTTTAAATATTCGTTGGCCGACAATCGCAAGGGATGGCCTATCATCGCTAAAAACGATGAAATATTAAACCGCCTGGCGAAATTGTCACAGCCCTTCGGAACCAAGTTTGAAATTAAAGAAAATCGCGCACTTCTAGTCTTATAGAAAAATACCACGGAATTTTCCTTAAACGGATTACTTTCGTGGTTTTTTGCGTTGTTCAAACCAACAGATACATAAACTACTCAGGCTTGTTATCCCGGAACGGCGCACTCATTGCCATAGCCGCGTAAAATTTTATTGTATCAGCAAGATAAGATATAATAACTATGTGATATAGTAAACAAGTCGTTTTAACTTTTTATTTTGCTGATAAGAACGATTTGCCTAACAAACTATGATATGGAGGGATTGCAATATGGAAGCCAAAACGACAGATGTTCTGGTTATCGGCGGCGGAGGTGCAGGTATCGCCGCAGCGCTGGCAGCCCAAGAACATGGCGCCCACGTATTACTGCTTGAAAAAACTGAGTGGCTCGGCGGTTCGACTAGAATGTCCGGCGGCGGTATCTCAGCTCCTGGAACAAAGTTTCAAAAAGAAGCTGGGATAGAGGACGATAAACAAGAGTGGCTGAATTTATGGAAAAAACGGCAAGCAACTTCTAATCCAAACAGTCCTTATCCTGATTATGACCGGGTCAGTGAATACATGGACGAAGCAGTAACAACCACGGAATGGCTGGCTGATAAAGAAGGTCACGAATATGAAAAACCAGCAGGTTTTGGACAAGACCCGGAGCAGCGGATCCATTTTCCCAAGGGAACTCCTGGCGGAATGGGAGGCGGAAAAAAGCTAATTGCTAATATTTCGGCAACTTTAGAAAAGCGCCCGGATATTACCGTATTAACTAAAACATCAGCCAAACATTTGATAGTCAAAAACAGTGAAGTTGTTGGTGCCCTTGTTGAAGGCCCTGAAGGAGAATATCGAATTTCCGCTAAAAAAGTTATCATTTCAAGTGGCGGTTTCGTACAAAATAAAGAAATGATCGCCAAGTATATCCCTGCTGCCCAGATAGCCGGACAATTCGCTGTCGGTGGTGCCGGTGATAATGGTGATGGTATCCAAATGGCCCATGAGGTCGGGGCAGTCCTTTACCAAGACCCGTGGGTGATCGGAATGGGTATTACCGCAGCTATCGAAGGAACAGGTTCATTACTGATGGATTGGAACAAGCTTTATGTGGATGGCGATGGCAAACGTTTCATGAATGAAGCCAGTCACTATGCAGTTGTGGCTAACACTGTCTTATCTGCCAAAGACCCGTGGATCATTTTTGATTCCAGCGAAATCAACGACGCATTGCTGGCTACTTTCGACGAGGCATTTGCGGCGAAAAGAGCTTGCAAAGCCGCTGATGTTGAGAGCTTAGCCGCACAAATGGGAGTTCCACCTAAGGCATTAGCTGAAACAATAGCTGAATATAATGAAGGGGCTAAGACAGGTCAGGACAAATTTGGCAAGAAACCGGAAAATATCAAAGCCATACAAACCCCACCTTTTTATGCCGCACGGATCTACCCTGTTATCATGGGAACGTTTGGCGGAGTTAAAACGAATGACAAATACGAAGTTTTAAATGATGACGGTCATAAAATCCCGAATCTCTTTGCAACTGGAGAATCAGCCAACAAGATCTTGTATAATCACGTTTACATGTCAGGCAGCTCGGTTCAATTCGCATTGACGAGCGGTCGGATCGCCGGTGAAACGTCTGCTGAACAAATAGAAGCAGAACAATAATCATTAGTCAGTGGAAAAAGAAGTGTTACTCGTATGGTTTTTGCGAATAACACTTCTTTTTTTTCTGAAATATTACAGTTTGTCTGAACTTCTTTCAGTGTAAGCATTGTTATTCGGTGCAGGTCAAAACTTTGCTGTCCAAAGAAACAGACCAAATAGTTTTTTTATTTATACCCCCGCATTATTGTCACAGTCGTGCTCACTTTCGCTTATTAAGTTAAAATAATATTCAATTTTAAACAGTATTTATCATTTCACTTTGATTTTTCTTAATAAATATTCAGTATTATGTATATTTCCGGCTTTAAATATGCTAAACTTGAATGTATATTCATTCTTACATACAGGAGGCTATGGTTTATGACTGCCAAAAAAGAACTTAAAGCACTCATCGCATGCCTTGCATGCCTGATAATAATTCTTAGTGCCACAGGCTGCAGTAATAATAAAAATAACTCAGGTGTAAAACGGATCCAAGACAAAAAAGTCCTTGTTTTGGGCACTTCAGCTGATGCTCCGCCTTTTGAATACCAAATCATGCAAAAAGGCAAGAAAAAGATCGTCGGCTTTGATATTATGCTAGGTCAGAAAATAGCCGATGAGCTGGGAGTGAAACTTAAGATTGAAAACATCGCCTTTCCTGCCCTCATCACGGAACTGAAACAAAAAAAAGCAGATATTGTGTTGGCCAGCATGGTCAAAACTCCTTCTCGCGCCAAGGTCGTCAGCTTTTCCAAACCCTATTACAAGGGATCTAATTATTTACTGGTCAGAAAAGCAGATGCCAATAAATATCAGAAGACCAGCGACCTAACGGGTAAAAGCATTGGTGCGCAACAATCCTCAGCCAAGGAACAAGTCGCCAAAACCCAGTTGCCAAAAGCTAACCTGGTAACCGAAAGTTCATTAGGTACGCTGACTACTGAACTAAAGCTCGGCAAAGTCGCTGGGGTGATCTTGGGCAAAGAAGATGCAGAGGTTTATTCACTCAAGTATCCTAATACTTATGCGGTTTCTAAGCTCAAATTGAAGACAACTTCAGATATCAGCGCTGTGAGTGTCGCAACCAACAAAGAGGATAAAGACCTGCTCAAAAGGGTAAATAAAGTAATCACACATTTACAAAAAAACGGGCAGCTTGACAAAATGCACGAAAAAGCTCAAAAACAGCAGCTTCAGTTTAATAAATAAGGTGATATGATGAATAGAAATTCAAAAATCGAGATCTTGCAAAAAATAATTCAAATTCCTTCGGTCAATAATAATGAAACAGCTGTAGCAGACTATATAATTTCCCTTTTTCGTCCTTACATAGGTACAAAGGTTGAGAAGGTTAATTATGCTCCCAGCAGAGATAATCTCGTGATCACGATCGGTGACGATTCTGGACCCATGTTTGGTTTGTCAGGACACATGGACGTTGTGGCTACCGGTAACGAAGAAGATTGGAAGTATCCCCCTTTTTCTGCCACAGTGGAGGACAACAAAGTATACGGCAGGGGTGCTTCAGATATGAAAAGCGGTTTGGCAGCGGCAGTTATCGCATTGTTGGAAATTCTAGAGTCTGGTACCAAACTGAAAGGTCAAATCCGTTTATTGGCAACTGTTGGTGAAGAAACGGGTGAATACGGTGCAGCACAGCTCACACACGCTGGCTATGCCGATGACCTGGCTGGTTTGATAATTGCTGAACCGAGTAATGATATGAAGGAAATGGTCTATACTTCTCGCGGAGTGATCGATTATGAAGTCACTTCGATCGGCAAGGGAGCACATAGCGGACGCCCCTGGTTGGGTGTTAATGCTATCGATAATCTCTGGGACTTTTATCACTTGGCCAAAAAACGGCTCAGTAAATTTTCGCATAAGGATCCGCTATTGGGCAGCGTGAGTCACGAAATTACTAAGATCAGTGGTGGTGAACAGGTCAACAGCATCCCTGCCAAGGCCGCATACATGGGCAATATCAGAACTTTACCCGAATATCCAAACCAGCTATTCTACGATGAATTGGAGAAAATATTAAATGAATTAAACGCAAAGGAAGGTTATGATCTTTCACTGCGATACAGTTTTCCTGAAGAACCCATTATTGGAACGCCTGATACTAAATTAGCTAAAACAGCTGCAAGTATCTATAAAGATATCTTCAATGAACCAGTCAAACTCACAGGCAGCCTAGGCGCTAATGACGGAGCAGAGTTTTTACAAGCTAAAGGCAACTTTAACAGCCTCGTCTGCGGACCAGGTTCCAACACGTCACATGAGGCTAATGAATATGTTGATATTGACGTGTACATGAAAGCAATTGAATTCTACAAACAAATTGCGTTGAAATTCATTAATGAGTGAATTAATTTATGCTGTTATATTAAATAAAACCTGAAAGCGACGATCTATTAGCTTGTCACTTCCGAGTTTTATTTGTTATATATTCGTCACTTAAATAAAGTTCATCAAAACTGTGAATCGCCAACTCCTTTTTGGATCATGTTCGGTAAAGTTGGTTCAGCAAAACTGAAATTTGGACCAAGTTAGTGAGACTTGGTCCAATGGCACTACTTTTGGTACAATGTTCGGTAAACTTTGTCCAAGGTCAACGCTTTTTGTACAATGTTCATCGAACTTACTTCGACTAAAACAAATTTTGAGACTCAATTCGAAAAAATTCGTTCAATACTGCTAATTTCGCGTAAATTTAATATATTTTTCGCTCTCCTTTTTTAACGACGGGTACAAAACGAAGTAACCTATTGACAAGACAAATAATATAAACACAAGTATTAAAAAAGACTGGAACGCTTAGATCAAGCGGTCCAGTCTTAATGTTTTATTTGGGTAATGCTTCAATATACTTGGTCGTTTCAATATCTCTCGGTGCATTTTGAGCAGTAAAATGTTCTATTTTGACAATTCGTGCCTTGATCTTGTGCTCATCATCGCCCACTGGAACCCAGACTGTGTCGCCGACCTTTAAATTTTCATCGTCCGTCAAATAATAGTAGCTCTGGCCTTGATCGCTAAAAGTCACGCTGCAAAAAATATATTCATCTTCCTTGGCCCTAGTGGGATCATACAAATCGTGATTAAATAGATCTGCAGCAAAGTATTTGGACATAATTTCTTTCATGTGTTCAGCAAATACCGACCAGCCACTTGGTAAATTTTCAAGTGAAAATATCCCATTGTACGTCCGATCAGGTTGGTGCTTAAACCCAAGCTTAACTGTGAACTCCTGGTTCAAACTTTGTTCTCTTAACCCACCAGGGACATCACGACCAAGCAACTCAAACCAAAATTTGCCGTCACCGGAAATATCTGACAGTAAACCATCCACATCCACGGGCAAATAATAATTCATGGCTACTCGTTTACCAGCGCCGTCGTCACAAGTATATTCTAAAGTACCATCTGTTTTTTTAATGACCAATGTTTCTTTATGAATTTTATCCCCATCGGCGCCAAAAGTTTCGTGTGTGTATTCCGCCCTAATAGTCTCAGCAGGTTCCGGCTTACCATCATTGTCAAAAGCGTATAACTCACTGCGATCTAGTGAATTGAGCAAAATTTTCGATAGGTCACCTTGCTCCCCTATCAAATGGCAACACACTGACCCATCAAAATAAAAATCTTGACCATCAGTATTTGTGAGGATCAACTCCCAAGTTCCAATATCTGTCACCATTTGTTGCTGATAACCTTCGCTAAAATAATCAGTAAAAGCCGACATCAGTGCGTGTGATTTATCTGGTGTTAGTTTAAATCGTTGGCCGCGAGCTCTGGCTTTTTCCTGCTTTTGATTATAAGCATAAACATTATATGTAACCTTACCATCATTCTTGATAAATAGGCGTTGTTCACACTCAGTTCCAGGAGCAGGCACAGGGCCAAACCCTTGATTGCTAGAAGTCAATGATATGCGAGCTAGTGTTCCTTTAAAAAAACGCAACTCACTGCCTGCGATTTTTTTAAGTCTCTGGCAAGCCAACTTGAACCATTGCTTAGTTTTTTCATCCAGTTTATCTTCAGAATCTTCCGACCATTGTTTTAAATAGTAATATTTGGCAAATATCGCCCCGCCTAATACCCTTGGCTCTAAAATTTCAGACAAGATTTTACCAAGAGCCTTGGGATCTTTACTTGCCTTGCCATATTTTTGGACAAACTGCTCTCCATCACTGAGTGTGAAACCCATCATTCTACACTAAGAAAAAAATTTCTGGGCGAAACTGTCTGTAATAACAGATTTACCTTGGACAAATTCGTGCTCCCATTTCTTAACATACCGATAATAACTACGTGGATCAGCCTGAACATTAGTCATTTTTGCCCCTCCTAAAGTGTGATAATAACCGATTTAATTATAGCAAACAACCAGCTAATTTAAGTATAATTTTTATCTAAGTAAAAAAATTACAGCTGTTTCCCATATCCGGGAAATGAACTGCAACTAATGTTTCCAATGAAAATTGTAAAGTCAGCACTTTTTAGTATATAAGGTTCTTTTACTATTTACTGTTTATCTTCACGTTCTAATACAGCAATCGTTTCAACGTGAGTCGTTTGTGGAAACTGGTCGAATGGTTCAAGTGCATGTTTGATAACATAACCTTGGTCACTAAACCGTTGGATATCACGCACCAAGGTCGCTGGATTGCAACTGACATAGACTATCCTTTGCGGTGCAGTTTTTGCAGCTGCTTCTATAAAGTTTTCTGTCAAACCTTTGCGCGGAGGATCGACCACGATCACATCGGGCTTGATACCTGACTTTGCCCACTTGGCCATCATATCTTCAGCATTGCCCACTTCAAAAGTCAGGTTATCTAACTTATTGATGCGAGCATTTTCCTTTGCATCAGCTATCGCTTCCGGCACGATTTCTATACCGTAAACCTGCTTGGCACCCTTGGCCAAACTCAATGAGATCGTCCCAATCCCGCAATAGGCATCGATCACTGTTTCCGTGCCGTGCAAATCCGCGAGCTCTACTGCCCGCGCGTATAATTTTTCAGTTTGGACAGGATTGACTTGATAAAATGATTGGGCGGAGATATTGAAGGTTAACCCATTCAACCAATCTTGAATATAATTGCGTCCGCGTAAAACTTTGGTCGTCTTGCCTAAGATCACGTTGGTTTTGGCAGAGTTAATATTTTGTAAAACGCTGACTACATCGGAGCACCGGTCTTGAATTTTCGCCGAGATCTCGGCAGCACCTTTTAGTTTCTTGGTACGAGTGATCAGCACCACCATTACCTCACCAGTGTAATGTCCACGCCGCACCATCACATTCCGGATCACGCCCCCATGATTTTTTTCATCATATGCGGGAACCCCGAACTCACGTAGAATATCGCGCACAGTTAAGATAACTTCATCGATGCGAGGATCTTGAATATAATAATCCTCGAGCGGGACAAAATTATGGCTGCCGCGGCGAAAGAAGCCGGTAGTTAACTGACCATGATATTCTCTGGCTGGGACTTGGGCTTTGTTGCGGTACCTTTGAGGTTCTTTCATACCGACAGTTTTTGCAACAGAAATGGATGATAAATGTGCTTTTTGTAACAAATCAGCCACTAATTTGCGCTTGTATTTCAATTGCGCCGGGTAAGCCAAATGCTGCAACGGAGCGATCCCAGTCTGTACTAGTTCCTTTTTGCCTGCAGAAACGCGATCAGGGCTGTCCGTGAAATACTCGACAGCCTTGGCAAACCCATAATTTTTTTCTACCTTCAAAACATGCAGCAAAACTTTCTCACCCGGCAAGGCTCCAGCAACAAACAAGGGATAACCATCGACCTTAGCCACTCCCATACCTTGGTAAGTCAAATCTGCGATCGTCGCCGTAAGTTCATCATTTTTGTTAACAGGTGCTGTTTTCTTCATTTCATACTCCTCGTACTATTCTCTTTAAATCATTGGTAATGCAATTTTTGCTAATCATTTGTCCTAGAGTTACCAGGCTTTATGGCAAGCAAATGATTAAAGCCAACTACCTTTTTTAGATTCTCATTAAGTCTGCTTATTCCAGTATAATGTCTTTATTGAAGCATCTTGTGCATACTTGGTTCAGTTTGCCAAATTTCGGACCATGTTCACCAGACTTGGTACAGAGAGGCTAATTTTTTGACTATGTTGCTTACACTTGGTACAGCTAGGATGAGTTTTGTACCATGTTGCACATACTTAGTTCGTCAAGACAACTTTTAGACCAGGATAGTCATATGTGGTTCAACTGAATCACTATTGGACCTTCCATCAAAAAGGTAACGCTCAAATCACACGTCAGTTATTCACCCGGTCAGCCACCGTCTTGAAAGAAAAAATGACCGCAACAAATCGTTTTGTTACGACCATCATTCTACTACTAAACATTTTCTTTGTTTGTTTTATCCTTGGCTTGCGGCTGATCTTTGGATGATGCATCAGATGCCTTATCTTCGGGTATCCGTTCCATCTCATGCACAAACTTATCCCGTGCATCTCGCGCTAGAACATTTTCGGAACTGATTGCATGTTCAGGTATTTGGTCAGTATTGGCGCAAATCTCAATGAGCTGTTTATGGTCCACAAATGTCATTGGGGCATTGCCGCCATACTCGCCATCAATATTGATCATCATCCGTGATCCAGGGGACTTGGCTATGATCTTCGAGGTTTTGATATATAACACTCTTGAATCCTCAACATGCTTGCCCCCGTTGAATACTTTCTGGATCAAATGCAAGATTTCGACTAGGTTAGCCGTTTTCACCACGATCAAGGTAAACTTGCCGTCATCTAACGAAGCATCTGGAACTAATTGTTCGAATCCGCCCACAGAGTTAGTCAACGCCACGAAAAACATTGAAGCCTTGCCTTCAAAAACACCGCCGTCGTACTCGATATGCATCTTGACTGGTCGAATACGCGGTAGTAATTCCGCTCCCTTGGCGAGATATGCCAAATAGCCGAACTGTGATTTCAGCTCAGAGGGGACTGAATAAGTGAGCTCTGACAACAGGCCGCCAGCTGCAATGTTGACGAAATATTTATCGTCAGCTTGTCCAATGTCCATTTTGACAGTTTGGCCCTTCGCAATGACCTTAGCGGCTGCCAGCGGATCTTCCCGCGGAATTTTCAACGCGCGGGCATAATCATTAGTAGTCCCGGCCGGAATGATCCCCATCTTAGGCCGCTTTTTTAACGGAGCGATCCCGTTGACGACCTCGTTGATCGTGCCGTCACCACCGGCGGCAATGATCAATTCAAAGCCATCTTTGGCCGCCCGCTCTGCCTCATCTTTGGCAGAGTTCTTTTCTGGAGTAGTCGCAAAAGCACTGGTTTCATAACCGGCATTTTCCAAAATATTCAGAATGCCTACAAGGTCTCGCTTCATCGCTTCTCTGCCAGAGGTTGGATTATAAATTATTCGACAACGTTTTTTCATAATTTATTTCTTCCTCAAGAAATTTTTCTCGGTTTACCTTTCATTCAAACTTGTCATCAGTAACTGATTGACAACTTTTGGGTTAGCCTTCCCATGTGTTTGTTTCATAATATTTCCAACTAAGAAACCTACTGCCCGCTTTTTGCCATTTTTGAAGTCTTGGATGGATTTCGCGTTGTTATCCAAAACTTCGTTGACGATTGGTTGTAGCACGGCTGGGTCTGATAATTGGACCATGCCCTTTTCTTCGACCCAAGTTTTCGGATCAGTGTCATTAGCCACGATCTGCTTGAAAACTTTTTTGGCTATCTTGCTGGAGATCGTTTCATCCTTGATCAAAGCGATCATGCCTGCCAAATGCTCTGGAGTCAAGGCCAGATCAGCTAATTCGAGCTTCTTATCATTCATATAAGCACTAATATCACCCATCAGCCAGTTAGCAGCCATTGTTGGGTCAGCGCCAGCAGCAACAGTCTTTTCGAAGAAGTCAGACATTTCCATCGTCTGTGTCAGAACATCGGCATCATATTCCGTGATCCCCCAGTCATTAACATAACGTTTGCGCCGTTCCTCCGGCATTTCAGGGATAGAAGCCTTAACTTCTTTTATCCAATCATCTGAAATATGGATCGGTGGCAAATCTGGCTCAGGGAAGTAGCGATAATCACTGGCTCCTTCTTTGACACGCATCAACACAGTTTCACCAGTATTAACGTCAAAACGCCGTGTTTCCTGTCGAACTGATCCGCCTGACCTGATGACATTTTCTTGCCGATTTGCTTCATAACGCAAACCAGAACGGACATGTTCAAACGAGTTCAAGTTCTTCATTTCAGTTTTGGTTCCAAAATCAGGGGAGCCAATCGGACGAACTGAAATGTTCACGTCAGCCCGCATTGAACCTTGTTCCATCTTCACATCAGAAACACCAGTAAACTGGATAATTTGTCGAAGTTTCTTTAAATAAGCATACGCTTCATCAGCCGAAGCAATCTCTGGTTTTGAAACAATTTCGATCAACGGTGTCCCTTGCCGATTTAAATCGACATAAGAGTACCCGCCCGGATCATGCGTGTTTTTACCAGCATCTTCTTCGACGTGCATTTCTTCGATGCCAATTTTCTTGGTTGAACCATCTTCTAATTCAACTTCCAACCAGCCGTCATGACCGATTGGCGTTTGAGATTGTGTTATCTGGTATGCTTTTGGGTTATCCGGGTAGAAATAGTTTTTCCGGTCAAAATGAATGTCTTGTCTGATCTGGCAGTTTAATGCCAGAGCAGCGCGCATCCCATATTCCAGGGCGCCCTTGTTAACTTCCGGCAATACGCCTGGATATCCCCAGTCGATAACATTAGTATTGGTGTTAGGTTCCTGACCGTATTTGACTGGTGCCGGAGAAAATGCTTTGGAATTGTTTTTCATTTCAACGTGGACTTCAAGTCCGATAGTTGTTTCAAAATTCATTAATTTTCCCCTCCGATCGTAGGAACTTGCTTGTGAAAGTCTGTCGCCTGTTCAAATGCGTAGCCCGCACGATAAATAGTTTCTTCGCCGAATTGCGGTGCGATCAGCTGCATGCCGATCGGTAGACCATTTGAAAAACCGGCTGGTAATGACATGCCGGGCAAGCCTGCTAAATTAACAGGAATCGTCAAGATGTCATTCATGTACATTGTAATCGGGTCGTTGATCTCTTCGCCAATTCCAAAGGCAGTTGAAGTAGCCGTTGGTGCTAAAATCAAGTCATAATCGGCATAGACATTAGCAAAGTCCCGGCAGATCAGTGTCCGGACTTGAGCGGCCTTTTTGAAGTAAGCATCATAAGTCCCAGCTGAAAGCGAAAATGTCCCTAACATGATCCGGCGTTTAACTTCGTCACCAAAGCCTTCAGAACGAGAACGAACATAAACGTCTTCCAAATTTTTAACGTCGTCTGCACGGAAGCCATAGCGGATCCCATCATAACGCTGCAAGTTAGAGGATGCCTCGGATGAAGCGATGATGTAATAGACGGGTACGCCATATTTGCTGTAGGGTAATGAAACCTCATCGACGGTCGCACCCAGTTTTTCAAACGTAGCAGCTGCTTTCTTAACTGCTTCTATGACGTCGTCGTTAACGCCTTTATCCATAAACTCTTTGGGCACCCCGATCTTCATTCCCTTAATATTTCCGTCTAAGTTGGCGGTAAAATCAGGCACTTCACGGTCAGAAGTAGTAAAGTCGTGTTTATCATGTCCTGAAATGGCACTTAGCATCAACGCGTTGTCTTTAACCGACCGTGTCAGTGGTCCGACTTGATCTAAACTTGAACCAAAGGCGATCACACCGTAACGTGAAACACGCCCATATGTCGGTTTGACACCAACGATCCCGTTAAATGCGGCTGGCTGCCGAATTGAGCCGCCGGTATCTGTGCCTAACGCTGCTAAAAGTTGTCCGGAAGCAACAGCCGCAGCCGGTCCGCCGGAAGATCCGCCTGGGACTTTAGTCTGATCCCACGCGTTTTTCGTAATTTTAAAAGCTGAGTTTTCAGTGGATCCGCCCATCGCAAATTCATCTAAATTCAGTTTGCCAACATTGATCATCCGAGCAGCTTCCAGCTTATCCATGACTGTTGCATTATAGATCGGCTCAAAGTTACCTAGGATCTTACTAGCGGCAGTAGTCCTCAACCCTTGAGTGACAATGTTATCTTTCACCCCGTAAGGGATACCAGCCAGTTTGTCTTCTGATGAAATACCCGCTTGGTCGACTTTCTCGGCTGCAGCTAAAGCCTTGTCTTCATTCAAGGTCAAGAAAGCGTCGATTTTTGGATCGATAGCCTTGACGTGCTTGAAAGTCTCCTGTGTCAATTCCTTAGAACTGAAATCTTTGTTAAGTAAACCTGCATGAAGGGATGACAGGTCATTTTTAAAGTAATCCATCTATTAACCTTCCTCGCTTTCATCGATGATCGCAGGTACTTTGATGAAGCCGCGGTCGCTTTGAGGAACGTTTTTCATTAATTTGTCGCGGTCAGTACCCTTCACGGCCACATCTTCACGCAACACATTTTTGGCCTCTGCAACTGTACTCGTGACTGGCACGCCGGTCGTATCTACCTCACTGAGTTGCTGAACCATTTTGATGATGTCATCCATCTGACCAGCAAACATTTGCAACTTGTCATCAGTAAATTCCAGCTTGGCTAATTTAGCCACGTGCTCCACTTCTTTTGCTGTGATTGCCATGTCGTTTCCCTCTTTCTACCAGATAGCCTTGTTTATCCTTGATTTATTCATTTTGCCTACGTAAAAATCTGTAAGTTTTTATAGTTAACAGTTGTTATTTTAGCATAAATTATGCAAGGTATTACATCATATTCGCTAAAAAGACGCCTTACCAGCAGGTTTTAGTTTTATTTATAAAAAGCCATCACAGGTTAAACTTTCCTTATCAACGATTCCGTGTCCTAAACCCCTAACAAATATAGGAATTCAGGAATTACACTCAGTAACTGCTGAAGACATGGGTATAGAAGTCGCCGTTGTCTCCTTGGCGTGAAAGGAAAGCTTGAACTGTCCCGTCGGCACTCTTGATAGTAATATCGATTGGAATGCCCGTCGGCAAATAAGTCCTAGCCGCCTGAGCAACATATTGCGTAAAACTGGTGATCTCAGTCTGGCTATAGAATTGGGTCGTGATATTAACTTTCATTCCCTGTAATGTCTTATTTCTATACTGTCCCTGTCCAGTTACTCCTGCCAAATTAGGGAAGAAATTTTTGATCTTGTTTTGGAAGCCTTCAAAAGAAGTTTCATCATTATCATTTGGCACCGATTTGGTAGCTGTTGCCGGGAAAGTATAACTGGACAGCCTGGTATCTTTCCAGCTGCTGATCTCATTACCGCTCTTGCTGACAGTATAGGCATAAAATGAACCGCCAACTAAGCTGTCGTTAGAAGCCTGCTCAAACATTGCGATCATGATCGGCGTGTCTGGCCCGACACCTTTTTCCTGGCGCAACCGGGACAAGACTTTCGCAGCCGCGATCCGCCCTTGCTTGACCATCTCATCTTGAGAAATATTAGTGGTATACGTTGCTCCGTATTGTTCTTTTTGATAATAATCTTTGCGGTTCATGGCAATACCGATCGTAATGCCGCCTAAACTAAGTTTGCCGTTATCATCATTCATGTAATCTTGTTCTTCTAACATCTGAACATACATCGGATTGCGCTTATTTGCATCCTTTTGTCCGTTATCTTTCGGGTTCAACCCAGTTGGATCGCTGCCCGAGGTTCGATCCAGCCAATTTTCGACAGTACCTTTAGACAGTATCTGTCCCTCGCGAAAAACATATTTTTTCGGTGAAAATTGAGATTTGGACAAATTAGTCATACCAGACTCAAAGCTCTGCAAGTTCAGCATATTATCAGCATCTTGAGTAATACCGACACCGCGAGCTTGATTGGTCTGATACTTGCCGTTCCGGATCACACCTTGATAATCTGACTCATCTGTTTTGCCAGTGGTCTGATAACCTCTCTTGGCTGTCGTGTCATTTGTCCTAGCTGTATTGTTAGAATTTGAATTTGAAGGTTTAGAGCACGCGCTGATCATTAAGACTGTCATTAATAAACTGACCACAAGTGCCGCCTTTTTTTTCATCCTTGCTCCTCCATTTTCTTAGTAAATTGCTTTTCATTAATGACTTTTGTGCCGAGACTTCGAGCCTTCGTCAGCTTGCTGCCGGCATCGTGACCGGCGATCACTAAGCTAGTATTCTTCGAAACACTTTCAGTGACCTTGGCTCCATGCTCTTGCAGCCATTTTTTAGCGTCAGCCCGTGTCATCGTGTCCAAAGCACCCGTCAAAACGATGGTTTGCTCATTAAATTCGCTACCCCGGGCCTCTTCTTCGATCTGCTGGGATGACCTGCCTAAATATTTCATGTTAACATGCTGTTTTTTAAGTTCTTTGATCAATTCTGCAACCTCAGGCGTCGCAAAATATTTGACGATGCTTTCTGCGATCACTGCCCCCATTGAATCTATTTTTTCAATATCCATCGCTGAAGCAGCACTGATCTTGTCCAAACTACCAAAGTGCTGGGCTAAGATCCGGGCAGCTTTAGCCCCCACATGCCGGATACCTAAGCCAAACAACAGGCGTTCTACTGAATTTTTTCGGCTGGTTCCGATGGCCGAAAGCAAATTATTGGCCGCCTTGTCCTTGACCTTGTCCAACTTTAGCAAGTCTTCCTTAGTCAAGGAATATAAGTCTGCCACGTCAGTGATCAGATGCAGTTTAAACATCTGCTCGATGATCCGTTTGCCCAGGCCACGAATATCCATAGCATTTCGCGATGCAAAATGGATCACACTTTCTTTCAGCAGTGAGGGACATTTTGGATTAACGCAGCGTAAAGCCACTTCATCGCCTAAATGGACCAGTTCTGCCCCACATTCGGGACAATGCGTCGGGATCTCATACTTAGCGGAGTCCTTGGGACGTTTACTCAATACGACCTCTGAGATCTCAGGGATGATATCGCCGGCCTTGTGCAGCTTCACGGTATCTAAGAGCCTGATCCCCTTTTCATTCAAATAATCAGGATTATGAAGCGAAGCCCGACTGACCTTGGAACCGGCCAGCGTGACCGGATCCATGACTGCCGTTGGAGTGACCACCCCAGTCCGGCCAACTGTCCACTCGATGTCGCGGACGACCGTTTCTTGTTCGTCAGGCGGGAATTTATAGGCGATCGCCCAGCGTGGTACTTTAACGGTATTTCCTAATTCAGCTTGAATTGTAAAAGGATCAGCTTTTAAGACGATCCCATCGATCTCGTATTCAAGTTGTGTCCTTTTTTGCTGGTAATCATCGATGTATTGGTCGACCTGATCCATATTGGTCGCCAAGCGACACTCGATATTGGTCTTAAAACCCCAAGCCCGCATTTTCTTTAATGCTTGGCTTTGAGTTTTAACGTCGAACTTTTCAGGCTCCATCAAGTAGTATATAAAGGTACTCAAGTGGCGTGCTGCTGTAATTCGTGGATTGAGCTGACGTAATGACCCTGCCGCCGCATTGCGCGGATTGGCAAATACTGGTTTGCCTTCTTCTTCTCTATGCTGATTGAGATGTGCAAAAGAATTTTTGGGCATATAACACTCACCGCGAACTTCAACAGAAACGGGCTCGGTCAACCGCAAAGGTATGGCATTGACCGTTTTTAAATTCTGAGTGATGTCCTCACCGATCGTACCATTACCACGCGTTGATCCCTTAACGAACACACCTTTTTCATAAATCAAGGAAATTGCCAATCCATCGATCTTTAATTCACAGTTAAAAGGTACTTTTTTGTCAGCATGTTTATTCAATCGTTTGATGAATGAACTCAATTCACCTTTCGAAAAAACATCGCCCAAAGACAGCATCGTGATATCATGTCTGATCTTTTCAAAACCGGACAAGACGTGGCCGCCGACACGTTGAGTCGGGGAATCGGCGGTAACGACCTCTGGGTGCTTTTTTTCTAAGTCTTGCAGCTCCCGGTAATTTTTATCGTAAACGCGATCTTCGACTGTCGGCTGGTCGAGGACATAGTATTCACGTCCCCACTGATTCAATTTTTGCCGTAATTTCTCGGCTTTTTTCCCAGCTTTTGACTTTTCCGTGTCTTGGGCCATCTTTTTTCCTCCTAAATATTGCGATCAATTGTTCAATTTCAGACGTATAATCAATTAAAAAATCCCCCATCTGAATCGCTAACAACATTTGACCTTTAATTAACTTCTTATTTTATTGCTTTTCAGTAATTTAGTTAACTGTCTTGGTGCAAATTTTACTAAACCTTAGCTAAGTGTGTCCTACAAAACTATTAAGGGTGAAAATAAGGTTGGCATTGATCAATGCATAGCTGCAATCAAATGCGCAGTTTCACGAACCTAGCCGTGGCAAATTACTTATATGACTTTAATTTATCTTTTACTGATCGGTGCAAAGGAGGCTAATAACCGCTTGATACCTTGTGAAGCAAAGGCGATATCCAATTCTGTATCTTCACCAGAACCGGTGACCTTAACCACAGTTCCTTCGCCCCAAGCCTTGTGATATACTTTGTCTCCGACAGTCCAAGCTTTCTTTTCTGCTCCGGTGGTCGTCGGCTGGCTGACAGTGCTTGAGTGCATCTGAGATCGCTTATATGGATTTACATCCCGTGCTCTTCTTAGGTGCATATATGGGCTTTGCGGCTGTGCTGGCGTTTGTCGCTCATTATCCGACTGAAGTAGGTCATCATCAATTTCTTCCACGAACCTTGACGTGGGATTGCTTTGTTTCCTGCCATACAGCATTCTTGAAAATGCATTCGTCAAAAACAACTCCTGTTGTGCTCGTGTAATACCAACGTAAGCCAGGCGCCGTTCTTCTTCCAGTTCGTCTTCATCCATCATCGCACGCGACAGCGGGAAGATCCCCTCTTCCATTCCAATCAAGAAAACGACAGGAAATTCCAGCCCTTTTGCTGCATGCAAAGTCATCAAGGTGACTTGATTTTGTTGTTCATCGACACTATCCTGGTCAGAAACTAACGCCAATTCGGCCAGAAAATCGATAAATGGATCTTGGTGTTCCTCATCTTGCTCCCATGACGAGTCAAACTGCTGGGTAACCGTTAAAAATTCATTGATGTTTTCCAAGTGGCTTTCATTTTCCAAAGATTTATTGATCTTCAGCGCCTTGCGATAACCCGTCTTGTCGAGAAGTGCCTCAGTTAATTCAGTAACTGTAGCATTCTTTTCCATTTCATGCAGCTCTCTTAACATATGTGCAAATTGCTCGAGCTGTTTGACAGCCTTCCCTTTAATATTGGTCATCATGACATTTTCGGCTGCCTCTAACATGCTCATGTCATGCATCGTTGCAAAATCAGTAAGTTTATCCAAACTAGCCGAACCGATCCCGCGTTTGGGTTCATTAACGACTCGGTTAAAACTCATTGAATCTTGCAAATTGGTGGCTAACCTGAGATAAGCCAAAATATCCAAGATCTCCTTACGGTCATAGAAACGATGTGCGCCCACGATCTTGTAAGGAATATTAGTCTTGACAAACGTTTCTTCCATTACACGTGATTGAGCGTTAGTTCGGTAGAGAATTGCAAAATCCCGGTAATTACGTCCTTGTTCACGGATCTCCGCTTGAATATTTTTGACCACATAAAACGCTTCATCGTTGGCATTTACTCCACGATAATAATGGATCTTAGCTCCCTTCTGATTTTCAGTCCATAAGGTTTTGACTTTACGGTTAACGTTATTTTTAATGACACAATTAGCTGCATCTAAAATTGTTTTAGTTGAGCGATAATTTTGTTCCAGCTTGATCACCGTTGCATCCGGATAATCTTTTTCAAAGTTCATAATATTTTCCATATTGGCTCCGCGCCAGCCATAAATACTCTGGTCAGCATCTCCCACTACACACAAATTATGAAAACGAGCCGCCAGCATATTAACCAAACGATACTGCGCTTCGTTAGTATCCTGATACTCGTCAACATGGATATACTGAAACTTCTTCTGATAGTAAGCCAGCGTCTCTGGTGAAGTTTGAAAAAGGATCGTTGTCTGCATGATCAAATCATCAAAATCCATCGCGGAATCTTTGTGCAATTCTTTCTGATAGCGCTCATAGGCTTGAGCGGTGATCTGTTCAACTGGAGTTTTTGCGTCCTTTTTCAGCTCTTCTACGGTGACTAAATCATTTTTGGCATTAGAAATATTACCGAGGATCGTCCGCGGATCATAACGCTTTGAATCTACGTTTAAGTCAGCCAAAATATGCTTCATCAATGTCCGCTGTTCACTGGGACTTGCAATCGTGAATGCCCGGTTAAAGCCGATCTTTTCCGCATCACGCCGCAAGATCCGGACACACAACGCATGAAAAGTCGATACCCAAATATCGGATGCGTCTGCACCTAATAAGTGGTCTACTCTTTCACGCATCTCTTTGGCCGCTTTATTAGTAAATGTAATTGCCAAAACATGCCACGGCAAGACCCCTTTATCCTGAATCAAATAAGCGACTCGGTGTGTCAACACACGTGTCTTCCCGCTGCCGGCACCTGCCATGATCAAAAGCGGCCCCTCCGTACAGCGGACAGCTTTTGCCTGTTCATCATTCATCTTTTGAAGTAGGTTCTTTTGACCCAAATTATTCAATCCTCTCTAAATCTTCAGTCTGCTCAATTATATCACAGAGGCCAGTTAATTGGTCAGTGTCAAAGACTGCCCAGATAGCATACTATCCTAGCGCAGTGTGTATTTTCATTCATCAAAACGGTATTCGGACAAATTTGGCTGCTTGGGACCGCTAATTATTTTAACCAAAGCTTTCCAGAAATTTATGCAGCCTTGATGTGTTGATGAACTTCTAATAGTCCTACCCGTTCTATATATTCGACACAGTCTCGACTCTTACTGCTCGTTTTTTAAAAACATTGGAACTGGAACCCTCATAAATCTTTACTATCCCACTCAAAAAGGGGCTGGAAATTCCGCCCCTTGATTTACATTTTTTAATTAACGTTTTTCATCCTCAGATTGCTCAAGGTTATCCCATAATCCGGTCGAATCCAACTGTTCTTTGGCTGCGTAGCCATTGTTCGCGGTTGTCACAACATAACCGATTTTGAATTGGGGCAGCATGGAAGCGGGAAAACGAAACAAAGTGTAAAACCAATTATCTTTTAAGATCCACTGAGTCTTGATCTCATCCCTATCGTCCTCGCGGAAAAAGCCAAGTGCACCCTTTTGCAAGACTTTCGGTACCGCGACTGGCATTCCCACTGATGCCCGCAGCTGCTGCTCTTCCAATGACACATTACAAATACTATCGTAAATATAACCTGCTTCGTGAAGTGCTGGAACAACGCGCTTCACGTAAATCGCCTGAGCTGATGTGACAAAGAAACCAACCTCCAAGACCCCGACGAAATTTAAGTTATCGCCAATATCAGTCGATATTTTCTTGATCTCGCTCCAGATAGAAGGATCGATCTCAGCGGGACCGACGACTTGCGTCAACCTTTGCCCTTGATAAAAAGTCTCCAAAGGAGCCATAAAAGTTAACGTTCCATCCTGCTGACGAACCATGAATACTGAAATTTCACGCTCATATGGGATCCAGGACTCGAGAACGAAAGTTCCTTGTTCCACCATTTCTGCACTTTTTGCAATATCAGATTGCTTGCGCAAGATCATCTGTGAATTGTGCATGATACCCTTTTGTATTGGTTTGAGCACACACGGAAAACCAATTGATGAGATCGCTTGATAAATATCATCCAAGCTGACGATCGTGGCATATGGTGCAATATTGATATTAAGCTGTTCAAAGAAAGCTCTTTCTAGCAGCCTGTCTTGAAAAAGTTCCAGTGATTCGCTCCCTTGTGGAACATTAGTAAACCTCTCGATATATTTGATAGATTCTGAACTTACTTGTTCGGATTCATAAAGCACCAAGTCACAGCGCTCAGCAAACTCTTGCAGCTGAATCTGATCGTTTCCGCGACCAACTATCGGCAGATCAGCCTCCCTTAAGGTTGGGCTTTCAGCATTAGCACCGTATGCGGCTGTTTTAAAGCCCATTTGTTTCGCGTGGCGCAAAAGATCGATACCATTGGTACTATTTCCGATCACACCAATTGTACTTTGAGAAAAAATGACCCGTTCTGCCATTTTTATTCACTACTTTCTTTAGCTTCTGATATTACTTCTCAGATAAAATCATAACATATTTATGTATATTCAAGTGAAATTTATTTCTTTTCTTTAGCAAAAAAACAATATAATCATTCTACCTGAAAAAGCACTGCTGTTGTTTTATTATAAGAAAAAATGATAGTACATTTCCAGCAATTCAATTCAGTGCCGTATGCCCGAATTGGCAACGTTCTTCCAGCAGTAAGCAAGAAGGCCGAATCAGAGCAAATATCAGTGAAAAGAAAAGCCGTCATTGACTTACCCAACTTTTGAAGTTAAAAATTTATTTTCCAACAAAGTGGACCTGACCGTTATCAAAAGAAGAGATCCGAGCAAGCGAATCCAAGCGCAATCCCCGTGCACGTAACATTTTTCCACCCGCTTGGAAAGACTTTTCAATCACGATACCGGCGCCTGCGACGTGGGCTCCAGCCTGATCACAAAGTTTCAAAAGTCCAGACACCGCCTGCCCGTTTGCCAAAAAATCATCAATGATTAAGATATTGTCATTTGCCAACAAAAACTTCTGGTCAACAGAGATCTTATTGGTTACTTTTTTGGTATAAGAATATACATCTGCCGTATACAATGAATCATTCATGGTAGAGCTCTTTACTTTACGGGCAAACAAAACAGGGACATGCAAAGCCAAACCAGTCATGATTGCAGGAGCTATCCCTGATGATTCGACCGTTAAGATGCGGGTAATATGATCATCACGGTACAAATGGGCAAATTCTTGTCCGATCGTGTTCAACAGATCAGGATCGAGCTGGTGATTTAAAAAAGAATTGACTTTTAACACGTTTCCTGGCAGTACCAACCCATCTTCACGGATCCGTTCTTCCAATAACTTCACGATTATTTTCCTCCTTAAATTTAAAAATTAAAAGTAAAAATAAACAAACAAAAGGGTAAAATATTGCGCTTAGTAAATCTCATGACTAACTTCTACAAGTCTTTGCTGACCGTTGACCCTTTCAGCACTGAGAATACATCCACACTCTATAGATCATAGCGCTGCAAATGGTATTGCTCTATCAGACTGATCAGCTTTTGTGCATAATTAGGGTCAGTGGCATAACCTTTTGATTGCAAAGCAAAAGCAGCCTGGCGGTAACTCTTGGCCCGAATCACTGCTTGATAATGACTTGCATCCCAACCAGTACCGTTAACAAATAACATTGTATGTGCAGCAATGGAGTCATCGTAATTAGGATACGATGCAAACCGCGCTTTGATTGTGATCCATTGACCGTTAACATATTCTTGAGTCGTTAACATAGGGCTGTTAGGGTCATCGCTTTTGATCCCAAACAAATTATGATACTTTTGTGCTAATTCACTTTTACCCCAGTTGGATTCTAAGCCGGCTTGAGCTAAGGTAATGCTTGCAAATACATGATATTGTCGCTGCTGTTTTTGCGCACTTGGCACTAGTTGATTGATGAAAGCCTGTTTCTCTTGCATTTCAGTTTTTGGCTCATTAACGGGTGTTGCAACGTTTTCTTCAAACCACTTAATACCTTGCACAAAGATCAACGTCACTAAAATCACTGCCAGCAAGATATCGGCTATATTTAGCGATCTTTTTTTATGCCACTTTTTAGGCATATGACGGCGCTTCGTATATTTACGCGCCTTTGTAGTTGAATTTTTTGCGCTGTGATACTTTCTGTGTGCCACTTAGCTCATCCTTTGCGAACTCTTTTCATCAACGGTTTAGCAATTAGTGGGCATGCGATCCCTGCAACGATAGCTTCAGGTATGCCATTGGTAGCTATTACGCCCAGTAAGTAAGGAAGTAATGCTTCAACATCGACCTGATACAAAGAACGTGCGTGTCCGTGATAGAAAAGGTAGATCTGGCCAAGAACCAAGATGGTGTTAGTAAGAGCGCCTAAAACGCCGGCGATCCCCATACTCAAATATTCTTGTTTAAATTTATGGGACAACCATCTAAAGGAATAACCAGCTACAATTCCAATCAGGATCCGCGGGAGAATAGAAACCAAGGGATTAACAAAAACTATCACAGCCAAAGGACTTGTCGGCCAGATAAAAGCACGGACAAATGTGATCGATCCCCAAATGCCGCCTATTAGAGCACCTCCGCTTGGTCCCAAAGTAAATGCCGCTATGATCACTGTAATGTGAATGATCGTTAAATTCAAAGGACCAAAAGGAATATATCCCAAAAAAGGTATAAAATTTTGTACGATAATAATTGCCGAGAATAAGGCATATAAAACTTTCCGGTAAGTTTGGTTATTTTTACCCACCTGAGTGACCTCCATATAATTATAAAAAAATATGCTCTATTTGGTTGATTACAATTATAACATACCCTAAATTACGATTGACGCACAGTTAAAACAAAAAACTGTAAATAGTGATTATTATGGACTCAAATGCTGAAGTAATTAACAAATGAGTCATAACTAAATCACCTTAGATCACCAATCAAAAAACGGCTGCGGGTCCGCAGTCGTTTATCAAATATAAATTTTACAAGTCTTCGTGGATCATGCTCACAGTTTGCCTTAATACGCGTTGAAAAATCGCAAAATCTCGCGGTTCCACTTCATCTTCAAGCCGTTGTTGCAAGTTAGCCCAAAAATCGTCATTGCTCTTAATGCTGTCTGAATATTTGCTGGTCGTATTCAAATGTGTGACCCGATGATCTGTTGAATCGATCTGCTTTTCAATCAGCCCTAAACCGATCAGCTTCTTAATATGATAATTGGTGTTCGGTGTTGACTGGCCAAGCAGCCGTGAAATCTTTCCGATCGTCGGCTGTTTCAACTGAAAAATAGCCTCCAAATAGTAAACATCGATGGCCCCTAGCTTAGCAGACTGTTCGTCTTTATACTGCTGACTTGTTAGCTGCAAAGTCTGCGTCAGATTCGTCATCAACTTTTGTAGTGAACTCATAAAACAACCCCCATAAAAATGTCCCCAATAATAAAATGTATGAAACGCCTCGCTTCATTAAGTATCCTAAAGGTCGGCTTTTAAATTTAGTACAATATTTATTGTACGATATTTATTGTGGAACGCAAGAAAATTAGATATATTTTTTCAAATTAAATTTTTAAGACACAATATAAATTTGTCAAATATACATAAATTTGTCAGAAAACCGTTATTATTTCTAATACATATCTAATATTTGCTCAACGATAGGATTGAAAGAACTTTTTCCTTTGCACTCTTTTAGGGGTAAATGACGTTTATTTTAAATTTTTGACAATCACACTAGATAAAAGTATGCTATATATTTTTTTAGATAAATTTTTACTTATTGTAGCAATTGGTTTTTTGTCACATTTTTTGCGTTTTCTTTAAAGATCTGACTCTCAAACATAAATCAGAACTCTCTGAAAACTTTACCTTTTCTTAGGCATTTTTTGCTACAAAGGAATCGCAAGAAGTGCTAGAATATATTTTAAGCGACAAAGTAGTGGGCGACTTTATTCACAAAATATCAGCCCGGGATCTACACAGTTTCAACGGCATTTTGAGTACAGGGAGCATAATGATATCGATTCCTTGTTACTCCGTATCACTTTAAAGAGGGAGGCGTACTTATGACAAGGGGTATCGTTACATTTACATGGGTCTTATTGACAATAATATTCTTTTTATTGACTATCATCGGCTTAGCCTTGCCTGTCTTTCCTCAGTTACCATTCTTGATAGCAGGATTCTTTTGCTTATCAAAAGCTTCTCCGCGCTTTCATCGGTGGCTGACTAACACAAGAGTATATCGTAAAATCTTTGGCAGGTTAAATTACCAGATCCAAGAAAAGAAAAAAGAACTGACACAACGAGAGATGAAATGGTACGAAACAATTTATCTCAAAATTATGACAGCCTTTATGATCCAAGAATAAAAACTTGGGTTTAGATGTGGGCACCTTTCACTTATCAAAAGCGACCCCACCTATTACATATAAAATTTAAAATTGCTCTTAGTGTCGATTGGAAACCAATTGATACTATTTTTTTGCAGCTAACTGACCCATTTTACTTGGAAATGTACAACAAAACCCGCGGTTACTAAAATTTCTTCGGGCTAGCTCAAATACTAGAAACAATTCTGGCACCTGTCATGATGTTGCTGTTTCTTATTGATCTCCATTTTTCTTTTGGCCATTATAATATCTGCTATTAAGAAGTCTTGCTGCAAGAGAAGCCTACTTTTTCATTGCTTTTTTAAATGCCGCCGCCAGCGGGCTTTCTGCCGGGACATCTTCTTGATTGACCTTTTTCAACAGCCGTTTTTCTTCGTGTTTAGTCATCTTTTTACTCTTTTTTCTTCCTGCAGCTGGTTTTTCCGTTGTCCCATCATACTTGCAACGAAAATAATTACCGTTCTTCCCACTGATCAGCAGCATCTTTTGGTGACAATGTGGACAGCGATGATTCGTGACTTTAGCTTCGGCACGCCGATGATAATCACACTCGGCATTTGAGCAGACCAATATCTTCCCGCCTTTAGTATTCTTCTCCTTTAGCAAAGCTCCACATTTCGGACATTTTTTACTAGTCAAAGAATGGTCGTGGTACTTATGCTGGCTGTGTTTGATCTCTCTAACAAGCTTGACCGTTTCTTTCTCGATCTCAACAATAAATTGCTTGTCATTATACTTACCGTGAGCGATCTGTTCTAGTTGACTTTCCCACTTGGCAGTCAATTCAGGCGACACAAGTGCTGGATTGACGAGGTGCAAAAGCTGTTTTCCTTTCGGGGTGACTTGTAAACTTTTGCCTGTACGCACCATTAATTCCGTTTTGACCAATTTTTCAATGATCTCAGCGCGGGTTGCCGGCGTCCCTAAACCAAACTTTTCCATCTTAGCCAGTAATCTTCCCTCGTTCAACGGGGTGGGCGGAGTAGTTTGTTCGGCAGAAATTTTAAAGTTTGGGGCAATCTCTGAGCCTACTGTCCATTGCGTCGTGTGAACATTCTCTACTTTAGCTTTTTTCCAGCCCGGGTCAATTACTTGTTCATTTTTAAAAACAAAGTGATCCGATCCAAATTGAACTGTTACTCTCTCTTGTTTTGTCCGGTATGGTTGGTCAAACAGACAAGCAAAACGTTTCGCGATCATTGTATAGATCCGATGCTCGTCTTGCGATAACTTTTCATAACGAGGCGGTTGCTCTGTTGGGATCAAAGCATGGTGATCTGAGACCTTCTGATCATTGAAAACTTTTTTTAAAATAACCTGACTGCCATCTTTGATATATCGTTTCGCTTCTGGGATCATCGAAGAAATTGCCCGCAGGCGTTCTTGCATCGTAGCCTTGAGATCCGAACTAAGATACTTGCTGTCTGTACGAGGGTAAGAAACGATTTTGTGCACTTCATATAAACTTTGGACCAATGATAAGGTTTTCTTAGCTGAGTATCCATATGTTTGGTTGGCTTCTCTTTGCAATTCGGTCAAATCATACGGTAAGGGAGCGAACTGACTCTTGTCTTTGTGTTCAATGTCAACCACCTTTCCGGGAGCTTTTTTTAGTGTGTTAACAATATCTTGGGCACTTTTTAGTTGACGAATCTCAAAATTATTCTTTTGTGCGCGCCGTGCTCTTTTACCAGCTGCCTCTAAATAGATCGTATAATATTTTTCTGGTTTGAACTTCGAAATTTTTTGTTCCTGCTCAAAAACCTGCGCTAAAGTTGGCGTTTGAACGCGTCCTGCTGACAAACTGTCATCGTATTTGACAGTTAAAGCCCTGGTCACATTCAGGCCCACTAGCCAATCTGCCTGTGCCCGTGCTAAAGCTGAATAATACAAACTATCATACTCTTTTGCCGGTCTTAAAGAAGCAAAACCGGCCTTAACTGCCTTAGAAGTTTGAGAAGAGATCCACAGACGCCTGACCGGTTTATTGAATCTGATGTACTGCAAGATCCAGCGTGCTACCAATTCTCCTTCGCGTCCGGCGTCGGTGGCAATGACGGCCCTGGAGATGTCCTTTCGTTTCGCCAACGTGCTGATCGTTTTCAGTTGCCTCCTAGTTTTCGGGAGTGGTTTGATCCCAATTTTTTTAGGAAGCATGGGCAAAGTTTCCAACTGCCACTTTTGCCAGCCTTGGTTAAGATCTTCGGGCATCTTGAGCCCCAACAAGTGGCCAAGTGCCCAGGTAATTATAATGTGTTGACCCTCAAAATAATTTTTATGTTTCTCAGTAGCTCCGAGAATTTTGCTCAAATCTCGAGCGACACTAGGTTTTTCAGCTAGAATTAATTGTTTCATTAAATAATTTTCCTTTCACTACTCAAATAGCTTTCTCAATTGTAGCATACTTTACTATTCAAGCCGAATTGCCAACGACAACACAACATCTTACTTCCCGTCGTAGATCAAAAAAAAGAATTCAAAAATTTGGTTGCATTAAAAAAACACTTCCCAAATTGAGAAGTGTCTAACATTCTAATGAATGATTACTTAACGTTAACGGTAGCGCCGACATCTTCAAGCTTAGCCTTGATGTCATCGGCTTCTTCCTTAGAAACGCCTTCTTTGATAACAGAAGGAACATTGTCAACCAAGCCCTTAGCATCTTTCAAGCCAAGACCTGTGATATCTTTAACGGCTTTGATCGTCTTAACCTTAGCTTGTCCTTCGGTAGCTAATTCAACATCAAATTCTGTTTGTTCTTCGGTAGCAGCACCGCCAGCAGCGCCACCAGCAGCAACTGGGGCAGCAGCTGAAACGCCAAATTCGTCTTCGATAGCTTTAACTAAATCATTTAATTCAAGAATGCTGGCTTCTTTAAGGTCAGCAATAATTTTTTCTGTATCTAATGCCATTTTGATTTCCTCCAAATTTTAATTGATCAAAAATATCTAAAGTGCAGCTTTAAGCTGCATCTTCGTCCTTACTGTCAGCAACAGCCTTAACTGCATAAGCAACATTGCGAACTGGTGCTTGTAATACTGAAAGCAACATGGACAATAAGCCTTCGCGGTCTGGCAATTTGGAAAGTGCTTCGATATCTTCGACAGAAGAAACCTTTCCTTCGATCATACCGCCTTTGATGACTAATGCGTCATGATCTTCCGCAAACTTAGCGATGACACGTGCCGGAGCAGCAACATCGTCGCTGCCAAATGCTACAGCAGTTGGTCCAGCAAATACTTCATCCAAGCCTTCATAACCAGTCTTATCAGCCGCACGCTTCAAGAATGTGTTCTTGATAACACGCATTTCAACGCCTTCTTCACGTAATTGCTTACGTAATTCAGTCACTTCTTCAACGGTCAAGCCACGGTAGTTAGCCACAACGATCGACGAAGCTGCGTTGAATTTGTCAACTACACTGTCAACGACAGCAGCTTTTTGGGCAATAACTTCTTTACACACTTGATTCACCTCCCAAGTCATTGTGCGAAGTTTATCCAATAAAAAAACTCCGTATCCACCAAGACACAGAGAGAGAATAAATATCTTTACTCCTCGGCAGGATATTGAGGCTTTCGCCACCTGAGTCTTAGGTAGAATCTTCTAAAAAAATTGACCTCTACTAATGTAACATGTGCACCAATAGAAGTCAACTTGTTTTTAATTTTAATTAGCGCTTAAAGGTGGGAACATCAAGTGTAACACTTGGCCCAAAAGTTGAGGCTAAGGAAGCGTGTTGAATGTAAACACCCTTCACAGAAGCAGGACGTGCTTTGGCGATCACATCAAAGATCGTTTGGTAGTTGCCCAAAAGATCATCTTCACTAAACGAAACTTTGCCCAGCGGAACGTGGACATTGCCATCACGGTCAGTTCTGTAAGTAACTTTACCGGCTTTTGATTCTGAAACGGCTTTGTTAACATCCATCGTAACAGTCCCAGTCTTTGGGTTAGGCATTAAGCCTTTTGGCCCAAGGATCCGTCCTAAACGGCCAACTTGTGCCATCATGTCTGGGGTAGCAATTGCCACATCAAAGTCCAACCAGCCATCTTGAATACGTTGCGCCAAGTCATCGTCACCGACTACATCAGCACCAGCGTCCTTTGCTTCTTGAGCTTTAGGGCCCTTTGCAAAGACAATAACTGTCTGGTCTTTACCAGTACCATTAGGCAGGACCACAGCCCCACGTAATTGTTGATCTGCTTGTTTTGTATCGAGATTTAATTTGAAAGCTGCTTCGATACTTGCGTCAAAGTTAGCAAAGTCGATTTTTTTGACCAAGCTGATTGCTTCTTTGGTGTCATAAGTTTTGTTAGCTTCGACCTGCTTAGCGGCTTCTAAATATTTCTTGCTTTTCTTTGCCATTAGTAAATTTTCCTCCTTGCAATTTGTGGTCTATCGGATAAACCTCCCACTTGATACATTCACTTTCGCGAAGTATCCGACTGTAAAGCATGGTAATTAGTCTTCAACAGTGAAGCCCATGCTTCTGGCAGTTCCTTCAATCATGCGCATAGCAGCTTCAACATCTGCAGCGTTTAGATCTTGCATTTTTGTTTCGGCAATTTCCTTGACCTGGTCTTTAGTTACGCTAGCAACTTTATTGGTGTTAGGTTCGCCGGAACCATGTTCAACTCCGGCAGCTTTCTTAAGCAGAACAGCTGCGGGAGGTGTCTTAGTAATGAAATCGAATGAACGGTCTTCATAAACACTGATCTCAACAGGGATGATCATACCTTCTTGGTCAGCAGTCCGGGCATTAAATTCCTTAGTGAAGCCCATAATGTTGATTCCTGCTTGACCCAATGCAGGACCAACTGGCGGTGCAGGAGTTGCTTTGCCAGCAGGAATCTGCAATTTAACAACGTTTGTTACTTTTTTTGCCACGGTGTATTCCTCCTTATATTCCGTGTGTGGTACGGATGGCCATATAATTTGGCCTCCCACTAGTACGCTAAAAGCATACTTATAAAATATAGCACGCAGGTCATTTCTTTGCAACCTGTTTTCACGCATTTTACAAAAAGGCGGTGCGGTTATAAAATGTTTTATCGCTCAAAGTGAACTCTATCTGCCTGCACAAATGAAATGAATCAAATTTTCCACCGATGTTTAACTATGAACTGCGAGCAGAGCAAAAAATTTCTCCAGTTGGTCACATTAAGCCAACTTGTCAACTTGTTCGAAATTCAATTCTGCTGCTGTTTCACGGCCAAACATTTCGATTGCTACGCGCATTTTCATCTTTTCATCATCAATTTCCGTAATCTTGCCAACCATTCCTGAAAAGGCACCATCGACGATTTTGATCGAGTCGCCAACTTCAGCGTCGAATTTCTCGTGCCGGGAACTTAAACCTAAGTGACGCAAAATGTCATTGATCTCTTCATCCAGTAACGGAGCCGGTTTGCTCCCTGCACCATGAGAACCAACGAAACCGGTAACTCCGGGTGTATTACGTACCACATACCACGACTGATCAGACATTACCATTTCAACTAAAACATAGCCTGGGAAGGTCTTTAATTTGTCGACTTTATCCTTACCTGTTTTTGTGGTTTCGTGCTTTTCTTCTTCCGGAACGACTACGCGAAAGATATAATCTTCCATCCCCATCGACTGCGCACGAGATTCCAGATTAGCCTTGACCTTATTCTCATAACCGGAATAAGTATGCAAAACATACCATTTCTTTTCCATATTTTCTGCCATTGTTTATTTCTCCTTTAAAAATTTGCATTTTTATTTGTAAACGATCCATTAAGCCAAAATAAAAAAACCTCGACCACGCGAAGTTTCCTTACCAACGAAATTATATCAAATTACTCACTTAATTACCAGTGCTGCAATATTTCTTACGAAAAGAACCTTAATCCTAATTGAACTAAGTAGTCAACTATTGCAAAAAAGATTGCAAATCCAATAGTCATTAAAATTACAGTAGTCGTATCTTTTCTATTCTCACGAGCAGTTGGCCAAGTTGTATCTTTAACCGTTTGCACAACATTCTTCAAAAATTTCATTAAAAAGCCTCCATATGTCCTCGAAATTTACCTAACTTATTTTGTTTCGCGGTGCAACGTATGCTTACCACAGTACTTGCAAAACTTTTTTACTTCCAGCCGAGAAACTCGCGCAGGATTTTCCATTAAAGTATAATTTCGCGAACCGCACACTGAGCATGCCAAGGCAATTTTTCTTTTTCTTGCCATTTCAGTTCTCCTTAAAATATATCAGTGTAACTTTATCACGGACGCCAATACAAGTCAACCTGGACTACTGACGGAGCAAGCAATGGCCAAAATATAAAGAAAGACCCGGTCAGATAATTATTTGGACAAACGGTCACGCAGTTTCTTTAATTGTTCAAGCTGTTGTGGATCCCAGGGCTTGCCGCGCAGCGAATGCTCATCCTGGTAATGGCGCGCGGTTTGTTTGACCTCGTTGCGTGCTCGTTTGATGTCTTGTGCCAGTTCCCAGGCAGGTTTGCGCAATGCACCTTGTGAAAAATTCGTCCACTGCTCTGCCTGGTCACTAGTCGCGACTGTGACTTGTGTTAAAGGATCCATTAATTCGCCCGCCAGTTTTTCAATAAAACTGTCTGCCGTTTGGCCTTCATCCGTCCAAATTACCTGTAATGTATATTGTTTGTAACTTTTAGATAAACCAGATACATACATTGCATCAAAAACGACTATGATCTGATAACCGCTTTGCTTATGGTAGTCAGAAAGAAGCTGCAAGAGTATATCCCTAGCATCTTCCAGTCGATCTTTTTTTTTGAGCTTATTTAATTTTGGCCAATTACCGATCATGTTATACGCGTCGACTATCAAAATATTTTTCTTCATCAGCTAATCATTTTCCTCTGCTTGTGTATACCTGATAGATCAGTAAACTAGCGGCAACACTGGCGTTCAAACTTTGTACGTGTCCAGACATTGGGATAGTGAGCAGTCCATCACAATTCTTCTTCAATAAAGGTGACACGCCCTTGCCTTCATTCCCGATCACTAGCGCCGTTGGTCCAGCTCCATCAAACTTCCTGTAATCCTGGCCTTCCATATCGGTGCCAAAGACCCAGATCCCGCGGTCCTTCAATTCTTTGACAACTGCCGTCAAATTATTGGCACGCATCACCGGTACATATTCAACCGCACCCGTTGAAGTTTTAGAAACTGTTGCCGTTAACTGAACAGCCCTTCTTTTAGGGATGATCACGCCATGGACACCGGCTGCATCAGCTGTTCGAATGATCGACCCTAAATTGTGCGGGTCTTCGATTTCATCTAAGATCAAGAAAAAAGGTGCTTCGTCCTGTGCTTTGGCATTAGCAAATAAATCATCCAACGTTGCGTACTTAAAAGGTGCCACAGAAACTGCTACTCCTTGATGGTTCTGGTGATCACTAAGCATATCAAGTTTAGCTTTAGGAACGCGTGAGACAACCAGTGATTTGCGCCGAGCTAAACTGGCGATCTCAGAGATCGCGTCAGCTTTCAGTCTTTCTTGAATATAAACTTTATTTACGGTCTGAGATCCCTTTAAAGCAGCCATAGCAGCGTGCCGCCCGATCACAAACCCTGTATTTTCAGTTTCTTTTTTGTTATCCATTTGATTTGCCCCCCTTCGCTACCTCTACTTGTCGGCATCAGCATTGCTTTTTTTCTGCTTTTCGATAATTTCTATACACCACTTGGCTAATTCCAGTAAACGCTGGTCTTGCCCACTTGTATATAAATAGCCGAACAGTGCCTCAAAGCCTGTCGAAATACGATAAGTCAAAACGGAAGTGTTTTTTGCTGAGGTATGACTTTTTGCATTGCGGCCCTTTTTGAAATAGACCCACTCAGTTTCAGTCAGCTCATTTTTTTGTTCCATTTGGTCGATCAAAAATGCCTGTGCTTTTGCCGAAACAAAATGTGTGGCGCGATGCTGCAATTTATTGGGTTTTGTTAGACCCTTTTCCAACAAGTGTTCACGTACAAAAACTTCCCAAACAGCATCGCCAATGTAGGCCAAAGCGATACCATTGATTTGTCGATAGTCTGCTCTTGTCATCCTTACTCTCTCTTCCAGCGCGTCCCTTGCGCGGTATCCTCCAAAATGATCCCTTGTTCTTTTAATTGATCGCGGATCTCGTCGCTTCGTGCAAAGTCCTTTTTTTGTCTAGCTTCATTGCGCTGCTTGATCTTTTCTTCTATATCCTTATCCAAAATTCCCAGGCGCTTGAGTTTGATCCCAAAAACATTCACTATCCTAGTAAAGCCTTCAAGCAGATACTTGAGCGTGCTATCAAAGACTGTCTCACGCCCAGCGTAGATGTTTAGCTGTTTTACCAATTCATAGACCACTGCGATACCATTTTGTGCATTGAAATCGTCATCCATTGCATTTTCAAAATCAACTTTATGCTGTTCGAATTCCTTTTGAACATCTTCTTCTAAATGACCGTGTTTTGCAGACTGTAAACGGTACGAGATATTTCCAGCTGCTGTCTGTACACGCTCCAAGTTTGTTTTGGCCTCTTGTAAATTAGCAGTTGTATATCTGATAGGCCTTCTATACTGCGTAGTGGCCATAAAGAAACGCACGATCTGCGGATCAACTTTAGCAATCAAGTCACGGACAGTCACAAAATTGCCTAACGACTTGCTCATTTTCTCGTCTTCCTCGCCAATTGTGACAAAACCATTGTGTAACCAGTAATTAGCAAACCTCTTGCCAGTTTTAGCCTCACTTTGAGCGATCTCGTTTTCATGGTGCGGAAATTCAAGATCCTGTCCGCCCCCATGAATATCAAGAGTATCTCCCAGGTACTTAGTAGACATGACTGAACATTCAATATGCCAACCAGGACGGCCTTTGCCAAATGGAGAATCCCACGCGATCTCACCAGGTTTAGCGGCTTTCCAGACAGCAAAGTCTAGGGGATCTTCTTTTTTGTCTTGGTCTTCTTCATCTAGTCGTTGGCTAGCTCCTTGTTCTAAATCATCGATAGATTGCCCAGATAGTTGACCATAATGCTTAAACTTGCGTGCGCGATAATAAACGTCGCCTGAGGATCTATAAGCATAACCCTTATCGATCAATACCCCCACGAATTCTATAATGTCATCCATATTATCCATAACACGCGGATTGAGGTCGGCACGTTTAACGTTCAAGGCATCGGTATCAGCATAAAAAGCCTTGATAAATTTTCGGGTCACTTCTGATACAGCCATTCCCATGTCTTGACTGGCTTTGATGATCTTATCATCAACGTCCGTAAAATTAGAAACATATTTGACCTGGTAGCCTCGATACTCCAAATACCTGCGGATCGTGTCAAAAGCGATCGCACTGCGAGCATTACCAATATGGATGTAATTGTAGACAGTTGGCCCGCAGACATACATTCGAACCTTCCCTGGTTCCATCGGGACAAATTCTTCTTTCTTCTTGGTCAAAGTGTTATATAACTGGATCATATACTAGCCTCCCCCTGCGCACCCTAACTCGAATAACAACTAGTGTGCACTTTTTGTTCCTTCATTACATATATATACTGCAATGATACAGCATTTTAACTTTTTTTTCTGAATATTGTTGTTAATTACCTGACAAAGAATAATTTTAATCTTTCACCCAAAAAATCGGGATATTTTTCAATAATGATGCCAAATTATAGAAAGAAGCTTTCATCCTTTTCAGCTCTCAAGAAAATGATCACGGAGCAGCGAGAAAATAGCTCAGTTCTAAGGCCGTCAAAGCAAGCTCTTAGAAAAAAAGCCCGGTACAAAACAACATTAGTTTTGCTGCCGAACTTTTCTACCAGTGTTTAAAACTTTAAACCTAATTCTGCAAAAGTCTTCTCCAAGTGTGTTACCACTTTTTCACGGCCGATCAACTCGATCGAAGGTGCCAGATCTGGTCCGTGCATTTCACGAGTCGTTGCAATTCGGATCGGCATATAGAGCTTGCGGCCCCGGATACCAGTTTCTTTCTGAATCTTAAAAATCACCTGCTGGATCTCATAGGCATCAAAAACCGGTAATTCTTTGACTTTTTGCGTAAATTTGTGCAAAACGACCGGAGCAGTTTCTTCGCTCAATTCTTTTAATGCCTTGTCGTCTAAGGACTCTGGCTCTTCGAAGAAGACATCCGATAAATCGATCATTTCAGCAGCATATGACATTTGCTGCTTATATAGATTGGTCAGCTGCCGTGCCCATTCGATCTTTTCTTTCGACGGATCTTGCGGCAAACGTCCAGCTTTGATCAACTGTTGAATGGCCAGTGAGGTGATCTGGTCCGCATTTCCGGCCTTAACGTATTGGTTATTCACCCATTCCAATTTCTTATTGTCAAAGGAGGCCGGCGACTTGCTCAACCGTTTAGGATCAAACATCTTGATGAATTGTTTCTTCGTAAAGATCTCTGATTCACCCACTGGTGACCAGCCCAGCAGTGTGATGAAATTAAACATTGCATTTGGAAGATAACCCAACGAACGATACTGCTCAATAAACTGTAAAACTGTCTCGTCACGTTTACTTAGCTTCTTACCTGTAGCAGTGTTGATGATCAATGACATATGCCCAAAAATCGGAGCTTTCCAGCCAAATGCATCATAAACTGCCAATTGCTTTGGAGTGTTAGCGACGTGGTCATCACCGCGCAAAACATGAGTGATCTTCATCAAATGATCATCAACCACTACCGCAAAATTATACGTCGGCATCCCGTCACGCTTAGCAATGACAAAGTCTCCACCGATCGTATCAGATTTAAAACTGATTTTACCTTTAACAATGTCATCCCATTCATAGACATGATCATGAGGGACCCGCAAACGAATAACAGGTTTGATACCATTGGCGCGGGCAGCTGCTTGAGTTGATTTGATCTGATCTTCGCTCATCCCAGCATATTCATCCACATAACGCGGGGCCTCGCCATTTGCTCTTTGTTTTTCTCTTTGAGCTGTTAATTCTTCTTCTGTTATATATGATTCATATGCTAAATTTTCATCCAATAACTTTTGAATCAACGGTTTGTATATGTCACGCCGTTCCGACTGACGATACGGACCATAATCACCTGGTTTGTCTGGTCCTTCATCCCAGTCGATCCCTAACCAGTGCAAATTGTCCATCTGGCTTTTTTCGCCGTCTTTAACATTTCGTTTAGTATCAGTATCTTCGATCCGCAGCACAAACGTTCCATTGTTGTGCCGTGCAAATAAATAATTGAATAATGCTGTCCGAGCATTACCGATATGCAAGTGTCCAGTCGGACTCGGTGCATAGCGGACCCGAATTTTATCACTAGCCATTAAAAATTACGCCTCTTTCATAATTTTTTATCTTCTTTGGCACTAAAAACAGCCATACTTATCAAGTGTACTATGCTTATTCTTAAAAATAAACACTCTGCCCCCAACTATTTCTAGTTTTTTTCCTTAATTCCCCGTTTCGAATGGACTGGCTTGGCAAAAATCATGCGTCCCGCATCGGTCTGTAAAGCGCTGGTAACTTCAACTTCAATTTTTTCATTCATATAATAGCGTCCATCTTCTACAACGATCATAGTACCATCATCCAAGTAGGCCACCCCTTGCTGCCGCTCGGTGCCGTTCTTGATGACCATAACATTTAACGTCTCTCCTGGGATGACCCGCGGTTTTAAGGCTTTAGCCAACGCATTGACATTTAACACCTGCACATTTTGAAATTCCGCTACTTTATTCAAATTATAATCATTTGTCACGACCACTGCATCAAGCATTTTTGCCAGTTTTAATAGCTTACTGTCGACCTCTTGAATATCCTCAAAATCACCTTCATACATTTGCACCGGGACAATTTTTTCCTGGCGCAATTTGTTTAAGATATCCAAACCGCGCCTTCCGCGGACACGTTTAACACTGTCACCGGAATCCGCAATGTATTGCAATTCATACAATACAAATTTTGGCACTACTATAATGCCCTCCAAAAAACCGGTCTTAACGAGATCATAGATCCGACCATCGATCAAAATATTAGTATCCAGCAGTTTATACTTGCGAAAGTTTTCACCCGCTTTGCGTTCCAAAACTTGCCCGGTATCATCAACAGCTTCTTGTAAGACTAACTTTTTGTTACGTTTGGCAAAAAGTTTGCGGATCTCGTTAAAACGTGAGCGGCCAACAATAAAGCCTAGGTAAGCAAAAAGGACTAACAGAACTACAGGTAAGATCGTGTTTAAGAAAAATAATTGCGAATTAGAAAATAATAATGATATTAATACCGCGATCAATAACCCAATGCCTGTCGCAACCAGCTCTGTGATGATCATCTCAGGTCTTTCATTAGTCAGAAACTTTTCAATTTTTTTTACTACATTTTCTAACGGGCCGCTAAACAGCATAACTAAGAGCACAAATATAGCTAATCCGATCACCATATCCGTAAAATTGTTATACAGCCACCTGTTAGTGACTCCCGTCGCTTGCCATATCAATGGCATAAATGAATAACCCGACCCAATTCCTAATAATACAAAAATTAATTGGATCATCCTTTTTCGCATCGCTATCACTCCGCTTTTAAATATTTGAATTCCTAAAATAAATTTCAGCCAACCTCTAAACAGCCTTGTGTTACGTAATACTAACCTCCCTAGCTTCAATCAAAAGCCAAATGCAGCGCCTGGTTCAGAGTTTTTACCCCGCATACTTCTATTCCCGCTGGAAATTGTGCTTCAGAAACGTTATTTTGTGGGATCACTATCCGCTTAAAGCCTAACTTTTGCGCTTCCCTTACTCGTGTTTCAATATCAGTCACACGACGAATTTCTCCAGTTAGACCAACCTCACCAATGAAGCAATCTGTTGGGGTCGTTTCTTTTTCACGATAACTGGATGCGATACTGACCGCTAACGCCAGATCGATCGCCGGCTCCTCAAGCTTGACACCGCCCGCAGCCTTGAGATAAGCATCCTGATTTTGCAACATTAAGCCGGCACGTTTTTCTAAGACTGCCATAATCAAAGAGACTCGGTTTTGGTTGAGGCCAGCTGTAGTGCGTTTAGCATTGCCAAACGCAGTCGGTGTTACTAACGCTTGGATCTCTACCAGTATTGGCCGAGTTCCCTCCACCGACACTACGACTGCGGAACCAGTGGCCCCATGCAATCTCTCCTCTAAAAAGATCTGCGACGGATTCGTGACTTCACGCAACCCGCCTTCACGCATTTCAAATACACCGATCTCATTGCTGGAACCAAAGCGATTTTTGACTGCCCGCAAGATCCGATATGAATGGTGAAGGTCACCTTCGAAGTACAAAACAGTATCCACCATGTGTTCCAAGATCTTTGGTCCAGCAATCGCACCGCCTTTAGTTACGTGACTTACGACAAAGATCGTGATCCCTCTTCCTTTAGCCAGCCGCATTAAATCAGCTGTGACTTCTCTAATTTGAGAAACACTGCCGACAGCTGAAGACATCTCAGGCTCTTGCATAGTTTGGACTGAGTCGATCACAACATAATCAGGTTTGAGCTCGTCAATATTAGCCCTGATTGCTGCCATATCAGTTTCTGGATACAGATAAAAATCATCGCTTGAAACAGCCAGCCGATCAGCACGCATCTTTATTTGATTGGCACTTTCTTCTCCTGAAACATATAAAACCCTGCCACCTGCTTTGGCAAGTTGACCTGAAACCTGCAAAAGCAAGGTCGATTTACCGATCCCCGGGTCCCCTCCGATCAAGACAAGGGATCCTTCGACGATCCCGCCCCCAAGGACCCGGTTAAGCTCTCTGATTTGGGTTTGCACGCGCGGTTGTTGTTTTAAGGAAACATCTTTTAATAATTGCGGTCTATTCGTAGCCCCCACGTTATGAGAATATGTCGCAACATTAGGCTTGGTTGTCTTTTTTTCTACCTCTTCCACCAGGGTGTTCCATTCACCACAGTTAGGACACCGGCCCAAATACCGCGGATAAGAGTACCCGCAATTCTGACAGACATATTTAACTTTTATTTTTGGCACTTTAACGCCTCTTTCCCAAAAGACTTACCTAAATTATTTTAGCATTATTAAGCAAAATATTAAACTTAATTTAACAATCTCACTTTTTATCAGATGGTCCATAAAATAATATTCAGACTACCAGAAAAAAAATAGCACGTATTTCACCGAGCAATCATTGCCCGTTGTTAAAAACCAGTGGAAATTTGAAAAGATTAGCACCTTAATTGGCCACTGCTTGTGCTTAGTAGCTGAATCGACTCCAGGAAAATCAAGCAGTATCTTTGACGCATTTAATAATTTAATTGCCAGAAGATCCGAATCCACCTGCCCGTTTGGTTTGCGGTTTTTGCTCACCATCGGCTAATAAGTAAGGCATGAAAATCCCCTGCCCAATTTTTTCACCTTGCTTGATCGTATGGTCAAACATTGAGAAGTTCAATAGTTGAAAGAAAATCTCGCCTTCATTATCCTTATTATTATAATAATCAGCATCGATGATCCCCACTCCATTAGGCAAAACCAGCCCATGTTTTAAAGGGGCACTCGACCGATCGGCCAAGAGAAGGTATTCGTCTGCACCCATGTAAGCTTTGATCCCCGTTGGTACAAGATAAGGTGTCAATATTTTTTGGGCGGTGTTTTTTTCCTCAGGAGAAACAGCTTTGGCCTTATGAATAGCAGAAAGAACTTTCACAAAATTTCTTTTCCAGATACTAGGCAACAAAAAATCCTCGGCTGCAAAAAAATCATACCCAGCTGCGTTTTGTGTAGCCCGCTGTGGCAAACGAACATCTTTGGTGGCGTAACTACTAACTTTTTCAAATCCTCTTTTCACGATAGAGCCTCGTTTTCATATATTTTAATTTGCTTTGATAATACCATATTTGTTTTTACAAGTGGCCTCTTGCATGCTTTTTTAATTAAATTGTCTTTAAAATGATATTTTAATAAAGAATTCCTATTGGATCGACCTATCACAAGTCTATCAGTGAATCACTTTGAAGAATAGCAATATGTTATAATGACTAGGAAAAGAAGGATATCTTAAAAACAAAGGCTATATTGTTAGATAAGATTTAACATCATATAAGTAATAAGTATGAGGAGGCTTTGCTCATTATGAAACAGGATGAATTAAAAAAATTAGTCGGTGAAAAATCGGTCGATTGGATAAAAGATGGCATGACCGTGGGCCTTGGCACTGGTTCAACCGTCAAATTTATGGTGGCTGCTCTAGGACGCCGCATCAAAAGTGAAGGTCTCCACATCACTGGAGTAACGACCTCAAAAGCCACAGCTAAACAAGCGGAAGAACTAGGGATCACACTCAAGTCAGTGGATGCGGTAGACCATATTGATCTGACGATCGATGGTGCCGATGAGATCAGTACAGGGTTCCAAGGGATCAAAGGCGGTGGCGCGGCGTTGCTATTTGAAAAGATTGTCGCCACAAACTCAAATAAAGTCATCTGGATAGTGGATGAAAGTAAGCTGGTCAAACATCTAGGCGCTTTCCCGCTTCCAGTCGAAGTGATCCCCTATGGCAGTCAAAAGATTTTTGAGCGTTTCGAACAAAAGGGCTATAAACCAACCTTTCGCAAAAGTGCTGACAGAAACAGCCTTTTGTTGACCGATTCAGAAAATTACATTATCGATCTGCATTTACAAGAGATCACCGAACCTCACAAATTGGCTGACGAACTGATCAAGCAAGTGGGAGTTGTCGAGCATGGTTTATTCTTAGACATGGTCGATATTGTGATCGTTGGCCGCTCGGACGGTCCGGAGGTCCTAACAGCACCGCAGTAAAATTAAAAAATAATCAGAGAAAAATAAGAAGGAACTTTGGTGTCCCTTCTTATTTTTAACCAAAAAATTATTCGTGCAATATCTAGAACTGCTCAGCTCAGTTAAATAAAATTTAGAGAAATATATCTGCCACCTTGTCATATCATAGTGGCCACTTGCAAACGGCTTGGCTGAAGTTCCCGCAAGCAAGTATCAAACAGCACAACAATTTTTCTCACAGTCTAAATTAAACAGAGTTTATGTTATTTACTATTATTAGAAAATGCCGTAAACTATGAATATACTGTTAAAGGAGAGTGACTTTTTAATGACCAAAGCAATCACTGCCGATCAATTAAAAAATTATCAACAAAATTTAACGGATCATGCTGGTGCACAAGTTGCCGAGCGGGCCGTTACTAAAAATGGGATCTTAGCAACCAGTATTGACTACCGTTCACAAATTAATATGAACCCGGTATTCTCGGTCGATCTGGATACAGGAGCCGTTGCCAATCAGAAACAATCAGGCCGTTGCTGGATGTTTGCTGCATTAAATACAATGAGACATGACATCCGTAACAATTTCAAAGTTTCCGATAACTTTGAGTTATCCCAAAGCTACACTTTCTTCTGGGACAAATTAGAAAAAGCTAACTATTTTTATGAAAATGTACTCAAAACCGCAAATCTTCCAACTGGTGACCGTAAAGTCGCCTGGCTAATGGAAACACCGCAACAAGATGGCGGTCAATGGGATATGGTGATCGCTTTGATTCAGAAATATGGCGTTGTCCCGCAAGCCGTAATGCCTGAAACAAAGAATTCTTCAAGTTCCAGAGAAATCAATAGTACACTTAATCTTAAATTGCGTAAAGATGCCGTAGAGCTGCGTGAATTAGTTGCTAATAAAGCTAGTGACGCTCAGATCGCTGAAACAAAAGATAAGATGTTAAACGAAGTTTACCGTCTTTTAGCCTATAGTTTTGGCGAGCCGCCGACAACTTTTGACTTCGAGTATCGTGATAAAGACAAGAAGTATCATATTGATCAAAATTTAACACCGCAAGATTTCTTTGCTAAATATGTCGGCTGGAAACTTGACGACTACGTTTCCATTATCAATGGACCGACAGCCGACAAGCCATACAACCACATGTACACCATTGAAATGTTAGGGAATGTTGTCGATGGAAGACAAGTGCGACATTTAAATGTCGATATGGCCACCTTCCGCAGTGTCGCAGTAAAGCAGCTCAAGTCCGGAGAAAGTGTCTGGTTCGGGTGTGATGTTGGTAAATCTTCTGATAGTAAACAAGGTATCATGGACACCGAACTTTACAGCCCAGACGAATTATTCGACATCGACTTCTCGATGTCCAAGGCAGAGCGCCTCGATTATGGTCAAAGCCTGATGACCCACGCGATGGTCTTGACAGGTGTTGACTTGATCAATGATCAGCCAACCAAATGGAAAGTTGAAAACTCTTGGGGTGACAAAGTTGGTGAAAAGGGTTTCTTCGTTATGAGCGACAGTTGGATGGATGAATATTGCTACCAAGTTGTCGTTAACAAGAAGTTTTTACCACAAGAGTTGCAAGATGTTTTGAAAGAAGAACCAAAAGTCCTTGCCCCTTGGGATCCAATGGGTGCCTTGGCCTAAATTACCAGGATATAGTAATAACACCGCATGCGCGAAAACGCATGCGGTGTTTTATGATACACCTAATAAATTGCAATTTTATCTTGAAAAAAACAAAAGGCCGCTCTCCAATTAAACATCTATATTTTTTTACACTTCACAAATATGGTCAACGGCTAATTGTTTTTTATCTATTACATTTAATTTTCCGTCAAATGTGTAGATGATTGGCTCGCCATTTGCAACCTCGACCCCATCAATATCTTGGTCACTGATCTGTTCAATAAACTTGATCATGGCTCTTAATGTGCTCCCGTGGGCAACGACCAGTTCATTTCCCCCCCTTAACAACTGAGCTGCAATGTGATCTTCCCAGTAGGGCAAGATCCGCTCAGAAGCCATCTGCAGGCTTTCCGCTAAAGGCAAAGATGATTTAGGCAAATTAGCATACCGCCGATCAGTGTCTGGATAAGGCAATTCAGGCGGAACAGAGTAAAATGACCTCCGCCATAAAGCAACTTGCTGAGGACCAAAAATTTTGCGGGTGTCGTCTTTGTTCCAGCCACGCAATGAGCCGTAGTGTCTCTCGTTTAAGCGCCAACTCTTATGGATCGGAATATAAGCTTGATGTAGTTCCTGTAAAACGATGTTAGCACTCTTGATCGCACGAACTAGGACAGAAGTATGAATGTCGGCAAAGTCGATACCTTGTTTTGCCAATAGCTGTCCTGCCTCGTGCGATTGCTTAATACCTGCAGGAGTTAATGGCGAATCAGACCAGCCTGTGTATTCATTGACCTTGTTAGCAATGCTTTGTCCATGACGAAGCAATACTAATTGTACCATTCCGACTCACCCTCTCTATTCTCTCCGTTAATATCATAGCAGAATTTTAAATTAAAAAACAGCGTTGGAAAAAACGCGGTTCCATTGCTCGTCTATTCATCTATTTTAAGGCATTCATTTCAGAGAAAAGGTCCACTTCGTATAAAATATCAAATTCACAGGTGAGTTTTTCCCTGGCCAATTTTCTAAATGAAAATTAAAAAATGGCCCGAAATCCAACAATGATTTCTGGACCATAATTTATTTTCTAGTAAACCTGTTCAAGCTGCCTTTTTGATCAATGCACGCGCACTGCAAATGATGGAGTATAGGAACCGACTGAACCCGTAGAAACATTTTGACCTGGTGCAGGGGCATGCACATAACTACCGCCGCCCAAAGCGATCGCAACGTGGAATGTTCCCCCGTGTGAACCCCAGAAATATAAATCGCCCGCTTGAGCCTGACCAGTCGGAATTACCTTGCCGGCTTTTTCTTGCTGAGTAGTAGTCCGTGGTAGTGATTTGACGAAATGCCGGTATACATACTGCACGAAACCAGAACAATCAAAGCCGGCTGGTGAAGTGCCACCCCATTGATAAGGTGATTTGCCTTTGAATGATAAAGCATAGGCGGTAGCAGAACCATACGAGGCTGCTGGCGCTTCTGAATGAGTGTTAGAGTTTTGCTTGGTGCTAACCATTGTTATCACAGGTGAGGAAGTCTTACCCACGTTCTTTTCCACAGATCGTTCACCTTTATCAGCGGCTCTTTGTGCTGCTGCAATCGTCTTTGCTTTCCCAGCATCAGCGGCAGCCTATTGTGCTTTAGCGGCCGCTTCTTGCGCGGCTTTATCCTCACGATGTTTTTTCGCGTTTAGTTCTGCACGCTTTGAAACTAACTGGGAACTGGCTTGCAGTAACGTGATCTGCAGCTTATGTAATTTCTTCCCGGACTTAGCCAATGTTTTTTTATCCGCAGCTACTTTCTCTTTGTCTGCTTTTTGCTGATCCCAGGCCCGACGGTTAGCACTGAATAAAGTTACTACCAAGAATGTCCGACTGGCCAGATCAGACAAATTATCCGAATCCGTAATGAAGGTCACAACTGTATCTGTGCCATTAAGTTGAGCTGAGCGCGCCTGATTTTTTAACTGACTTTCGTGCGCAGCAATGTCTTTGTCTAGTTTATCGATCTCAGCAGCCTTTTCCAACTGGAGCTTGAGGTTCGCACTAACTTCACCTTGTGCAGAATCCAATTTTTGCTGGGCGGCATCTATTTCAGTGTTGACCGTGTTTAACTCTGTTGCTGTATCAGCTGAAACACTAGGTATACCAACGATTAAAACGGTAACAGCTGCTAGTGTAACTATGGACCCACTAAGTATGTTTTTCTTCATGGACTCGTTCCCCTATGTATTTGTTTTATTTGATTTCCATTATTCTTACCCTAGCATTTGTGCCTACAAATAACCATTACAATATAGTTACATTTAACCTGTGAAACGGTATTACCATAAGGGACTATGGCAAAAATGTTTCACAGGCTTGAAATTGTTTTCTTGTTAACCACTGAACATGCCTGATAACAACAATTCTCCATTTGAAATTTATCAAACATTTTTAAACTTTTTGTAACAATTTGACCCGGAGCGTTACTGTTTTTAAACTATAACCAACATTTCATGATGAAATACTAAAAGGAGTTGGGACAAAACGTTCCATAATCCGATAAAATACCACCATATTTTCCTGTTTTTTGAAAATTTGGTGGT
>CAKPZY010000016.1 GCA_934215475.1 uncultured Ligilactobacillus sp.
ATACCACCAAATTTTCAAAAAACAGGAAAATATGGTGGTATTTTATCGGATTATGGAACGTTTTGTCCCAACTCCATAATAGATGATAGACACGCCTTTTCTAAAAAAGACTAATTTTTTAATAGTTCCTTAAGCGAATCCTCAATTGAAGGTAAAGGATGGTGTAAGACTTTTGCTAGATCACCGCTGTCCTGTGCCAGTTCTCCTTCCTTGATCAACTCTTGGATACCCAACATACCACCTGCAGCTGACTTGGAAAAGCCTTTATCTTGCAAATACTTTAAAAATTCCTCATCATTCAATGATCTGACTTCAAATTCTTTGCCAGACACCTTTTTAAGCGCTGCAGCAAGTTCGGCATACGTTTTACTTGGACCTGAAAACTCATAAACAGTCTGCGGATCTTTCGTCAAGAGGACCCGCGCCGCGGCTTGTGCATATTCCTGTTCCAGTGCCCACCCCACATGATGGTCTCCTGCTGCATAAACAAACGGTTCACCAGCAAGAGCCTGAGCAATTTGCCAGCTTTCGTTTTGTAAATACCAATTATTGCGTAGAAATGAATGCTTGATGCCAGTTTTTTTGAGCAACTTCTCTGTTTTTTTGTGGTCGCTGGCTAAGGGAGAGGCAGCTTCCTGTGCATGTGGATAACTCAGATACGCAATATACTTGACCTCCGCATTTTCAGCTGCCTCCAACACGCTTTTATGCTGCTGCAAACGTGCAACATCTTGGCCTGGTTGAGACGATACGAACAATAGGCGCTCGACACCCTGCAGGGCGTTTGTCATCTGGTAAATGTCAGCATAATCAGCAGCTCGAACCTCTAATTGCGGGAAAAGTTCCTGCGCTTTATCGACATTTCGTGCTAAAGCAACGACTGAATTTTCCGAGATATGCTTTAATAACTCTTTGAGGGCTGCTTTCCCAAATTTACCTGTAGCGGCTGTGACTGCATATTTCACAAAATTACCCCCTCTTTTTGGCTATATTGTGAAACAAACACTTTTCAAACGCAAAGAAAAAGGCAGATAAATCTACCAGTACAAAATTTTCATTAAAAGAGGTGGGTACAGAGACTTTAGCATTCATTTGAATCGCCCGTGTGTTCTGTTATGAATATCCTCTTTAATTTGGTATAATGCCTCTGTAATGTAAGCGTTTGCATATTTCTCATTCTCCCATTTTTTTACTTTTTCAGCCGATTTCAAAGACGAAAGGACTGATATTATGAAGCTTTCTAAGATCCTTACCACAGTCACTATCTCTTCTCTGGCAATTTTGTTAGCTGCATGCACTCCTTCAGCGGAAAAACTCAATGATCAAATGGCAGATGCCGCTAAGGATATTAAAAACGGCCAAATGACGTTGAAAATAAAGACGGAAAATAAAGACACTACGGCAACTACAAATTCAGATGCAAAATTTCAGTTAAAACCTCACTTTGCTATCAAACAAAACACGACTATTAATACAAGTGGCCAATCCCGAGACATAACGGCGTACCAGGATATTAAGAATGAATATATTCAAGCAGGGTCTCACTGGGCTAAGCTCGACTACAAAACAGCTGGCATCAATACAGCAGAGTTAAAAAAGAACCTCAAAGGCAATTCCTACCGAATAAAAAACAAAAAGCTCTTAGATGAAATGGAGGTCAAAAATAACGAAAAGACATATACTATGAGCCTTAAAAATGATAATAAGGCTGCCCAAAATGAAATCAAAAGAATGATGAATGATTCCATTAAAAGCAGTTCGACTACAGCCAATAAAGATTATTTAAAAAATGTCAAGATCAGTTCTGTCAAATACAGTTTCAATGTCGCCAAAAAAACTTATTATCCTACAAAATACAAACTAAAGATGAATTTTGAACAGAAGGGTGAAAAATACAAGCTTGATCTTACCGTTAACTACTCGGATATCAACAAGGTTGGGACCGTTAAGATCCCGGCAGCGGTAAAAGACAATGCTATCGACTTGAAACAATATATGAAGAAATATAGTTCGTCTAGTGAAAGTTCTTCAAACACGGGTTCCAGCTTAGGCGAAAGTAGTTCCAGCAGCACTTCTTCGAGTACTGCTTCACAAGGCGATTATGTCAGCGCTAGTCGTTTATCTTTAAGCAACTTTCAGAAAATTAAAATAGGAGAACAGGATTCAACGACCGGCACGACCAAAGGTGAAGCTCAAAAGATCCTGGGCACACCGACAACTTCTAGAAGCAACTATTCATCATGGAGGACCGACTATGCTGATCCCGGCGGCAGTAAATCACTCAATGTTTATGTGTCAAAAGATCATGCTTATATGAAAACTTTGACTGGACTCAATAATAATGAGGTTTCAATCGACGCTGATAAGTACAATAGTTTAAATCAGGGCATGTCCCAAGAACAAGTGATCAAAATTTTAGGTATGCCTTACACCATTAGTGAATATACTTCTACTGGAACTAAGGTGACTCAACTCAGATATAACAAGATAGCTGGTCGAACTGGAGCTTCAGTGACGATCGAGCTGCGCAACGACAAAGCGACCGGAAGACAACAGACAGGTTTAGATTGATGAGTATTCATGTGATGAAAAGGTGAATTATAAAACATCAAGCCCACCGGCAAACCTGCTAATTCACAGGCGTGTCAGTGGGCTTCTTATTTTATTGACTTTTCTACGTTAATCTATTAGGCTGCAAAACTGATAGTGATCATCCTAGACTTAGAGTTCATGTATTTGTAGTATAGTATTACTCCAATGCTGATTATCAAAGTCCCTGTCAGTAAAATGAATCCATTTTTCATACTTTCCCACCATCCTTGTAGTCCTTGCCAATGTGTAAGGCTATACAATACCTGCTATAAACTCTCTTATGGTTTCACAACATTTCATTCGTAACAAAACCGTATTTCTTTAATTTCATATTACCACACTCACTGAAAGCTTTCTCAGATGAAGTTTTCTCATTTATGATTTAACTTAATTTTTCCCTGAAAAATCAACCATTCACATTGACATGTTTGTAGAGTGCTCTCTTTTTAAGTTATTTATATATTCACTAAAGAGGTTAAGCAAAGATTCCCAATCTGGTAAAATGACGCTATTTTTTTTCTCTGCTTAAATAGCCGACAAGCCCAATAACGACCCAGACTCCTAAGACTACATATTCATACGGCCAGACTAAGGACACAGAGGTGCCTGGCATGAGAGTGGCTAGCGCGATAAAGATGGCAATGATTCCACCTACGACCGGCAAAGCCAGATGTTTATTATGAAACCCGCCTCTCAGCTGAGGATGTTTATGCCTGATAGCTACCAGATTAAAAGCGTTCACACCCCAGGCTAAAGCGGTCAGAAAACCACCAATATCCAAAAAATATGTTAGAGCTCCTTCACCCATCCAGCCAATACCGAGGACCAAAATCAACGTCAGACATACTGCCCTGTAGGGAGTACCATACTTAGGATGGATCTTGCCAAAGTATCTAGGCAAGATCTCTTTTTTCGCCAACGAATATATCAAACGTGGGGCTGCTGAAAAAAGAGCCAAAAAACTGGTGCCCAAGCCTAGGAAAGAAATAATGTACGCAGCTGTGCCCAACTGCGGAAAGCCTGCTGCTTTGAAGGCATCGATCGAGCCCATTTGCATTTGTGCCGTTTGTTTCCACGGAAAGACCCAGGCAGCAGACAACAGAACAAAGAAATAATAGGCAGCAGCGATAAAAATCGCCAGGATGACAATTCGTCCGATTTTACGAGCAGGTGTCTTAACTTCTTCAGCCATGACCCCAATAGATTCCCAGCCAGTCAAAAATGTCATGGCAGGTAAAATAAATCGAAAGATGGCTGGCACTTTTTCCTGGTTAGGATAAAACGAGGGCGAAAAATTGGTAGGGTGCCCATGAGTAAAGCCCACAGCAATCAATGCTATTCCTAAAATTATCAACAATGCAAACAAAATTATCTGAACGTTGCTGGTCAACTCCGCTCCCAGGTAATTAACGCCAAAGATGATCAAAGTAATTAACACTCCAAGAAGAAGCTCAGTATAATGCACTTCGACACCCGCAAATCTGTATGCAGGACCAGTCACAATTTGGGGAAAGATCTCGCCCAACAAAAAACTGGAGGCTGTGACATAAAAAGCTAAGGCACTTAAATACGCTCCCAGCAAAGCCCACCCGGCAAATAAACCACCCTTTTTACCAAAGGCTTCATAGGCATAAACGACCTCACCGCCTGCTTTGGGGTAAATGGTGGCTAATTCAGCAAAGGAAAGCGAAACACAAATCGCCAAGATCGTCGCTGCTAATAAGCCGTATATTTCTCCACCAGCGCCATATTTGTGAAAAAACTGGCTATTGGTATATATCCAACTGCTGCCGATCACCCCTCCAGCACCGAGGGAAATCAGTCCTAAAGTGTTGATCCCTTGTTTCAAATGATTTTTTTCTGCCATTATAGACACACCTTACACTTGGTTAATTTCTATGTAATTTCAGCAACTGACTATTCTGACAGTTGCTGAAATGTTGTGACTTTTGTCACTTTTCCTAATTGAAACACTTACTCAGACCGCAATGCGATCGCAGCATCTTTGTTCGAGCCCATTCTAGCAGGAACGTGACCGCCTAATACAGTGAGAACCGTACTGATAACGATCAATAAAATCGCGTGCCATGGGTTCAACTGGGCAACATTACTCAAATCGGTAACATTTTTCAGCAGTATATTAGCTGGGAAAGTCAACAACCAAGCGATCACCACCCCCAAAATGCCTGACCCGACTCCTAAAATCGTCGTTTCAGCATCGAAGACACGAGTAATGTCTTTTTTTCTCGCACCCAGTGCTTTTAATACTCCAATCTCTTTTGTTCTTTCCAAAACTGAAGTATATGTGATAATGGAGATCATAATCATTGAAGTGACTAATGAGATTCCAGCAAATCCGACCAAAACATAAGTGATTGCATCCATCAAGCCCCCAGTCAGAGAACTGATTGAGCCGGCAAGGTCATTATAAACGACTTTGTTTTCAGCTGTCTTTCCCTTATTATACTTATCCAAATAATTTGTGACCCGATCTTTTTGATCAAAACTGTTGGGATAGATTTGAATCGTACTTGGAACTTTAGCTGCTCCTAAATATGCCAACAAATCTGCACGGTTAGCAGGTTTGATGGCAGCGCCTGTCAAGACATTATTATTGCTCGAACGCTGTGCTTGCGCAATCGCCGAATTTTCGTTTTGTTCAACAACATCCTTAGTCAACCGATCATTATATGCAATGCCATTAGCCAGCAGGCCACCTGAGTTCTTCGATTTGGTCCTCAAGATCCCGGTCACGGTTAAATTCCGCGTGTTGCCGGCTTTAGCCATTTGTCCATAGTCTTGCTCGGGGACAAAAGTGCCAGTTGGCAATTTCCGATAATAATCATCGTTGGCCACCAGTTTGACCTGAGTCCCGATCAGTGCGGAAGATTTTAAATTCTGGTTGTTTTTGACGTCAAAGCCCAAATTGTTTAGAGCATTAACGTTAATATTATTATGCTGATCAGCAATCAAAACAATATCGGTTTTTTTAGTTGGATATTTACCAGACAACACTTTATAATTGCGGTGCAAAAAGCTCATCTTACCGTAGCGGTCAGTTGGATAGACCGAACCGCCAACTCCCACAGAAGAACCATTATTCCCACTTCCAATTTGATTTTGTGTCTGGGATTCATCTTGATTTGAAAACGTAACCGGCTGGTATTTACCGGACACATCACGTATCAAATTAAATCCAGTCGTATAACTATACGCAATGTCTTTAGCTGCGGATTTCTTAATATTTTTGACATAATCAACATACTTCTGATCGATCTTATTGATGTGTTGTGCAGACTCTGCAGTACTTCTCTTAGCCGTGACAGTATAGTTTTTGGCTACCTTCTTGTTTTTGCCCGGCCCTGCATTTTGGGCAGCGGCTTGCGGATCTAACCCCACCCGTGAGATCGTCACCGGGAACTGGGAGAGCGTCTCCGACTGAGTACTGTCGATCTGTTTTTGAAATCCGTTAGATAAAGCCAAAACGATCCCGATGCCTATGATCCCAATACTAGAAGCAAACATAGTCAAAAATGTCCGGCCTTTCTTAGTCCGAATATTTGTAAAAGAAAGCTTTAAGGCGGTCAAGAAACTCATTTTAGTGCGTTTTAAAGCAAAATTACTGTTGACCTCGCCGCTCTCATAAGGCTCGGAATCACCTACGACCTGGCCATCATTAAATTTAATGATCCGATTTGAATATTCTGAAGCAAGGTCCGGATTATGAGTAACCATAATGACTAAGCGATCCGTTGCCAATTCTTTGATGAGATCCATGATTTCATGACTTGTCTGAGTGTCTAAGGCGCCTGTTGGTTCATCTGCCAATAAAATTTCAGGATCGTTAGCCAGTGCGCGCGCGATCGCCACTCGCTGCAACTGCCCACCGGAAAGCTGTGTGGGTTTTTTGTTCATATGCTTTTTTAAGCCCACCCGCACCAATGCGCCTTTGGCTTTCTTGATTTTTTCATTATTTGAAACGCCGCTCAGAGTCATGCCCATGGCAACATTATCTATAATGCTCAGATGGGTAATGATGTTATAATCCTGAAAGATAAACCCGATCGAATTATTGCGGTAGGCATCCCAATCACTATCTTTGAACGTTTTCGTGGATTGACCATTGATTACTAAATCCCCGGTATCATAACGATCCAAGCCGCCGATCACATTAAGCAGGGTTGTTTTCCCAGACCCGCTGGCACCTAAGATCGCAACAAATTCCCGGTCCCTAAATGAAAGAGAAACGTCATCCAGGGCCTTGGTCGTTGTCTCACCTACTTTGTAATATTTTTTGACATGTTTAAGGTCTAACATAAATTACTCCTCTCACAAACCTTCTATTTTCCAGTTCCTCAGCTGGGGACGACATTTATGACTTCGTCAAATAATCCAGCATTCTGAATAGTGCCAGTTGATTTTGCTGATCAATACCATGTTGTAAAATTTCTCCTGCCGATTGCCCTAAAACAGAGCCCTGCACATAATCACCATCATTGATGACCATTTCCCTGAGATTGTCTGGTAAAGGCTCCAAGTGGAATTGTAAACCTATGGCTTGCTCAGGTATCACAAAGGACTGATTGGTTAAAATTTTCCCTGTGTATAGCAGTTGAGCGCCATCTGGCAATTCAAACATGTCCTGGTGCCAATGCAGCGGAACTAAACTAGCAGGCAGCCCAGTGATCTCCTTGCTTTTCAAACTGACTGGTGCAAAGCCCACTTCTTTGGCTGGTGCTGCTTTGACATTTGCTCCCAGAGTGACGGCAATTTGCTGTGCACCCAAACAAACACCCAAAATTGGTATCTTCTTTCTCATGGCTTCGCTGATCAATATTCTTTCCTGCTCAAGCCATTTATCGTGATCATAAGGGCCCATCGGCCCACCCAAGAGTACCAGCAAGTCTGTTTGTTCGATCCTAGGCAGCTTACCTGCAAAAGCATAGGGATGATAAGTATACATTTGATGCCCACGTTGTTCTGACCACTTCGCTATCCCACCAGGTCCTTCATTTGGGGTGTGCTGAATAACATTCACTCGCATATGGTTCATCCCTTCCTCAAATCCATAACATAAACTTACCATTTTTAATAGGAAAAATCAGTTCAAAATAATAATAGCGCAATTCCACTTGGCACTAGTATTTATGTAAAAAAATAAACAGAAAACTAGGCAAAATATCTACGCAATAATTTCCGTAAAAGCCAATAAAGCAAAGGATAAAATACCAAATTCCCAATTGCGTGATAAAAATCAAATGGCAATCCGCTAAGCCAATATGCCCAAAATGCTGGTGCTTGGCCAATCACCGCCATTCCTAAGCTAACCACGAAACCATATTCGAAGCCTAAAAAGGCACAGAGTACAAATTGTACCCACCTCATCTTTTTCCAAGGAATAATTTTCGCCATGATCCCCACAGTTACAACACACACAACATAAGCTGCAATCTGCGGCAAGGTCCAGATGCCAAATCCTAAAAACAAATTTGACACGATCATAGTTAGGACCGCTAAAGTCAACCCTGAACCGAACCCCTCAAATAAGGTAATGATCATCACGGTATCTGTCACAGGCTGCACATTAGGTAAGGGCAAGACCGCAATACGCGCAACGGTGCATAAAGCAGTCAGTAAAGCTAGTAAAGTTATTCGTTTAATAGCTAGTCTATTTTCCACCATTTTTAAGTCTCCAACACGAATTAAATTTCAATCAAAAATTAATCATAAAACACGTTTAATTCTACCAAATAATATGCTAGAATGTGAGGCCGTTGGGTTAATAATTAAGTTGATCGTCATAAAAATTTTACATCTTTAAAACACGATCGACAGTTAACTTTTACACTAGCAAGCTACAATAAAAGCAACAAATAAATATTTCAAAGGAGATCAAAAATGAATGATCATACTCTGATTTTTGGACACCGTGGCAACCCCGTTAATTTCCCTGAAAATTCTTTAGCTGGATTTAAATATACCCTCAGTCAAAATATCGATGGGCTAGAATTTGACGTTCATCTCACCAAAGATCAGATACCTGTAGTGATCCACGATGAAGCTCTCGATCGGACGACTACCGGTTCAGGACAAGTGAAGGACTTTACCTTAAATGAGCTGCATTCATTTAAGTTGGCTAATGGAGAAAAGATCCCGACCTTGCAGGAAGTATTATCCTTATTGGCCGGCCAAGATGTGTACATCAACATAGAGTTTAAAACGAACCAGGTCCATTACCAAAACATCGAACAGATAGTCTTAAACACGGTCAGCCAGACAGACTTAGTTCATCCGGTGATCTACTCATCCTTTGATTTGCAAACTTTGCGAAATTGCCGCCTGATCGATCCCACTCAAGATTATAATTTTTTGTCATCTCACCGAATCTTCCACCCTGGCAAAACCATGAAAAAAGAAGGATTGGCAGGATTGCATCTGAAACATTACCAATCAGCCGGTATCCCGCAACGAGTCTGGACAGTCAATGATTCCAAAAAGGCGCTCTTTTTAGTTAGACATGGTGTCAAAGGTATCATAACCGATGATTTTGAGAAAATCTCTCAAGTTAGAGATAACTGTGAGAAAAAACTCCGTCCGACCCCGTCAATTTAAATTAATTATAAAGTTAAAAGCCCGTTGTCATTCACAAACGACGAGCTTTTTTGTGTTCCGGCTCAACCCTCCAGAGATTTACAACCTATTTTTTGTATGATCCCGCACATTTTAACTCTCTACCTTATCCCTAGTTCTGATTTTAATTCATCAAACATTGGGTCTTTGAGCCTTTCTACTTCCTGAACTTTGTCTAAAGCATCTGCCAAACTCAGACGTTCATGACCCTTACGATCCCGAGTAGTTTGTGCGTGTACCAGTGAACTCAGGATAGCCTCTTCTTCCGCAGCAACTGTCAGCCTGAAGTACCTGTCCATTTGGTCATCAGAAATTGCTTGCTGCATAAACAACTGTTTTTGCGGTTCATGATCTATACTATTGGCCGTAGAAAAGGCCAGGGTGATCTCACCTGAATCATTTCCGATAAATGAACCTGTCCGCGTGATCCCGACACTTGAACGCTTGGCGAGCCGCTTTAGCTGCCGGGAATTAAACGGAATATCAGTCGCAATAATAGAAATAATACTGCCATCTTCGTCGCGACGCGCATATTCTTTTAGTCGGCTAATTTTTTGGCCGAGCGGTTTATCATAAATCTTCAAATCTTCGATATAGCCATAATTAGACATCACGAGCACCCCGAGAGTAAACGCTTTTCCATCGATCGTGATCTGCCGTGATGAAGAACCAATGCCTCCTTTTAAGTCATAACAGCACATACCGGTTCCCCCGCCAACGCAGCCCTCCGCAAAGACCTCGCTGCTGTTAGCGAACGCCTGCAAAACATCATTTTCGGTAACTGCAAGATCCCTAATATTATTAACTGCGCCATCATTGCATTCCATGACAAGCGGATTAACTGTGCCTGTTGCCAACCCAATCTCAGGATTTTCTGTCAAAGCCTTTTTTACCAAATAGTTATAACCAACACCAACGGATAACGTATTGGTTAAAACGATCGGCGTTTCAATGGTCCCTAACTCTTCAACTTGGACCAATCCCGTACTCTTACCAAAACCATTGATCACTTGACTTGCCGCGGGCAATTTATGCATAAAAATATTATCACTTGTCGGAATTATGGTGGTAACTCCGGTTTTCAGCCGCTCTGACTTGATCGTATGATGGCCGACCTTAATTCCTGGGACATCCGTAATCAAATTATTTTTACCCGGTTTTGTATCGCTAATATTATCTAATAAAGGTCTATCTAAACCCATTAAGATTCCTCCATAAAATTTCTACTGACTCTATTACTCCTGCCGGCTTATATATGCATATTTCCAATTATTGGAAACACCTGCTGTGTTCATAATCAGGCCCTTAACTTTTGGAGAGATCATGGCTGGTGTTTTTTCTTGGTATAGCGGGGCGATAACTTGTTTTTGGCTCAAGATCTTTGATGCTTGGATCATATCTTGCCACCGTTTTCCCCGGTTCAAGGCATCATCAGTCATCGAATCCTTGATCAACTTATCAAATTCAGGATCTTTCCACCCGCCTGTTTTGGACGGGTTGTCACCAGAAAATATTTGGAGAAAAGTGATCGGGTCCGCGAAATCTGCTCCCCAGTATTGCAGTACGATATCGTAATCTCCGGCTGTTGAGCGAGCTAATCTCGTTTTAAATGGAACACTGGTGGTTGAAATTTTGACCTTTCCGCCCAGATGTTCTTCGATCTGACTCTGCAAAAATTCAACGTTTTTCTTATTTGCATCGGTATCATCGGTCAGCAGATCTAGTTTCAACTCAGAACGACCAACTTCCGCCAGTCCCTCTTTTAAAAGTTTTTGTGCTTTACCTTTGTCATAACTGACACCGACCTTTGTTTGTGCCGCTTGCGCAAAATCCTTACCTTTATAACTGGCCAGCTTAGAGCTTACTATGCCATCGGCCTTAGCACCCGTATTCCCTAAGATCTTATTAACAAATTGTTTGCGGTCGATAGCATAAGATATTGCCTGTCTGATTTTCTGATTCTCCAAGCCATTATGCCGATCCTTATTGAAACCCAAATAATAAACCGTGGCTGAGGGCAAAACACGATAACCCTTTTTATTAGTTAAAGCCTTAGACTGTTCCGCACTAAGTTCTGTTTCATCCAACTTGCCAGATTGATATAAATTATACGATGTCGTGGTACTCTTGTTGACCTTGAAATTGATTTGATTTAATTTGACAGCTTTTCTGTCCCAATAGGTCTTGTTTTTGGTCAACTTCCAGTTTAAATTAGTCCCGGTCCAACCGGCCATTTTGAAAGGGCCATTATAGGCCATCGCTTTGGATGTCGTCCCGTATTTGTTTCCAAATTGCTTGACCGTCCGTTCATTTTGTGGGAAGAATATTGGGAAGCCCATCAGTAACTTAAAATATGGGATCTGTTTGTCTAAAGTGACGACTAGTTTATATTTACCAACTGCCTGTATCCCTAAAGTATTTAACGGTTTCTTCCCGTCAGCAATGTCCATCGCGTTTTTTATCCCATCAAATAAATAGGCGTAACTGGAATTTGTCTTCGGATCGACAGTCCTACGCCATGAATAGACAAAATCCTTGGCAGTCACCGTATCACCATTGCTCCATTTAGTACCCTTGCGCAACTGAAATGTATATTTAAGACCATGGTCCGAAATCTTTGTTTTGGCTGCTAAACCAGGGGTTATCTTAGAATTCTTCCCCAAACGATACAGACCATCCATACTATTGTTCAACATGTCAAAGCTTGTGCCGTCGGTCGCTAAAGATGGATCGAGCGTTGGCAATTCAGTTTTCTCGTTCCAATTTAAAACCTGCTGCTGCGCCTGCTTTTGCCCGTTAGAACTGCAGGCTGCCAAAAGAAAAATAAAAGAAACACATGCCGCCGTCAGACATTTAGTTTTTGTGATTTTCATATGTAAATCCTCCAAATACTAGTTGAGTTGCTGAATTTCAAAAAACTGACCCATATAAAAACATCTGAATCAATTTTGTACCTACCATTATACGCTTTTATTATTGATAGCCATATTATTAGCTCATTAAGCTAATAAAAAACCCAGGTGGAATAATAATTTTGGCACGTGATCACGAGCAATCAAAGTACCGTGATATAAACCATCTCAGCTCCATCGCCAATTTGCATGTACCCATGCAGGACTATTAAAAAGTAAAAATTTAGCACCTAAAAAAACACATGACCTCTCTAAAAAATCACGTGTTTTTAAAAGTTGCATTATGTTTAGCTAAAATCCATAAGAAGTGCCAAGGACTTACAAAATCGTCAGTTCCTTTTTCCCAGTATCAACTTTCACTTCCGCTCCGATCGGCACCGTCATGATCGGTTGTGCATGGCCAATGTTGACATCATATAATACCGGAATCTTTTTCAATTCCGGAAACTTATCTAAAACATAAAATAAACGTTCCTTTGTCATTTCCGATTCTCTGGGAAAGCGCCCGAGTATCAATGCCCGCGGGTGTTGTGCAATCTGCAACAGAGAAGCAAGTGTGCGGGATAGTTCATTCCAACTATCTTGTTCCGCAAATTCTCCCAATATTATCCGATCATCCAAAACAGGTTGGTAAGGCGTTCCCTGCAACAAGTAAAGAGTGTTTAAATTACCGCCGACGGTAATTCCTTCAACTGTCCCCGAATTATAAACTTTCCACTCATTGGGTTGATAATCATGTTTGATCGCATTATTAAACCAAGCATCACTGGTCCACGTTTTAGAAGCGCGTAGTTTGATCGTTCCACTATGGCTCAGGACCGTGTGCCAATATTCATCCTGATATTTCCCTTGCGGCCCCTGCATTTTCAAAGTTGCATAGGCGGGGCCATAATAGGTCACCAAACCTGTTTTAGCAGTGATCGCATTACATAAAGCGGTAAAATCAGAAAAGCCGCAAATAATTTTAGGATGCTTGCTGATCAGGTCATAATCAAGGTAAGGCAATAATTCATTAGATGTCAGCCCTCCGATCACTGAAAGGATAGCTTTCACATTATCATCAGCAAAAGCCTGATGCAGATCTCCAACACGAGACGTAATGGAAGAAGAACCCTGAAGATCTATTTCTTCCACATTTTCACCAAAGGTGACATGGTAACCCCAATCTTCCAACTTGTCTTTGGCAGCCAAGTTGGCCTCCATTCCGCCCACCCTTTGCAGCGAATCACTAGGGGCAATGATCCTGATCTCATCCCCTCGTTTTAGTCTTGCCGGTTTAATTATGTCCATTTTATTTCCTACCTTCTATATTTATCATTTTTCTTCCACATACGCTTTATCACCATAGCCACTGACCTTCAGCACGGGTGACTTATGCTTGCTGTGATTAGCATTTGCGTAAAAATCACCGTTTCTTCGGTAACCAACTAAAAGCAGCTTAGTCCCTCTTTCTAACCAAGAAGGACTTTTAGATGTGCGTTTATCGTACTTGCGGTAATTATATCTCCCCAAGCGTACATTCACGATCCCCTTTTGGGTCAAAAGAAAAGTCATATTCTTGCGAGGATCCTTGTCGATCACTGTCCCAGCGATCACATTGCGTTTATATTGTGCCCGTGGACTGCCTTTGCCAGTTGACCAACCGATAGAGACTGGTTCATCTGGCAGAGAATTAAAGTCAACTACATGGTATAATTCTGGGATAGTGGTGTATTCAAGTTCGTGTTTATGCACGTAAAATGACAGAGTCTCCATTTCCCAGGAAGAAACATTGCCCAAGCAATTTTCTTTCCAAAACTCACGCATCCTCTGATGCCCTTCTACTTCTGTCGCCGCCGGAGTTTTTAACCAATCCTTTAAGCCCTTGATTTGTTTGTTATACCACTTGTTGAATTGCTTAACATCTATCGACAACTTCCCGTCATCTAACCTCCATCCTTTCGGGTACTCTGACGAATACTTCTTTTCATACTTCTCAAAAAATTGTTGCTGAACTTCAGGGTTCATAGGCGCCTTATTTCGCCCAGTAATTTTATTTCTAAATAAAACGAGATTTACTTGCTCACTGTACTGAGCTGGTATTTTAGCAGCGATTTTAGGGACCTGGACCGTCGTTAATTTAGCCTTTCTCGGTGTTATCTCTTGCACCAACTCTTCCATGACCTTACGCCGATTTTCATTTAAACAGTCAAAACACCCGGCCTTGATAAGAGTTACTGTCTTTTTAGGTGTCATCTTAGTCTTGGTCAAAAAATCCTTTAACGAACTGTACGGACGATTTTCAATGATTACTTTGGCATCATCTTGTCCTATGCCCGCAATCGGATATAATCCAAACAAGATCTTGCCTTTTTTGACATCGGGAAGAAAACCATAGTCAGAACGGTTGATATCCGGGTTAATTACTATTCCTGGAATTTGTCCTATTGCTCGACTAATTTTAGAGTAGTCCGACCCTGTAAATACATCGCCGAAGATGCCGCTATTAACGGATAGGCAAGCTGTTTTCCAATAGATCGGTCCAAACCGATAAGCAATGTTCATTTCAACCAGCAAGACCAGTGTATAGGTAGTACCATGAGCCAAATTAAAACTATAATACTTGGCAGGCTCTGCACATGTATCCCAAACATAATTCAACAATTCTTCCCTGGTCTTGAGATTGCGTCCTTTCTCATAAAAATGCTTTTTTTCTTGTTCAGAGAGTTGCTGGTCTTTTTTGGCAATCGATTTTCGCAAGCGATTAGCTTCCAAGAGCGTGAAACCTGTGATCTTAGGATCCATTGTCAAAGCCATCAAAGTTTCCTGTGAATAGCAGACCCCAAAAAACTTGCTTAAATGTTTTTTCATCAACTCAATTTCTGCTGGTTGCAAACCATATTTTTTCATATCGGCATCCCACTGTGTCAAATCATCACGATAACGCAAGTAGCGGTCGATCGGTTGTTCACCTTCAACCACTGTTAGCCGCATCAAGGCATTTGCAGCCACGAGTTGATCAAAAGTTCTTGCATTTAATTTGAGCAAAGTCCGCCGGCCAGTCATGCTGCTGAACTCAAAGGCATTGATGATGTCGCCGTTAAACAACATGTCATACAGTTTTGGCGCATCCATTTCTAGTTGATCAAGGGCAAAATATTTATCATATGTTGCCTTTAAATCACCCTGCCATTCAATTTTATGGTCACGTAAAAGTAAATTCATTGCTTCGTGAATACGATCCAACGCATTGAGGGTTAAAATATCATACTTTAAACCACCCTGGTAGGCACTATCAGCAGCATCATATTGGGTTACTTCTAGCCCCGACTGAGTCATCATCATGGCATTATGTTCAGTATACGGTTCGTTGGTGATCAGGATCCCCGATGCATGCTGCGATATACCGCGGACAGTACCCTCGATCTGAAGCATTGTCTCTTTCAAATGTGGGATCTTTTCGACTTCCGCAGTAAAATCTTGCGCTGGCCGCCGTCCTTTGGCAGAATTTCCCTGCAAAGCATCTTTGACAGGCCACGCCACCATTCTTTCCTTCGGCAGCAAATTAACCAAATTACGAGATTCTCGAAAGTCCACTTCTAAACCACGACAAGCCGTTAACACTGTAGAGGCAGGTGCCTGTGTATTAAAAGTACAGAAATTTAAAACATGGTCAGCTCCAAAATAATTCTTAAAAGCTTCAATAATATCAGCACGTTTTGCTCCCTCTGTATCTGTATCTACATCTGGCAAGTCATCAGCTCGTTCAGCCGATAAAAAGCGCCAGTAGGGCAACTCATATTGGATCGGGTCTATTTGTGTGATATCCAGTAAATACGCAACGTAAAAGCAGCCGACCGATCCACGGCCTGGTCCAACCAACGAGCCAGTTTGCCAAACGATCTGCAACAAGCGACGCATAGTCAAAAAATACTGCGATAAAGGTGCACCTAAGTATCGACTAACTGCTTTTATCGCATTTAATTCTTCATTGAGCCTAGTAAGATGTTCTTTATCAAACGGCTGGTTTTTAGCTTTCATAGCGTCAATCACGAGCCGCAAAAAATACTTGTCTGCAGTCTTTGTGGATTCAAAAAAGTATTTAATTGCTGGAAAACTCGCAACGTCAAAGTTCAGCTCATTTTTAGTTAGCGGCACAAAATCTGGCAGGGAAGTTGTCGGGATCTCCTGAGTATGTTTTAGACTAAAGGGTTCGATTTGCCCCAACAAGGCTAAAGAGTTGGAAGTTCCCTTTGCAACTACATCTGGATCCAAATATTGGGCCAGCTCATCTAAAGAAAACAAGTGCGCATAAGAATAAAAGTCCTTAACGTCACGTTTTTGATTCTCAGACTTCAAGAAAGTTTCGTGGCTATCTTTATCTGTCAGGTCAATATAATGTGCATCGGTTGAAATCACATATTTGATGCCTGTCTTTGCTGATAAGCGCACCAATGCTTGGTTGACAGTGATCTGGTCCGGAGTTTTTGCCGGCATAATCTCAAAATATAAATTTTCTTCACCAAATAGACTGTTCAGCCGCGCCAGGAACGTGCGGGTCGCTTCAGGATTTTTATTCAGAATATCATGGGCTAATTCAGAACCTAAACAAGCTGTCGAAGCGATGACATCTCCGCGATAGTCCGGTAAATTTTGTTCTAACCAGTCCCAATAGGTTGGCAAGCGCCGCATTCCGCGCCAAAAAAAGCTGTCCCGCCAAGCCTGTGTAGTTAGCTGGCGCAAAAATTGATAGCCATGGGCATTTTTAGCGGTCAGCAAAAAATGATAAAAAGGGGTCGGTTGTTTCTTATCCCGTGCTTGAGACACTTTTTGCCGGTCAACTAAGTAGATCTCGACACCGTAAGTCACGCGAAAATCTCCCAGCTCCTTTTGATGCGAAGCAAGATATTTTTCCGCTTGCACGTGACTGCTCAAAGTTTGATGGTCGCTTAACGAGATCCCTGCCAATCCTTTTGCATGCGCAGCAGCTATAATTTCGTCAACTTCATTGATCGAATCCAAAAAACGCCCATTTGATCCTATCGCCGTGTGATTGTGAATTCCAAAATACGTGCCCCTCATCAACTCTCAGCTTCTTTCACAGATATTGTTACCATTATTGTACTCTATACCTAGTCTAGTTAGCGAAACAAAACCTTTGCTTTAGAACTTGCCTAATGAGTATATAAAGTTTTTTAATGCAATAGAATTGTATAAAAAAAAAGATGAAGAAATGCCTCATCTCATAATGATCATATATTTAGTTAACGTTTAGTGATCTGCCAATCTTTCTGCAAATGGAAAATAAAATGTTGATCAATAAACTGATGATTAGGCTGCCCGCCAGCAAAAAAGATCTTTGCTGCCTCATTATGGTATTCCCAATAGTATTTAATCACGGTCAATTTGTTGCCTTTGTCACGTTTAATAGCAACAGTAGTGTTCATTGGGTCCGTAGCAGATAATTTCTTGCTGTGCAAATGTGTGCGATAATAATAAATCTTTTCTTTCCCATTACCTAAGCTCCGATAAACCAATTTTGGTCGTTGTGATCTTCTCCCACTGGAAACAAGAGACTGCTCATGGGAAGAAGACACACGCTTCATTCCAAAGTGTTCGGTATCATTCAAAATTAAAACCGCTGAATCCAGTGCTAGTAAAAGAATGCTGCCGGTAATCCAGATACGTTTGATTGCATCACTAGGCATAAAGATCATGCAGTAAGCAAAAAGCAAGACGCTGACAAAAAGTAGTGCAATGCCCATGTTACAACGCCTCCTTATCCGACTTTAAGAAGAAAGCTAGGATCAAGCCAATGAATGCAAAAGTCGTTGAAATGATAAACGCATACCTAAAGCCTACAATATTTGCTTGCAAAGCTAATTTTTTAAACAAGATCGGTGTTTGCTGCATAACATCATGAGCTGGCACTCGATTCAAAGTAACGTTTGACATTACAGAAACCAAAATAGCTGTTCCCATTGAGGCAAAAACCTGCCGGATAGTATTATTAACTACGGTCCCAGAACCTATTGATCTGAGTGGCAAGGCATTGATCCCTGTCGTGGTAGTCGGCATCATGACCATCGAGATCCCAAACATCCGGATCATATAGAAAAACACCAAATAGGAGATCGGCGTTTTGTCAGTCACCGGAATAAACGTCGAGGTGGTGGCGGTCAGCAAGAACATCCCGGTAATCGCCATGTTGCGTCCACCCATAATATCATACACTCGCCCAGTCACTGGGTTCATTAACCCAATGACGATCGCACCTGGTAGCAATGTTAGCCCCGAAACTAATGGTGATTCGCCTCTGATCGTCTGCAAATATAGCGGCAATATCAGCGTAAAACCGTTCATCGACATGAAAGCGACCGCAACCAAAACAACAGATAATGTGTAATCTGAATGTAGGAAGACATTGAATTCTAACAAAGGATTCTTTATTTTTAACGAACGCAAAACAAAGAAACAGACAAAAATTACTCCAACTATCAGAGTGCCGTATACGATTGGATCCCCCCAGCTGTAATCGCCGACTGCTGAAAAGCCAAACAACATCGAGCCCAAGCCAATAATGGACATTAATACAGAAGACCAGTCGATCGGTGCTTTATGAGTCGGCAATACTTTACGAAGAGTAAAGAATCCCATGATCAAAACAATGACCGAAATGGGCATGATCGACAGGAATAACATTCTCCAAGAAAAATGGATCAATAACCACCCTGAAAACGTTGGTCCGATAGCAGGAGCAAGCCCGATCACGAGCCCTGCACTTCCCATCGCAGTTCCTCTTTTATTGGGCGGATAGATCGAGGCCATGATCGTCTGATAAACAGGTGCAGTAATTCCGACTCCGGAAGCTTGAATCAGCCTGCCAATTAATATAACTGTAAACGTATTCGCAAAAAAACAAACGATGGTCCCACTAAGAAAAATTGCAACAGCAGACAAATACAATTTACGTGAATCAAATCTTTGCAGGAAAAAACCGGTGATCGGCATCGTGATACCCATAACTAACATAAAACCGGTCGTTAACCATTGAACTGAGTTGGCGGAAATATGAAAGGAATGCATTAATGTCGGAAAAGCCGTTGTTAACATGGTAGTGGTTATAAACGTACTAAATGTCCCGATCAACATTGTAAAAACCAAGGCCAGTCGATTATACGGCTTACCATTCTGATCGACCACTTGGCCACTTTTGTCCTGATCTGAACCCATCAAACCACTCCTTTCCTAATAGATTGCTTCAAATTTATTTTTGATAAAAAGACAACAAATAACATTGTACCATACTATACGACCCCAAAAATTTATAAAAAAGTAAAGACTTCCTCAGGTATGAAGAGGAAGTCACCATTTGAATTCAAGTTATGCTAACAGCAAAAATCCAGCTGCGATAGCATTCCAACTCATATGCACTGCGATCGAACGTACCAGACTGCCATGTAAATAATATTCTCGCACGATAACAAACGATAAATTACTATAGATCAAGCTGGAAGTAATGACTGCTATAAATGCATTCCAAGATGGATCAACTACCAGCCCAAAGATCTGTTGGGCCATATGCGCGAGTATAAAAGCCGCCCAACTCAAGACAGCCAGGTGTTTGCGGTGTCTATCTGTTGGTTTGAGCCGCTTAGTTTTAATGGGACCAATCAGCAGCAGACGATAAATTGTCTCTTCACATATTGGAGCAACGATCACTGCCAAAAAGACGGTGACGATCTTACTCAGCAAATTTACCTGAACTAATCGATCGATCCCTGCTTGATTTTGAGCTGTCTGCGGCACAACATGCAACAACTGCAAGACCACAGTAACTGCCAAGTCTAAAACGACGATCAACAACAGCCCGCCACTTATGGATGAAATCAAATGCCCAATATGTGTGCTTAAAGAATAGCGGGGGGCAACCTTGACGTGATGCTCGACATGCCAGGCGTATCCTCCAAAAAACAATAGCAGGACAGCAAAAATCCCGACAATCTGAACGATCCCGAGGAAAGATGTGTCACCGTGAACCGCGGGGAGCTCCACAAGATATTGTCCACCAAAATAAACAATATGGAAAAGAACAAATAAAGCCAGCACTTGATACCAACGTTTCCAGTTGATTAGCGAAACCTCCCTAATAATAACTTAAAATGCCACTTATAAAATATCTCTTATTTTAAATAACCATCACACTGACAGAGTACTCGAAAAAGACAGTGTCGTCACGTTTTAGCGCTCGCTTTTTAAATAGCGGCCGCAATGGGGGAATAATTGAAATCCTGATAAGGTTGAGCAGGATACGTCGGGTGACAAAACTCACAGTTTGCCTGTTTGTTACGATCGACATGGAACCTGCGTAAATTCAGGTCATCAAATTCTTCTAAGGGAGTCCGCGGTACTTTACGCTTGGCCTGTTCTTGCTTCACTTGCACTATCTGCACACTTTCTGATGTGTCCATCGCCTTGAGCGCCGCTTCATAAGTCCGCGCATTTTCCTGTGCCTCATCATAATCAGCAAGCTGGTCTTTTAATTGTCCACCGACCAAGATCAAAAATTGGTTGTCCGTTGGATCGATATCTTCATCAGACAGCACTTGAGTGCCCCTCAAAATACGTCCACCATTGTTTTTAACTATTTTTTCAGCTTTTTCTCGGTGGTTTTGAGTTGCGGCGAAGACAGCTTTAATTTTACCGCCTCTTGTATAAACAATATAAAAATCCGTCCGTTCCACCATAGTCACTCCCTTATATGTAAGAAGCAAGTCAAAACGATCAACTAGTAAAACCTTAGTAACCAATACCATCGTCCAAACTGCTATTACCTTGCTTATCTTTGCAAATACTGATCCAATCCTAAATTATGTCGCTCAAGAAAGCTAGGAGCGAAACTTACTATTAGCAGTCCTGTTTGTCACGGGTAGTACTTTAGCCAGATAGTTATATGCAGCCAACACCTCTTGGGGAACAGCGACATGAGCAATATAATTAGCTCCATTTGGCCCATAATCTTGAGAATTATCACAAAGGCGCGGAATCTCGCCCATTATCAAAGAAAGGCACGAGTCGAGGCTCCACATTCCATCCACGTTCTGTTTGTAGCCGATTTGCCCAGCACGCAGTATGAACTTAACTTGTTCGGCGGCGTAATTTACCAGAGTGACACCAGGAGCAAATTTGCGGAAACCTGCATCCATCCTTCTTTGCATGCTGCCTTCCTGGATAAAACCAATAGAATGCGGTTCTATGCGTTGCTGGTCCAACAAATTAAGTGCATAAGTAATATTATTGCCGCAATTAGTCGATTCGGTTTCCACCAAGTTTACTCTATCACCATACTTTTCAAGTAAATACCCTTGAAACATTTCTGCTTCGCTAGTTGCTTCAGCAAAGTCAAAACCATGCTTTTTCATTTGCTGGTTCAAAAAATACGTTGTATGACCATAGCCTCCGACGATCATAAAATGTCTGGCCGCTTTGGCTAAGATCGCATCATGAAAAGTACGTGCACCTTCTAAAATGCTGCCTCCAAATAAAATCAAGACATCCAGCTGATCGTCAGTCTTTAATATCTGTTTCAATTCAAGCCTATTTGTCAATACCAAGACATCTCTCACAGCTAAAAAACGTACCAAAACATTCAAAGCCGTGACGACTTTTTGTCTGTCCTGTTGCTGAAGATCAGTAAGCATTATAACCTCCAAAAAATAAAGCAAAAGAACGTCTCATAACGAAACGCCCTTGATCGATCAATCATTTAAGACTGTTATCTGTGGTTCTGTTTTAACGTAATGCCCGATGCCGCGCCAGAACTCTTTATAACTATTACTATCTTTATGGGCTGCTAATGCCTCATCATCTGCCCAGTGTTCGATGATCTCATATTCATTGCCAACACCGAGCTTTTTAAAATGATCGTATGAAACATTACCATTTTCTTTGCGTGAACGTTGTACCATTTCTGCAATAAAATCTTCATAATATGGTTGCCAACCTGCCCTTACTTCAAAAGATACATTAACGATCTTCAATTATACTTCCTCCTCAATATACAGCAACGGAGTGAAAAAGATTCGATTTGAATTTAAGGATCGTCGACTCCCTTATTCCGAAACTAAATAAACACTATCATGCCAACATTTTTAAACCAATGGTTCTTTCAAATAGCCTATAACCAAACATATTATATCAAAATAGAATGAAATATTAAACATTGTGCACCTGCGAAAAACTCGTGTAATTTTTAACTTCTGACTATAACAAAAACGTACTTACATTATTTTTTGAAGCCTAAATGCAACGCGGCAGCCCCGAACAAAAACATTCTGTATGATGAGGGCTGTAACCCGATTTCATTGAACAAGTACAATAATTGGCGAGCGGTCAAAAATTTTTTACTGGTCTTTTGCAGATAATCGTAGTCAGCGTATGAGGAAGTAACCATCTTGGCCATCAGTGGAACTAACTTAAAATACATTTTCCACAATTTATAAACCACTTGATCTTGCGGCTGGGATGTCTCTAAACAAGCTACCACACCCTCCTTAACACACACTCTCTGCATTTCTTGTAAAGTGCGTTTTGCATCCGGAACGTTACGCAACCCAAAACCTATCGTGACATAATTGAACATTCCATCGTCAAAGGGCAGATCCATGGCGTCTCCTTGAATAAAGCTGACCCGATCATTGAGACCAGCAGCAGAAGCCTTTTGTTTGGCATACTGCAGCATTTGCGCACTAAAGTCTAGTGCGAAAACATGACCTGCCGAACCTACAGCGCGTGCCAAAGCAATGGACCAATCCCCAGTGCCGCAACAGAGATCTAAAACTATAGATCCGGGTGCGACATTCAAAACCTGCATGGTCTTTTTTCGCCAATGTTTGTGCATTCCTAGCGTGATCAAGTTATTCATAGAATCATAATTAGCTGAAATTCTATCAAATAGATCTGCCACCTCTTTTTCAGGTGTTTTATTTGTCAACGACACCGGTAAACACTCTCCTAATCTGATGTAAGATCCTGCTTTAAGTTCTGCTTGAAAAATTCTTTATTTTTATTGAAGGTGATTTATAAAAGGGGTTTTGCGATGTAGAGGCGCAGGATTAAATGCCAGAACCTCCGCCACCAGAGCGGCCTCCGCCGAAACCGCCGCCGCCAAATCCACCGCCAGAAGATCCTCGCCACGGGAAACCTCCGCCGAAACCGCCGATATACATCCCACGTCGCCTTGCCCGACGACCGCCGCCACCGCCACGGCCTCCACCTGAACCACTAAGCAAATAGATGAAAAATATTATGATCACAATGGCGGTGATGATATGATGACTATCACTATCATTACCCTCATCTTTGTTACCAGAACCGAACTGATTTTTTAAATGGTAGTGATTGTTTGTAACTTGAACGACCGATTTAAATGTTTTCTGCAAACCTTGGTTGATACTGGCGGTATTGCCGCTTTTTAACAAGGATTTGTTATTATTTAAAATGTCAGATGTTTTCGCATCAGTGAGGTACGTTTCAGCTCCTTCACCGGTAGAAATAAAAACATTATTCTGACCATTGTTTTTGGCAAAAAGGATCAACACACCATTGTCACGCTTCGCATCACCAATATTCCACCTGTTTGTCAGATACATGTCATTAATATAATCATTTAATTCTTCGCCTCGGCTAGAACTGATCGTTAATAGGGCGATCTGAGGTTTCTGTTTTGTTGTGGAATAATATTTTTCCTGTTTCAAAACCAGATCTTTGGTCGCTTGTGTCAAAATATCGGCACGATCGGTCAAAACAGGATGCTGTGCATCCGGGCGCAAGTTTTTAGGGCTTTCAGCTTGTGCAATGACATTGCCGGCTAAAAAAGTAAAACAAACGGCCGCAAATATTAAGAGCTTCTTAACTTTATCCTTCATAACTTGTCCTTATATTATTGTTCTAAATCAACTTTTGGTACTGTTTGGGCGTTTTTATCAGCCTGAAAATATTCCTTGGTCTGCATACCTTTCATATTAGCTACCATTGACGAAGGAAAGCGGACAACTTTATTGTTATATGTTTTTATCGACTGATTATACCTTCTCCGAGCCAGATTGATTCGGTTTTCCGAGCCTTCCAGCTGGTCCATTAACCTCCTAACATTATCATTAGAGGCGAGTTTGGGATAACGCTCATTGATCAAATTGATCAAATTAGAGGTTGTCCCACTCAGTTGAGCATTGGCGTTAGCCTGTTCCTTAGTACTCCCTGATTTGGCAGCACTGCTGTAATTTTCCCGAGCTTTAGCTATATCGCCAAAGACTTTTCTTTCTTGACTCATTGAGCCTTTGACACTACTGACTAAATTAGGGACTAAATCATTTCGCCTTTGCAAAGCACTTTGCAGATCGCCTTGCTGCTGTTCAAAGTCCTGTTTGGCACTATTTAGACTGTTAGAATAGTGGATAAATGATCCGCCAAATATTAGTACTACGGCGACGATCACAAGAGTGATCACCCATCCTGTTGCTAATCTAGGCCTGCTACTAACAGTTTTTCTTCCTTGTTCCATCAATACTCCTCCTCAAGAGCTCACTGATATATAAAATTCTTTGTCTTCCGTAAAACTCAGACGTTGCCAAGTTAATTCTAACTGAAAGAATTGTGATTGGAAAGAAAAAAAAGTCGTTAACAACCTGTCAACGACTAAATACTTGCCTTCAATATAAACCACGAACGACAAAATGGGCATGATCCTTTACTTTGATAATTCATTATAAAAGCAGCTGTTTCTTTACTTACTCTTAATGTAGTTCACTCCATCGGCGTCTGGGCCAACAGATTTACCTATGAACAAGACCAACACGATAATGGTGATCAGGTATGGGGCAATTTGGAACCAAACAGAGTTGATAGCGCCTAATCCAGGAATATAAGCACCAATGATCGGCAAACTTTGGGCTAAACCAAAGAAAACCGCTGCTCCCATTGCGCCTAGAGGATTCCATTTGCCAAAAATCATCGCTGCTAAAGACATGAATCCCTGGCCAGAGATAGTACTGATGGAAAAGCTTAATGTGATCGATTGCGCCATGACCGACCCGCCAAATCCGCCCATAAAGCCAGAGATCAAAACGCCAATATAGCGGTACTTATAAACGTTGATCCCTAAGGTATCTGCCGCAGCAGGATTCTCACCGACAGAACGTAATCTAAGCCCAAAACCGGTCCGGTACAAAACGTACCAGCAGACGAGTGAAACAATGATCGCAAACCAGGCTGCTAACGATGTTCTGGTAAATAAGACTTGTCCAATAAATGGTATCTTTGCCAGGCCGGGAAGAGTCGTCGTTCCCAGTCCCTGATCAATATCAGGAGTTTGACCCTTGCCATTATAAAAGATCCTAGTCAAAAATACGCACAACGCCGGTGCCATCATGTTCAAAACGGTCCCAGAAATAATATGGTCAGCTCTGAAACTCACGGTAGCTATTGCATGCAAGACTGAGAAAAGGCAGCCAAAGATCGCCCCAACAAATAAAGATATCCAAGGAGTCAAATCGCCGAATGTTTTCGAAAAGCTCAAAGTAAAAATGCTGCTGCTAAAAGCACCGACGATCATCATACCTTCTAAGCCCACGTTTACTATCCCGCTTCTTTCTGAGAAAGTACCTCCTAAGGCCGTAAAAATCAACGGTGCAGCATAAACAAGTGTGGTTGACAGAATCGTCATTAATGTAGTTGTTAAATTCATTATTCGCCTGCCCCCTCTTCTTTAACCGGTTGTTGTGGTTGATTTTTCCTAATCTTCCATTTTTTTAACAGCAATTCGATGACATACTTAATAGAAACGAAAAAGATTATCGCTGCTGTCACGATGCTGACGATTTCCGTTGGTGTATTGGAGTACACAGAAATACTGAGACCCCCGATCTGCAGAGCAGAAATCAGCAAAGCAGAAAAGATAATGCCTATTGGGCTATAGTTGACCAGCAAGGCGACAGCCATACCATCGTAACCGACCTGCGGCAAAGCGTTCGATACAGAAATATTTTGAAAATTGCCCAAACCGTCCAACGCACCACCCAAACCGGCCAAGAGTCCTGAAACCAGCATCGAAACGATGATAGTTTTCTTAACATTCATTCCGGCATATTGGGAAGCCCGTTCGTTGATGCCGACACTGCGCAATTCAAAACCGCTCTTTAAACGATTAAAATAAAGCCAAATAATAAAACAGGCAATGATAGCAAACAAAAATCCCCAGTGCAGCGTAGAATTTGCAGTCAAGTTCTCTAAGAAGTGACCACGTAAACTTGCTTTTGCAGGAATATTTGGCGAACTATCGGCGCCTTTTTCCGCTAACCATGCTTTGACCGCAAAATTGACAAAGTAAAGGGAAACGTAATTCAGCATGATGGTCGTAATAACTTCGCTAGTTCCAAAATAAGCTCGTAAAGCACCAGCGATACCAGACCATAAGCCACCCAAGATCGTACCTGCTAATATTGATATAATGATCAAGAGCCAGCCAGGTAAGAAGGAAAATCTTAAGGCAACAATGATTGCTCCAAACCAGCCCATTAAGTACTGACCAGAGCCGCCAATATTAAAGAATCCAGCCTTACTAGCCACGGCGAAGCCCAAGCCCGTCAAGACCAACGGCGTCATATTACGCAATGTTTCTCCAGTTGAGTACAGACCGCCGAAGGCTCCGTTAAATAGATTGATATAATTTTGAACGGGATCGTAACCAAACATCAGCATAATGACCGCACCGATAATAAAACCGGCTATGATCGCTACTATTGGCACTACCCATGAAGATTTAAAATTTACCTTCAATTCGCAGCCTCCTTTGCTTTTGTGTTGACCTTTTTACCAGCCATCATCATACCAAGCTCTTTCGAAGAAGTATCCTCAGGGTTGATCTCACCGACAATTTCACCCTCATGCATAACAACGATCCGGTCTGAGAGCTTGAGGATCTCATCCAGCTCAAAGCTTACCAGCAACACTGCTTTGCCGGAATTGCGCTCATTATTGATCATCCTATGAATATATTCGATTGCGCCCACATCAACGCCTCGAGTAGGATTAGCAGCAATCAGCACATCAGGGTCGCTGGCGATCTCTCTGGCAACGACAACTTTTTGTTGGTTGCCTCCTGAAAGTGAACCGACAGGATACTGTTCATTTTGAGAACGAATGTCATAGTCTTTTATCAGCTTTCGACCATGTTCATTGATGTATTTGTAATTCAAGATCCCTGCTTTACTGGCAGGCTTTTGATAGTAGTTCTTTAACGAAAGATTTTCTGCCAAAGTCAGTGGTAAAATCAAGCCGACATTCTGGCGATCTTCAGGGATGTATCCTACTCCAGCCTCCGTAATACGCCGGACAGTTTTATTCTCATAGTTCTTACCCTTGATTTTCACTGACCCGGACTTGATCTTTTGCATTCCAGTGATTGCCTCGATCAATTCGGTCTGGCCGTTGCCATCGACCCCAGCCACACCGACGATCTCGCCAGTGTGCACTTGCAGGCTCAGATCCTTAACTCGCTTTTGCCCATGCTTTTCTACATTTAAATTGGCGACATCTAAGATCACTTTACTTTGGTCGACCTTTTCTTTTTCAACAGCCGTCTGCAATTTACGGCCAACCATCATTTCGGCCAAACTTTCCTCCTTAGTATCAGCAACTTTGACAGTATCGATGACCTTACCATTACGGATTATTACGCACCTATCGGCTATCTCTTTAATTTCTTTAAGTTTATGAGTAATAAAAATAATCGATTTGTTCTCATTAGCCAGCGCCCGAAAAATTTTCATCAGCTGCTTAATTTCTTGTGGAGTCAGGGCAGCAGTGGGTTCATCGAAAATGAAAATATTAGCCTCACGATACAAAGCTTTCATGATCTCGACTCTTTGCTGCATTCCTACAGTTATATCCCGCACTTTGGCGTGAATATTGATATCAAGTTGGTATTTTTCAGACAGTTCTTGGATCTTTTTTTCAGCTCCGGCATAATCGATCCGCACACCTTTTTTAATTGGTTCATCGCCTAAAATAATATTTTCAAGCACAGTAAACGCAGGGATCAGCATAAAATGCTGGTGCACCATGCCAATGCCATAATCTTTGGCATCGCGGGGATTATCCATTTTAACTTCTTTGCCATCGATCAGGATCTCTCCTGAGGTCGTTTCTAATATACCTGACAACATGCCCATTAAAGTTGATTTACCGGCACCATTTTCACCCAGAAGAGCTAAAATCTCACCCTTATGCAAGCTCAACGAAATATCATCGTTGGCTGTAAAAGTACCAAATCTTTTGGTAATATGCCTCATTTCAACGACTGCTTCCGTCATTGTTGGCCTCCTATTCTTAATTTTGCCCTTGCTAAACCAGCATCATTTATTGATCATCATAATTTAACACTTTTTAACACTGCCTATAAAAAAGGCGAAGTACCGGGACTGACCGATTCTTCACCTCTTACATTCACATAATAAAATATTGTCGATATTACGGTTTTTGAAGAAGTTTACTAAAGCATTTTTTTGCAGCTATTATTCAGCCTTAACTTTAATATCGCCATTAATGATTTTATCTTTATATTGTTGCACCGCTTTTTCGGTGGAAGTTGACATGTTATCATTAACAAGGTCGACGCCCTTATCTGACAAATCATAAGTTACGACCTTGCCGCCTGGAAATTTGCCTTTCATAGCTTTATTGGAAAGATCTTTAACTGAGTTACCAACTTCCTTGACTGCTGAAGCTAAAGTAACATTGCCGCCTTTGTACTTCCCATCTGCCTTTTGGTCCTGATCTACCCCAATGACCCAAACCTTTTTACCGCTCTTGGCCATATTCTTGGCAGCCGTAAAGACACCAGCACCTGAACCACCGGCAGCGTGGAAAATAACATCTTCATTATTGTTATACATTGCAGATGCAAGTGAATTGCCGACATCAGCTTTAGTGAAAGAACCAACGTATTTTACGTCGACAGAAATCTTTGGGTCAACGGAATGTACTCCTTGAGTAAAGCCTTTTTCAAAGGTTGTGATCACATCACTCTTAATACCGCCAACGAAACCAACTTTTTTTGTTTTAGTGGTTTTGGCAGCTGCAACTCCGGCTAAGAAGGAAGATTGTTCAGTCTTAAATGTTACAGAAGCAACATTCTTACGGCCAGGTATAACATCATCAATGATTGCAAAGTTTGTTTTTGGATTTTGTTTGGAAACATTTTTCATAACTGGTGCTAATTTATAACCAATTCCAAAAACTGTTTGGTATTTAGCTTTGATAAGCTTATTTAAATTCGGAGTAAAATCCGAGTCTGAGTTAGATTGAGCATAATTATAACCGTTGAGGCCCTTCTTTAAATGATGTTGCTTTCCCCAACTTTCCATGCCTTCCCAAGCGGATTGATTGAATGACTTATCATCGATCCCACCACCATCAGTAACCAAGGCTACCGTATGTTTTGTACCTTTTGATGAATCAGAATTATTACCGCATCCTACCAAAACCATTCCTAGCATTAATGTGGCCGCTAAAACCCCAACTGCCCTTTTCTTCATTGATGTGCACCCCTTAAAAATGTTTTATAGCAATTTCTCTAGAAACAAGTATACCCGTTTTAGTGACAAAAGCAATATATTTTTTGCAATAAGCAAAATAAAGTTCGCTTTTTATCGAGCTGCCTAGCAATGCTCAAATTCATACCAGGTGTGCTCGCCTAAAAGCGAACTTTTCCGACCATTAAATAAATTGGTCGTATTTGGTTTTAAGTATAGTGCTGTTTTTGTAAAAAATGGACCCTGCCATTTTATTGATTTGTTTCAACTTGTCTTTTCAACAGCCAAACATTTATTACTGAAATGACCAGGGCTAATATGGCCATCGTCAAGGCAGACCATAGAGGTCCGGTGTAGATACTGGAAGAATAAAACATGTACTGGAAATATGCTAATTGAGATAACCAATTTTGCAGTTTGCCGAACATCCAAATCACGATGACTATCAAAATGATATAAATTGCCAGTTTTGAGATTTTTTGATGATTTGCAGGTAGTGCCCGAGAAATAGCCGTCGTCAGCAAATGGATGAGACTAATAGCAGCCCACCAGAATAGCAATCCTGCGGCTCCGGTCAATATGATCGCCAGCACAAAAAGCCAGATCCTAGTTTGAGCTCCGCCAAAATTACTACTCAACATTAATTTGACTGCACGAATGTTGAAAAGGTAGTAGATCAGAATGAAGATCAGTTGAACCAAGAACACTAGGATAAAGGCAATAAAAGAACTGAAAATATTCGCGGTGTATAATTTAGCTTCACTAATTGGTATCAAACGGTACTTATTTGAAGTATAGACACCCTCACTTGTGCGTGTTAGAAACGCAAAAGCCAGCAACATGGCCACAAAAGACCAGCTCAATGCGTGTTGAACCAGTAAAAAGCTCCACTGCCTAGTAAAAAGCTCACCATTAAATGCACTTGGTACTAAGGAAATGACGATTGCCGCCACGTACAGAGCAATGATCCAGCTCGCGGTTTGGATCTTATCAGTCAACAATACTCTAGTCATTCTTCGCAGGCTTGTCATCTTGGTCAGCTCCATTCTCATATAATTTTTCATAATAATCTTCGATGCTTTCACCGTTTTCCCTGATTTTTTCTGCCTTTTCATGGGCGGCCAGCTGCTGATCTTTAAGAATTGCGACTTCATCGAGTAAACTGGACAGCTCGGTAATATAGTGATCACTGATCATCATCACTGCTTCAGGGCTTTTCCATTGGATCAAGCTATTAATGATCTTCTTGCGCGTCATGCTGTCTATTCCCTCAAATGGTTCATCTAACAAATATACAGACACTTGGCGTGCCAAAGTGAGGCTGATCACCAGCTTTTCTCTTGTTCCTTTAGATAATTCGCCCAATTTATGCTGATCGCTCCCAAAATCAAGAAAATCACTGAGCTCTCTGTATTTATTCTGGTCAAAATCACTGTAGACCGATGAATAAAAGTCAAAAATATCGGCCAATTTACTACTTTTAGCAAAGTCATTCAAAGGATCCATATAACTCACTTGTGACTTTCGCTCAATGGGCGAGGCTAAATCATTTATCTTGACAGTCCCTTTAGCCCCTTTCGCTACTCCAGCGATGATCCGCATGAGCGTGGTCTTTCCAGCACCATTCTCACCTAGCAACCCGATCGTTGTCCCTGATTGTACTTCTAAGTCAATATCTGACAAAATGACCCGCTGATTACGCTTATAATAAAGTTCATTCACTTCAATCGCTTTTGCCATCTTCACTGCTCCTTTTTCTCAGAAAATTATCGATATATGCTTTAATACTTTCATCATTTATGTTTAGTGCATGCAGTCGCTGATACATCGCCAAAACAGCCCTCTCAACCATCATTTCTCGTAAACCTGCGATAGCCGCGGTATCAGTCGTAACGAAATTGCCCTTTCCCCTCCGTGGTTTCAAAATTTGGGCAGCTATCATCTCCCGTAAAGCTCGCTGCACTGTGTTAGTATTTACAGAAAATTGCAATGCGAGTTGACGCACGGAAGGTATTTTGGTACCCGCATGAATACGCCCGCTGATGATCTCACCACTTATGTACCGGCTGATTTGACGATAAATAGGTACGTCATCCCTAAACTTCACCAGCCATCCCCCCTATTACGAGCAAAAATTAATACAATTTTTGTCAGTCTCACGAACATTCCGGAAGAATAATACTTTTAATTCCTGCCCTCGCTGACGTTAAAATTAATTACTGGTGTATTACTACACTAATACACCAAGACCGATAAGTCAATCGACCAAAGCCATGCTCGTTAAGCAGCATCCTTGCACTTTCAAGGTAAAACGTGAATAATCAGTTACAATAAATCGTGTGCAACTGATTCACTACGTCTACAAAGGAGAACTGATTTTTATGGACAAAACAAAGAACGATTTAAAAAGCAAATTGACAAAAGAGCAATATAAAGTTACCCAAAAAGCGGCCACTGAAATGCCGTTTTCCGGAAAATATGACGATTTCTACGAGGACGGGATCTACGTTGACGTAGTAAGCGGGGAACCATTATTTTCCTCCCAAGATAAATATGACGCCGGTTGCGGATGGCCTTCATTCACTAAACCAGTGGCCAAAGAAAATGTCACCGAAAAAAATGACTTTTCCCATCTCATGCATCGGACAGAGGTTCAAAGCAAAGACGCCGGTTCCCATCTGGGACACGTCTTTCCGGATGGACCCGCCGAAGCTGGCGGCCTGCGGTATTGTATCAATTCTGCGGCACTCAAATTCATTCCAGTAGATAAGTTGGAAGAAGAGGGCTATGGACAATATAAAAAATTGTTTACCAAATAAAAAATAGCGACTCATCTTAACAGCACTAATTCACTAAGCTGTTAACTGCCTGATGATCTAAAAATTCCTATCCGATCGTGAATATGATCAGATAGGAATTTTTTAGTCAAAGATCGTTCTTCTTTTGTCCACAGCCAGACCTGACATTGTCAAAATGACTATTACCACCAGCAAAGACATCAAAGGGATATTCCATGAGCCTGTAAGTTGTTCCAAGTAACCAAAAACCAGCGGACCAAAAGCGGCTAATATATATCCGACTGCCTGGGACATCCCTGAGATTTGTGCCGTTTGTTCGGGAGTATCGGTTTTTATATTGAACAAGGTCATGGTCAGACTAAACGCCATATTGGAAGCCAAGCCTAAAACTATCAAGATCATAGCCGTTGATCCCACACTTTTGGTTGGAACGATCAATAAACCAACGCCTAAAAGAAAGCCAGCTCCCATAGTAAGTATAATGCTGCGTTCCCTCTTGAGCCGGTATGCCAAAATAGGAATAAAGTAACTCGTAATTAGTGAAGCAAGCTGCATTAGACCAAATAATTGACTCGCTTGTCCACGAGGGATCCCATGAGCTGTCAAGATACTTGGCACCCATGTCAAAGTTGTGTAAAACAACAAGGATTGCAGGCCCATGAAAATAGACAGATACCACGCACCGCGAGCCTTCCACACTGAACTGCCGGTCTTTTTTGTTCGTTTTGGCGTATGCCTACCCTTTAACGAAGGCACCCAGAAAATCATTCCTAAGATAGCCAGAAGGGAAACACTCTGCATTGCTTTTTGCCAGCCTATCTGATCAGCCAAAGCAATGCTTTGTCCCGAAGTTATGGCACTAAATAAGGTCATCGAAAAAGTATAAACACTCGTCATGATCCCAACTCGGCGCGGATATTCTTGTGCGACCGTTACAGGCATCAAAACATTTAAGACCGCGATCGCCAAGCCCACCAACAATGTCCCGATCAATAGCCAAGTTGTTGAAAATACTCTTAAGTAATTTCCAATTGCCAAAATAAGTACTGCAATGAACATCACTCGTTCATTGCCAAAATTCTTACCAAATTTAGGCACAAATGGTGAAAATAGTGCAAAACACAGTAATGGGATCGTGGTAATGCTTCCCAGCAACACTGCAGGTACTCCCAATGAATGTTCTATATCGCTTAATAAAGGCGAGACCATTCCGATCGGAGTACGCATACAGCCAGCAAATAAAATGATGCCGATAATTAATAGTTTTCCCTGTTTCCGCAAATTCTCTTTCCTTCCTATATCTCCCACTGTAAGCCCCATGTTTATTTTACGGCCTGGATGGATGTCAAGAGGGGCAGCCTTTCAGTGCACCTCCCAATTTTTGGAGTCTAAAGCCGGCATTTTAGCATTTAATATTGCCTGCGCGTATGAACGGCTATAGATCCACTTATTGATCTGGTCTTTTTCCAAAATCAAAGGCATTCTGTTGTGCACGGGAGAAACCGATTCATTAGGAGCAGTCGTCAGCAAGATGCTCCTCTCTTCATCGTCAAATTTGGAGTATATTCCAGCTATATATAAGGGTTGAAGCTTTTGCTGATAATTAAACCAGATCTTGTCCTTTTGCTTGGTCCACTCAAAAAAGCCTGTTGTTGGATAAACACAACGGTCTGCCTTAAACGCAGCAGCGAACATGCGCTTAGTTGCAACTGTTTCAGAACGCGCATTGATCAAGACTTGTTTCGGTTTAAAGCCTGGAAACCCCCACTTCATCGCCATAACTCGAACTTGTTTGTCTCCGCTAACAATCAAAGCAGTCAAATCACTTGGAAAAATTTCTCCAATTTTCGGGTCATAACCATTTTGTTTGGCCAAACGATAAATTCGGTCAATTTCCGGGCTAGCATCAGGTTGAAACATAAAACGTCCACACATATACTCACCTCCAGGGATGCGAGTGGTTAGCATTTACATATCTTAGCTGACCTCTTGTAATTTTATGTGATTGTTTTCAATAATTTTCCTTGCAGACACCGGTATATTACTATCAGTGATGATCATATTGGTTTCTTTAAAATCCGCCAATTTGATCAAACTAATTTTATTAAATTTAGTTGAATCGCTTAAAATGATGATTTTTTTGGCATTTTGTTCCATCGCCTGTACTATATCAGCCCGCATAATGTCGCGTCCAAAGAAACCCTGATCCTTGTCAAAACCGTCCATCCCAATAAAAAGTTTATCGACCCGAAAATTCTTCAAGACATCCTTTGCTATTGGACCTACCACGACTTCTGACTCGGCTTGATATTTGCCTCCTAAAATAAAGACGCTGATATTGGCATAAGCCGAGACAAAATCAGCAATAAAATAAGAATTAGTGATCACGGTGACGTGTTTTTCCTGCTTCCCTAACTCTTGCACCATTAACGCACAAGTTGAACCAGATTCGACCATGATCGTCTCTTGATCGCTGATTAGATCAGCTGCTTTGGCGGCAATCTTTTGCTTAATACCATAATTTTGTGCTAGCCGATAATTGAGGTTGCTTGGATTATTAATGATCGCGTATCCATGTTTGCGCACCAAAAGCCCTTTGGATTCAAGTTCCGAAAGGTCCTTACGAACAGTCACTTTTGAAACATCTAATAGTCTACTCAGATCATTAACTGCAATTTTTTGTCTTTTATTAACTATATTTAAAAGTTTATCAATACGTTTAGTTGCCATTCACACGACCTCCGTCAGTAATAGTTTAACATACGCCCCTTCAATTTATATACACACAACGACAGAATAAAATATCCTGTATTCACGAGATAAATAAGCTTGTTTTTTGTAGAAAATTTTTCTGTCGTTAGAATACAACTTATCACATTCATTATATTATATTTAAATAAACAGTATCAGCTCAGCCCTATGTACAGTTCGAGATTTTAAAATAAATAACAAAAGTGTATAATCAAAGCGAAATAGTAAGGAGGCATTTTCTTGTTTACTTTTGCAGACCGTCATTTTACATTATCCAGCACCTTGACGACCGGTTTTGTGACAGTCATTTTATTAGGAACGATCCTCCTCACACTGCCTATTGCTACTGTCCACGGAATCAACTCATCTTTTATTACTGCTCTGTTTACAGCGACAAGTGCCACTTGCGTGACGGGCCTGACTTTGGTTGATACCGGGAGCCACTGGTCTTTTTTTGGACAGTTCGTTATCATGATGCTCAGCGAGGTCGGCGGCTTAGGGTTTATGACCTTTATGGTTTTGATGTTTACGTCTACTAGGCACCGTTTGAGTCTCTCAACTCAGCTGCTTGCCCAGGAATCGCTTAACTTGCAGCATCTTTCTCAAGTCAAGTTGATCAAATTGATAGTTAGCCTTTCTTTAGGGATCCAAAGTGTAGGAGCACTGCTACTATTCTTTAACTTTTATCCTAAATATGGGTGGCTAAGAGGAGCATGGCTCAGCATTTTTCACTCTGTCTCGGCTTTTTGTAATGCCGGCTTTTCTCTTTTTGGAAACAGTATTGCACAATTTAAAAATAATACTTATGTCTTATTCATCCTGAGTCTATTGATCCTCTCAGGCTCAATTGGATTTCTTGTATGGCGTGATCTGCTGACATACATAAAGCGGCGTCACCTTTCACTGCACACCAAGCTTTCTATTCGTACTGGTTTCGTGATAGTCGTTGCTAGCGGACTGCTTTACTGGTTGACTGAAGACGGCTTTTCAAACATTGATCCACAAGCTTCTTTGTTTCATCGGATAGTAAATGTGATGTTCATGGCTGTTACTCCACGGACCGCTGGGTTAGTTACTTTTGACTATACCCACTTATCGATGGCAGGTATCTTTTTAACAATGATCTTGATGTTCATTGGCGGGACACCAGGTTCTACAGCCGGTGGGGTCAAAAGTACCACAGTCGGTTTACTGGCTATTCAAACATGGGCGACATTGCGAGGACAGCACGATGTCAACTTTAGCAATCGCCGTTTACCCCGAGAAAATATCTACCGTGCTTTGACTTTAGTCATTGTAGCTTTCCTGATGGTCTCCATTGCCACCTTTGTTTTGAGTATGACTCAGCCGCTTCCACAAGATATGGGCCTCGAATACATCATCTTTGAAGTCTTGGCAGCATTTGGTACCACTGGGATCAGTTTAGGCTTGACTGTTCACCTGACCTTGTTAGGCAAGATAGTCATCATGTTGATGATGTTCATTGGCAGAGTTGGGATCTTCAACGTAATGTATGCCGTTCTCAATGCTCAAGACAAGCCAAGCAACATTCGCTATCCAGAGGAGAGTGTTTTGATTGGATAAAAAATTCAAAAATAAAAATCAGGTTACCCGTGCTGATGAAAATTATGCGATCATTGGGCTGGGTAAGTTTGGTGGGGCCTTGTGCCAAGAATTAGCCAAGGAACACCAAGAGATATTGGCCATTGACGTCAAAGAAAAATTAGTTGACAGATATATGAACATTGCAAATAAAGCAGTGATTGCTGACGCGCAAGATGAAGAGGCCTTACGTAAATTAAACCTGGCTTCCTTCGACCATGTTTTTATTACAATTGGTTCGGACATCCAGGCCAGTGTGTTATCCACTTTAAACTGTAAGGACCTTGGCGTCAAAGATCTCATTTGCAAGGCCTTAAATCGCAGCCATGCGAGGATCCTCGAGCGCATCGGTGCCGACCAGATCGTCCAGCCCGAATTGGATATGGCTAAACGGATAGTTTTACACCACCGGCAACCACACATTATTGACTACTTAGACCTGAGTTCTGAAGTCACCTTAGCTGAGGTTGAAGTTAATAATAAAGAGTATACCGAAAAAACATTGGGCGAGTTGGCACTAAGAAATAAATTTGATGTCAACGTAATTGCGATCATTCAGGAGGATAACGTTAACGTTTATCCTGACGCCAAAAGCATGGTCCATTATAAGGACAAACTAGCTGTGATCGGCTCCGTAGACGCTGTTAACAATTTTGACAAGAATTTTAATGGCTAACTTGTACAAAAACGAATTTCCACCACGTGCGGAAATTCGTTTTTTTCAGTCTTGTAGTCCTGCTACTTGCCTGTACCAACTAATTCGCCGCTTTGATGGCGCTTAGCAGCTGCTAGATATTGTTTGCCAATAACATCTGGATCTGTACCCTTTTCTTTATTCATGAAAGCTTTGACAGTCATCAAGTTAACTGCAACCTGCGTATTTTCTAAGCTTTGCATTAATACTTGCGCATAGCTCTTTAGCGCCGCCTTGGTCATAGAGAGACTGCTTGCTTTCTGAGCAGGAGCATCAGAAAGGCTCCCTCCTGTTAGCAAGATCTCCCTGGGCTGTTCATAAGATGGTTCTAGCTTTAAATAAGCCTGGGTTATGGCAACTGCACTAAAAACATTAGTACCAAATACTTCCTGAAGTGTGCCAAGTGTCAATTCACTGGGTTTCCTGGGACGCATATCAGCTGCATTGAAAATTAATGTTTGCGGTATGCCGTCCTTCGAAACATCCGTCAAAATATGCGAAATACTTGCTTCATCATTCACATCAGCAGGAAATATTTCAGCTTGGACATCAACTTTTAATAATTTGCCTTGCAAAGCGGTCAACTTATTCTTATTTCTAGCTAATAAAATTGGTTTTTGCCCTGCCTTTCCAAATAATTTGGCTAAGGAAAAACCCAATCCTGGACCAACACCTAAGATCACGACACCATTTTTCATGATTATTAAACCCACCTCTTTTAGCATTAGTTTAGTCAAAATCTGACACTACGCCAAGTAAACTGAATTTATAGCTTAAAATAATTAAACCTATAAAAAAGCTCTACCCATAACAGATAGAGTTTCCAATGTCTTCTGGAAAGTTTTAGCTTACCTATTCATCTTTCACTCAGCTCCAGCAATAGCATCGCCTATCGGCTCATTGCCGGAGATCAGTGGAATGATTTTACCAATAGAAGAGGAATCATGCAGACTGGTAACGATGGCAGCTGCAACATCTGATCTGCTGATCGAACCGCCGTTTTCAGGAATATCGGTGGTAACTTTGCCCGTCGGCCGATCAAATGTCAAAGCCCCTGGTTCTAAAATCGTATAGTCTAAAGAAGTTCGGTAGCGCAGCCACTCATCGGCATAAAATTTAGCAGCATAATATGGCTTGATGGAGAACCACTTCTTTCTTTCTTCTGCAAAAAGTGCACTTACCATAACAAATCGCTTAATACCAGCAATTTCAGCAGCCTGCATACTTTTGACAGCTCCATCCAAGTCCACCAGTAGAGTCATATCATCCCCAGTTTTGCCGCCCGAACCGGCAGAAAAGACGATCGCATCATAATCATGGAGCTGCTTTGCCAAAGCCTCAGGCTGTTTTAACAAGTCAAAGACTTCCGCTTGAAAACCTGCCTGTTGCAACTCAGTTGCTTGTTCTTGCCGGTGGACTCCCGCCATCACGTCCTCGCCAGCTTTTTTCAAAGCTGACACAGCTAAACGGCCAACATTTCCTGAAGCACCAATAACAAAGACTCTCATTGAAAAACATCCTTTCAAAAACAAACCAAAAATAAACTGTCGAAAAAGCGAGCGTGAGCTGACTTCACTGGACACTATCAAGCCAAAGCAGACACCAATTTCACACTAAACAACGAAACAATGAAACTTAAGAGCAAGACCTGCTATTTTCTTGGAACTTGTTCTTTTAATTTCTTAGTTCCCGCTTGATCATTAAGATACAGATCTGGGTGGCTTTTCTTAAACCAATCAAAGTATGAAGTGGCCAAAATTTTCAGGACCGCATACCCCGGGACTCCCAAAATGACACCTGCCAAACCGAAGAGCTTTCCAGAAACCAGCAGAACAAATAATACAGTGAGTGGGTGAAATTTCATACTGTTGCCTAAAATTAAGGGTGAAACCAAGCGCCCTTCAAAAGTCTGTTCGATCACAAAAACAAGCAGTACTTTGACTAACATGAACGGCGAAGTGAATAAACCGATCGCCACGGATGGCACCATCGCTAAAAACGATCCAAGATATGGGATCAGGTTCAATAAACCTGCTATGATCCCAAGCAATAACGCATACCTTAAACCAATGAACAAATAGCCGATCCAAAACATGATACCGACGAAAAAAGCAACTCCCAGCTGCCCACGAATGTAATGGCTCAATTGAGAATTCACGGTCTTCAATACATCTTTCGTACCCAAACGATAGCGGTTTGGCAAAAAACCAACTAAATAGTCCGGGAGATTATGTCCGTCTTTAAGCAAATAAAACAAAATAAACGGTGCGGTGATCACAGATATGATAACTGAGGTCACGCTGGAAAGAATGCTTCCGATCGAGCTTAAAGATTTGGGAAGAAACTGCACAGCTTTCCCGGGTTTAAAGAGATCCCCAAATTCAGAATTTAAAGTGGTCAGCTTGTTTTGCAGATCTTTTATACCATCTGCCGAAAAAAGAGCAACAACAAAATCTTCTAATTTTTGCCAGTACTCTGGCCAATTAGTCAAGAAATCTTGCATCTGTCTTTGGACCACCGGTATCAAAGCAACGATGCCCCAAGCAATAACCGCTGCTACAAGCACAAACAAGATCGTCACGGAGAGTGAACGCCTCATTTTGTAACTTTTTTGCAGTCTGTCAACCACTGGATTCAATATATAATAAAAGACCCCAGCTATAATGAGCGGTAAAGCCACTGTATTAAACAAGACCACCAGGGGGCTCAAGATCCAAGAGATCTTGCTCAATACTAGAATGATCAGCAAAACCAATAAAACCACTAGCATAGAAACCGCGAAACGGCTGTTCATGATCCAATGAAAAAACCAAGACGCTGACCACTTGACATGGTTTTGTGTTCCTTTTGGATTATTTTCTTCCATGCATTTTCCCCCATCTAACCAAATTTAAGCTCAAAGTATTGTCAATGATAACTTATAATAGTCTCTGATATCTTTTATAATTTTAACTTGAAAACTTATTTTTTAAAAAAAATAAGTTCCCAGTAACCGGCTGGGAACTTCTGTGTGCATTACTT
>CAKPZY010000017.1 GCA_934215475.1 uncultured Ligilactobacillus sp.
CCACCAAATTTTCAAAAAACAGGAAAATATGGTGGTATTTTATCGGATTATGGAACGTTTTGTCCCAACTCCTTTTTTGTATCATCTCTAAAATAAGCCATTTTGAAAATCTAGTGAGCTTATTTTTTCGAAATTTTCTGACAGTTTTAAGAATTTTATCTAATGATCTTATTTAAGCATGAGTCGGCTCTGATTTTTCGCCACTTCCTGGGCTTGCCTGGCCTTTAGTGACAGTGTAAGATTTGGCACCTACTCCGGCTAAATTACCACCTTGAGAAATTAGATAGTCTTCTCTGATCGGTTTATGATCAAAATAGTCTTCTAAAATCTCACGTACCCCGGCAGCATAACGTGCTTGAGCTGAAAGAGTCGTTCCGGAAACGTGCGGGGTCATTCCCTCATAAGGCAGGCTGCGCCATGGATGATCTGCAGGTGCAGGTTGCGGATACCAAACATCACCGGCATAACCAGCTAATTGACCGCTGTTTTCAGCCTTGACGATTGCATCACGGTCAACTAATTCACCACGGCCGTTATTAACAATATACGACCCGCGTTTCATGGAATTGATCATATCTTCATCGAACATATGATAGGTTGAAGAGTATAGCGGTGTTTCTAAGACGGCAATATCAACTTGTTTAGCAAGATCATGAACATCAGGAATAAAGGTTGCCCCAACGCTTTCTTCATAATCGTGCGGCAGTTGATGACGCTGGTTATAGACTAACTTAACACCAAAAGGCTTTAACCGCTCTAAGACAGCCCGTCCGATCCGACCAGCACCAACAACACCAACGGTCATTCCTTCAAGATCATAAGCGCGGGAAACACAATCAGCTATGTTCCAGCCGCCCTTCTTGACCCAATCATGTGAAGGAATGTAATTTCGAACTAACGCCAGCACTTGCATGACAGCATGTTCGGCAACACTGATACTATTGCAATAAGTAACTTCAGCCACCGTCAAGTCATGTTCGTTAGCAGCATTCAAATCAACGTGGTCTGATCCGATACCAGCTGTGATGGCTAATTTGAGTTTTTTAGCCTTGTTAAGTCTGTCAGCAGTCAGATAGGCAGGCCAAAATGGTTGTGAGATGACGACATCAGCATCTGGCAGTTCTTTATCAAATGTAGAATTTTCCCCGTCTTTATCTGATGTCACAACCAGTTGATGTCCGTGAGACTCCAAAAATTTACGTAGTCCGAGTTCCCCAGAAACAGAACCTAACAACTCGCCAGGCTTAAAATCAATTGACTTGGGTGTAGGCACGGTAGATCCGTCAGGATAATGCGTGATCTTTGGAATAGAATCACGTGCATATTTTGGCGGGTAACCATTTACAGGATCAGGATACAAAACACATAACACTTTAGCCATTAGAAAAAACTCCTTTCTTAAATATGGATCTTTCAACCGCTTTGATTTGTGCTGTAATTTCTTTTTTATGATCATCCCTTTCATAAGTCAATAACGTTACAGGTTCATAAATATGACTTACGTGCTTCCTGTTTAATGCCTCGAAACTGTTCTTGACAAGTTTAGAGCAGCTCATTTTTACTGTAAATATTGTTTAGCAGCAGCGATGATCTCTTGCAGACCCTTTTTTGCATCTGAGAAGAACATGCTGGTGTTGCTTTCACTGAATAATGGATTAGAAACTCCTGCATACCCGCTGTGCATCGAACGTTTGATGACTACCACGGATTTAGCATGATCGACGTCCAAGATCGGCATCCCCGAAATATCGTTGCCCTTCTCCCGTGCTAAGGGATTAGTTACGTCATTAGCCCCGATTACAAGTGCAACATCGGTATTACTAAACATCTGATTAGCTTCATCCAACTGCTTCATCTGATCATACGGAACATTAACATCGGCCAATAAAACGTTCATATGACCCGGCATCCGGCCAGCAACAGGATGGATCGCGTAATTGACGTTGATCCCTGCACCGGTCAATAATTTCGCAAGCTCTGCCACTTCATGTTGCGCCTGGGCAGCAGCTAAGCCGTAGCCCGGAACGATCATTACATTTTGTGCATAGGCTAATTGCAAGCCGACGTCGTCTGCCGACGTCTCCTTAACATTGACCTTTTGGCTTTCGCCGCCGGTTTCTGGCTCTTCTTCACCAACGCCAAATCCTCCAGCCAAGATCTTGGCAACTGAACGGTTCATAGCGTCAGCCATTTGCAAAGTCAAAATCGTCCCGGCTGCACCAACTAAGGCACCGGCAATTATCAAGACCTGATTGTCGATCACAAAACCGGCAAAAGAAACTGCAAGACCGGTAAAGGCATTCAAAAGAGAAACTACGACCGGCATATCAGCCCCACCGATCGGTAACGTCATTAACAAGCCAAATACCAGGCTAGCAGCCAAACTGATGATGATAGCCCAAACGCTGACTGGAAAACCGATCATCCAGACCGCACTAATGAGAATAGCAATAAGGGCGATGACGTTTAACAAACGATCGCCAAAAAAGCGGAGCGGCTTGCCCGCAACGTGGCCTGACAATTTTCCTGTCGCAATCAACGAGCCAGAAAAGGTAACACCGCCTATCACGATATCGAGTAATACCGGAAGAGAAAAAGCAACGCTTAAGCCTGAGCCTGCAGCCTCATGAGTGTAGTCAAAAATACCAATGACCGCCGCAGCGCCACCACCAACTGCATTAAAAAGTGAAACCAGCTGGGGAACATCTGTCATCGGCACTTTCTGGGCTTTACGAACCCCATAAAGAACACCTGCTAATAGACCAACTATTAACACAATAAGTCCTATTAGAGTTACCTCATGTTTTACCGCCAACTGAATAATGACCATGATCACAGCCAAGAGCATACCAACGCCTGACAATAAATTACCCTGACGAGCATTTTTAGGTGACCGCATCAGATGTACACCAAGGACGTAGCAGACGGCAGAGATCAAATAAACAAGTGAAGAAATTGTAACTAATATACTCATTTATGTTCATCTCCTTGGTTTTTATTTTCTCTGGGTTGGACAAACATATTCAACATCCGGTCTGTCACTGTATACCCACCGGAAACGTTGATGGCCGAGAAAAATGCTGCTAGGAATGCTAAGACATAAAAGTACCAGTTATCGGCTTGAGCAGCAATTACGAATGCCCCCACAACTACGACACCATGAATAGCGTTGGCACCAGACATCATCGGGGTCTGTAAGGTCGCCGGAATCTTACCCATCACTTCAAAGCCCACTAACAGACTCAAAACAAAAATCGCCAAATTAGTGTATAACTCTTGACTCATACTTGTGCCTCCTTTTTCTCTGACTGTCCCAGCGCTTTTTTAAGCCGGTCGGAAACTATTTGCCCTTGATAAGTTGCAGTTAGTTGACCAAATACATCGTCTTTTACATCGAGTGCCACTTTACTGTCCTTGACCAATGCTTTGATCACTGCTTGAACATTTTTAGCATACATTGAAGAAGATGACGATGCTAAACGGCTCGGCAGATCTGAAGCACCAATGATCCTAACGTGTGTTTCGGTCTCCACTACTTCTTTTGGCTTAGAGCCTGCAACATTTCCTCCTAAGTCGCTCGCCGCCAGGTCAACAAACACCGTACCTGCCTTAGCAGCAGAGACAGCTTTTTCAGGAACCAACAAAGGGGGTTTTCTCCCTGGTACTTGTGCAGTGGTAATGATGATGTCATTTTGACCGATATAATTGATCAATTCATCTTGCTGTTTTTGATGCTCTGCACTCGTCAGCTCACGAGCATAACCGCCTTTAGTTGCTGCTGTTACTGAACTGGTCAAAAATTTTGCACCTAGCGATTCAACTTCACCTTTAGAATCTGGTCGAACATCATAGCCAGTCACGACAGCACCCAAGCGCTTGGCCGTCCCGATTGCTTGAAGCCCAGCAACTCCGGCCCCTAAAACAAGGACGTTAGCTGGTTTGGCAGTACCTGCTGCTGTGATCATCATTGGTAAATATCTTTTAAAATGAGCCGCGGCATCCAATACTGCCTCGTAGCCCGCAACCGAAGACTGAGAGCTTAATGCATCCATCGTCTGCGACCGAGACACGGTGCGCGGCAATAATTCAAAGGCCAATGCAGTAACTTTCTGATCTGCCAGCTTCTTAATTTTTTCATGTTGCACTATTGGATTGATCAGTCCCAACAAAACCTGAGCCTCACTCAAGAGTCCTAAAGTTTTGTCATCTGGCAAAGACACGACTGTTAAGATATCGGCTTTGGTCACGGCTTCTTTATGATCAACGAGTTTTGCGCCCGCTTCTTCATATTCACTATCCATAAAATCTGCTGCTACTCCGCTGCCTTTTTCTATCAAGACTGTCAAATCATTTTTGACCAGATTTGCACAAACATCTGGCGTCAAAGCCACCCGATCGTCTCCATTATTTTGCTTCACAGTCGAAACTACAAGAGTCAAAAATATCCCTCCCATTCATCGCTAAAATAAAATTTTTACTAGTGGTTTAAAAGTAACCCATTATTAGGCCCAAAGAAATGACCATTCATGCTGAGAACATTAATGGCCATTTCTATTTATTTACAAAATGGTTTTACTTTTACTGGCCTGGTGTGTAGTCTTTATCTAGGATCAGGACAGGTTTGATCACAGAACCGTCATTAGAAGCTTTATTAGCTTCGTTGATTTCGCTGAAATCATAGAACTTTTCCAACTTATCAAATGGAAAACGTCCTTGCTGCCAGTATTTGATCAAACGCGGTAATGAGATCTGAGGAACTGCATCACCCATTAAAACGCCGTCGACGTGTTTTTGTGAAGCTGTCAATTCATTCCACGGCAAGAATTCAAGGGACTTATTTGTAACAGCGATCGGAGCTAAGTGCCCGCCAGAACCTAGTGCATCAAGTGCCTGTTTCATAACGGCAGAAACACCTGTTGTATCAACTGCATAATCAGCACCCCGACCATCAGTATATTCTTTGAGGTCTTTGACCCAGTCTGTCTTAGAACTGTTGATCGTGTACGTGCACCCTAATTCTTTTGCAGTTTCCAGACGATGATCAACGAGGTCAACACCGATAATATCAGCACATCCGCGGATCTTAGCAGCCATGATCGCACCGGCACCAACCGCACCAGTACCGATAACTACCAACGTCGATCCTTCTTCAGGATTCAAGCCGTTAAAGACTGTTCCGGAACCGGTTACAAAACCACATCCTAAAGGACCTACCTTGCGCAAGTCGATACCTTTATCAACGACAGTGACATTTCTATCTTGAACAATAGTTTCTGTCGCAAATGAAGATTGGTTAAAGAAGTTGTGCACGTCTTCGCCATCTTCTTTTTTGAAAGCAACTGAACCATCAGGACGGACTCCAGCCATGTTTAACTTGGCCCAATCCAAACATGATGATGGATGGCCTTTTAGACAGTTGCTGCAAGTTCCATCGTAATCGTAAGAAAGTATTACATGATCGCCTGGTTTTGTCGAAGTAACACCGGGTCCGACTTTCTCGACGATCCCAGCGCCTTCATGGCCCACAACTCCTGGATATGGATATGGTCCGGCAGAACCATCGCGGACTGTCTGATCAGTATGACAGATGCCGCTGGCAACAATATGCACTAATACTTCATTAGCTTTCGGTTGATCGTCTACTTCCAGGTCTTCCAATTCAAAATCTGAGTTGATCTTTTCGATAACAGCCGCAGTAATTTTCTTACTCACAATATCCTCTCCTTTTTTCTGGATGAAAACGTTTCCTTTTACATATTTAAATTAAAGCGAATACTATAATAAGTCAAGTATAAATACTTTTTAATTTAGCGAACTTCGATCACTCAATAAAAAGGCATTTCTTATGTTTTTGCTGCTGCTAATAGTTGGAGCCAATAAATTACATTTAAAATATTTTACTGATCTGACAAATAAAAAAAACCTGGCAGGCTGTTTCATACAGCGTAAAATTTTGGAAGAAAAACACGAAACAATATCAACACCATCTAGCATTAGATTGAAAATTTTGGTCAAATAAAAAGGACCAAGAAACATTTGAAGTTTCCCGGTCCTAAATATATTTCTAAAGATTATTTGATCGAAGGAGTTCCCATCCAATCAATGATTTCTTCAACTGTGTCTGTAATAGCTTGTGTACCTGGTGCTAACAGCTTACGTGGATCAAAGCCCTTACCTTCTTTATCCTTACCGGCTTCAATGTATTTACGTGTTGCAGCTGCAAATGCTAATTGACATTCAGTGTTGATATTGAGTTTAGCAACACCCATCTTGATAGCTTTAACAACTTGTTCTTGAGGGATGCCAGATCCGCCATGTAACACAAGTGGAGTCTTGATAACATCGGCAATTTCTTGCAAACGTTCGAAGTTCAAGCCTTTCCAGTTAGCAGGATACTGGCCATGAATATTGCCAATACCGCATGCAAGGTAATCAACGCCTAAGTCAGCGACCTTCTTGGCTTCGTTTACGTCAGCTAATTCACCTTCGCCAGTAATACCATCTTCGGTACCGCCGATCGAACCAACCTCAGCTTCAACAGAGATGTTCTTTGCATGAGCTAAAGCAACAATTTCTTTAGTCTTAGCATAATTTTCTTCGAACGGAAGATCATGACCATCAAACATAACCGAAGTATAACCAGCAGCAATAGCCTCTTTAGCAGCTTCGTAGTTACCATGGTCTAAATGCATGACAACTGGGACTGTGATGCCCATAACACGCATTTCTTGTTCAACCAAGTTTCTAACCAATTGGTAGTCGCCCATGTATTTAGCAGCGCCCATTGATGATTGGATCAAAACTGGAACGTTCTTTTCCTGAGCACCCTTCAAAATTGCACGAGTCCATTCAAGGTTATTAGTGTTGAAAGCACCGACAGCATAATGACCTTTACGAGCATCTGCAAAGATTTTATTACCATTAACGAATGACATAAAATAGCCTCCTATAAAGTTTTACATCTAAAATTACTCTTCTTGAGCACAAAGTAATTCTACCACACTTTTGGTAAAAAGCGAACTTATTTTGTGCATTTTTCACGTTGTTTACACAGATCAGTGTAAATAACGTGAAGAATTTGCAAACTTATATTTGGCTATTTCTCGATCTGGTTCAATAGTCGTTACGCCCTAATTCAGTGATCCGTCCGCGTTGCGTATAAACGATCCATTCGGCAATATTCGTAACGTAATCGCCGATCCTTTCCAAATGATTCCCTAATTTCATGTAATCAAAACCTTCAATTGCAAATTCATGATCATTTCGGATCTCATTTAAGATCAAGCGGTTTAACTGATGCAAATATTCATCAGTAATATGATCTTTTTCAGAAATTTTCACCGCGGCAACATCGTCCAATTCCGAATATGCCTGGAGCATATCTGTCAGCATCGACTGATCATTTTCAGCCATTTTTAGGATAAGGGCGTCAAGTTCAGACTTCCTGGGGCCCTTGTCGCCATTGGCTGCTTTTCTAGCAATGTGGACAGCGTGATCTCCCAAACGTTCCACGTCAGAGCTTGCCTTTAAGATCGCCACGATCTTGCGAAGATCTCCCGCTACTGGCTGTTGCAGGGCAATAATTTGGGCCGATTTTCCCTCCAAGTGTGTTTCCTGTTCATTGATCTCTTCATCGCCCGTCATCACGAATTGTGCCAACTCTTTGTCTTCATTTTTCCAAGCTTCTACTGAATTTTTGAGCGCAGTAGAAACATTAAGCCCCATGGTCACAAAGCTGCGCTTTAAATCTTTGATCTGTGAATCGAGTAACCTGCTCATTTCTTTCACCCCTTATCCGAAGCGACCACTAAGATAGTCATCGGTTTCTTTTTGTTGCGGTTCCACAAAAATTCTTTTTGTCTTTCCAGTTTCGATCAAACTTCCAGTTAAGAAAAATGAAGTGGTATCCGAAATACGAGATGCTTGCTGCAAATTATGAGTCACGATCAAACAAGTATAGTCTTCTCGCAAAGTCAAAAGCATCTCTTCAATCAAATTACTCGAAACAGGATCCAGTGCGCTGGTTGGTTCATCCAACAAAATAACAGACGGTTTGACGGCTAGCACACGCGCAATACAAACTCTTTGTTGCTGCCCTCCGGACAATGATAAGGCACTTTTACTCAAATCATCTTTGATTTCATCCCAAACAGCAGCTTGGCGCATACTTGTTTCGACTCTTTCATCGATAAATTCCTTATCTTTATGTCCACTTAATTTTAACCCATAGGAAACATTATCGTAAATAGAAAATGGAAAGGGATTTGGCTGTTGGAACACCATCCCCACTTTTTTCCTTAATTCGACGGTATCAGTCTTAGGGCCATAAATATTGGTACCGCCGATCTCTATTTGACCGGTAATTCTAACGCTCGGTATCAAATCATTCATTCGATTTAAACAACGAAGATAAGTCGATTTTCCACACCCTGAGGGCCCAATCAAAGCATGGATCCCCTTATCGGGAAAAGTCAGGTTTATACCCTTAAGTGCTTCATTTTCACCGTAATACAGATGCACATTACGAGTAGAAATATAATTGCTCACTATGTTTTACCCTCCACATCCTTACAAATGCCTCATATAATTTAACCAAAGTTGCCGGAAACATAATCTTCTGTTGCCTGTTTTTTTGGAAATGTAAACACGTTTTTTGTTTTATCGTATTCGATCACATGTCCAAGATGGAAAAAAGCCGTATAGTCGCTCACACGCGAAGCCTGTTGCATATTGTGTGTCACTATAATAATAGTATAATGCTTTTTGAGCTCCATCATCGTCTCTTCTACTTTCAACGTAGAGATCGGGTCCAATGCACTAGCTGGCTCATCCATCAAAAGGATGTCCGGTTGCATAGCGATCGCGCGTGCAATACACAATCTTTGCTGTTGGCCGCCGGATAATTCTAAAGCGCTCCGATCTAAAATATCTTTGACCTCGTCCCATAAGGCAGCTGCTTTTAAACTATTTTCAACAATTTCTGCCAGCTTTTTTTTATTTCTGAGCCCATTTTCCTTGATTGCAAAAGTAATATTTTCTCGGATAGATTTAGAGAACGGATTTGGTCTTTGAAAAACCATGCCAATGTGTTTTCTCATTTCATAAACATTGATCTGAGCAGAATTAATATCCAAACCGCGGTACCAAATATTCCCCGAAACTCGGGCTATACCATCGTTCATGCGATTTAATGAGCGCAGAAACGTTGATTTTCCAGAACCTGAGGCGCCGATCAGTGCAGTGATCTGGTAACGCTCAAATTGCAAAGAACCATCGAAAAATGCATGATTACTGCCATAGTATACTTGCAAATTCTTAGTAGTTATGGCTAATTCATGTTCTTTTTGGTCAAAGTCTTTGATCGCCGTATCATTTAAATCATATTTTCCAACATCCATATGCGACCCTCCATTCTATTTTCCCGCAGCCGTGAATTTTTGGTACAATTTGTTGCCTAAATATCTAGCAGAAAGATTAAAGATCAAGACCACAATGATCAATACTGCAGAAGTTCCTGCGGAAACTGCAGCTGCATCAGGCATGATCCCCTCTGAGTTGATTTTCCAAATATGGACGGCTAATGTTTCAGCAGGACGACTCCAATTTAATGGACTCGCGGAATTGAACGGATTCCAATTCGTAAAATCAATCGTTGAAGCACTTTGCCCGGCAGTATAAATCAAAGCAGCAGCCTCACCGAAAACACGACCGGCACCAAGAACTATCCCAGTTATGATCCCTGGCAAGGCCTCTGGGATTATCACTTTGACAACTGTTCGCCACTTTGACAAACCTAAAGCAAGTCCAGCCTCTCGTTGCAGGTCAGAAACAGCATTTAATGATTCTTCAATATTACGAGTCAGTAACGGCAAGTTGAAAAATGTCAGTGCAATGGCCCCTGCGATAATCGAAAAGCCTAATTTAAATTCCACTACGAACAATAAAAAGCCAAACAGTCCAACAACAACTGATGGTAATGAACTCAAGATCTCGATCGCCATCCTAACAATTTCTGTTAGCCAATTTTTCGGAGCATATTCTGCCAAGAATATACCTGCTCCAAGGGAAATTGGAAAAGAGATCACTAGTGTTAAAATCAGTAAATAAAAAGAATTAAACAACTGGTAAGCTATACCGCCGCCAGCAATAAACTCTTGCGCAGGTGAAGTCAGAAAATGCCAAGAAATATGCGGCAGTCCTTGGAGTAAAATACGGCCCAGTAGAAAAGCAAGTATCACTACGACCAGACCCGCAATCGCTTTAATCAGTATAATTGCGAGATCATTGGATTTTTTTGGATCCACTATAACCGCCCCTTTCTACCGACCCATTTTACTAGAAGATTAAATACCAGTGACATCAGCAATAATACCAACGCAAGTGACCACAACGCATTATTACCGACAGTCCCCATGACCGTATTGCCTATTCCCATCGTCAAAACACTAGTTAATGTGGAAGATGCGGACAACAATCCTTTAGGCATGAGCGTAGCATTTCCTATAACCATCTGAACAGCTAAAGCTTCGCCAAAAGCACGAGCCATCCCGAAGATCACAGCGGTCAAAATACCTGGCATAGCGGCTCTTAAAAGTACCTTATAAATAGTCTGCCATTCAGTAGCTCCTAGTGCTAGAGAAGCCGATTTATAATATTTTGGCACGGCACGTAAACTATCTTCTGTCATGGATGTCACAGTAGGCAAAACCATTACGAATAATACAAACGCTCCTGAAAGTATCCCGTAGCCAGAACCTCCAAAATGCTGTCTGACAAAGGGAACGACGACATTTAAACCAATGAACCCGTATACCACAGAGGGAATACCTACCAGCAGCTCAGTAACTGCTTGTAAAAAACGATGACCGCGTTTGCTGGCAATTTCTGTCATATACAAAGCAGTGCCAATTGCAAAAGGAGTGGCAAACAATACCGCCAAAAATGTCACTCCAAAAGAACCCACGATCATAGGCAAAGCGCCAACCAACGGTTTGCCATCTTTGCCAATTGCTGTTGGTGACCAGTCAGTCGTGAACAAAAAGTCTTTTAAACTTGCATGATCTTTAGTAAATGTTGCCACTCCTTTAGAAGCAACAAAAGCAAAAATGGAAATAACCACCAGCACGATCAAAAAAATACAAGTATAGCTTAATATTTGGCCAGTGATCTCTTGCCGTGTTTCTTTGGATCTGTTTTGAATTTTTTCCTTAATTGGATCCATAATTGACACCTCTCTTTACTTCCGGGTAACATTTCCATTTTGATCTTTTTGAACCTGCATAGACCTTAAAGAAATATAATGGAGCCTTTTTAACAATTGCTCCTGTATCTTGTCGGATTTTGTTAAATATTTAATGAAAGCTGTTGTTTCAGCAGAAGGGTGTTTTTTAGTGTACATATGCTCATAACCCCATAATTTCCACTTATTTGTCGTAACATTTGCTTCAGTTGGAGCAACATTATTGATTTTTAAGGAAACAAAGGTATTTTTCAAATAAGGAAATGAAACGTAACTGATCGCTCCTGGAGTATCTGCAACCATATGCTGAACTGAACCATTTGAATCCTGCTCTTGTGCATGCATTTTTTTGACCCCTTGAGTAACCTCATTGTCAAAGATGGCACGCGTACCGCTGCCTTGCGCCCTGTCAATGACCACGATTTTTACATTGGCTCCACCCAACTGTTTCCAGTTCGTATATTGGCCAGTAAAAATTTTCTGAAGTTGAGATAAACTAACGTTAGTTACGCCAGCTTGCTTATTCACAATTGGAGCAATGCCCACTACTGCTATCTTGTGATCGAGCAATTTTGTTTCATCGATCCCTTTTTGCTGTGCAGCAAAGATATCAGAGTTGCCAACATCTACAGCCCCGCTTTGAACTTGGCTCAATCCAGTACCAGACCCGCCGCCTTGAACTGTGATTTTCTGCTCAGTATGATTTTTTTGGTACTCGTGCGCTCCCATCTCGACGATCGGCTGCATAGCACTGGAGCCAACCACTTGGATCGGATGAGGCTCTTTACCATTATGAGCAGAACATCCTGCTAAAACAAAAAAAATGGTCACAACTACCCATATTAATTTATTTTTTTTCATAGTTATTCTTTCCCTTCGTTTTTTATTTTATCGATATTATGTAACATTTACTCATCCTTTATGTAAAGAATAAGTAAAGAAATAGATTTTCAGACAGTAAAAGAGCCAACATTATCAAAAAATTGAAAATGTTGGCTCTTTTACTAAAAAACTGCTCAGGCTGGGTTCGAACCAGCGACCTCTTGATTAACAGTCAATTATTCTACCACTGAACTACTGAGCAATAAAGTTAATAATGTCTGAAGTAAAAATCACGGAAGTAAAACCTCCGCCTTTATTAACTTAACATTAACTGTTATAACATAAATCACATTATATTGTAAACATATTTTTGCTATAAAATTCTTTTTCTACAACGAACTTAACCCTGGAAAAATTAAAACAACCGCTGCACTGCTTTCGTACAACATACTCCCAAACAATTCACGTCATATCTTTCGAAATTTATTTAAAGCACAAAGAAGTGATTTATGCAATGTGATTGTCCCGCAAAATTGACTGCACAACCTGCTCCATCTCAGGAGTTCTTTTCCATTCATCAAAATGGTCCATTTGTTCAGTAGGCATATTAAAATTCTGATTAACATATGCCTCATATTGGGCCACACTAGTTGAGCGAGGAATATTTAGTTGAACGATCCGAACACTTTTAATAAAACCCTTAATAGCGGCCAACTCTGCACGGCCGTTTTGAACCATATTGGAAATTTCATAATAACGTGATCCATCATTTCTAGTGATCTCCTCGATCAACGTCAAAACTTCATTACTCACCATTCACAACACCTTTCACCTGACAATTAATTATAAACAGGACAAAGGCCGTCTGTCAAAAAACCACCGACAGAATTTCTGTCGGTGGCGGCATAAGAGAGAAAGAGAATTGATTAGAAGGTAAATTACTAAATACCTTACGAAGTAAGTATAGTCCATGTTGAAAGCGGTGTCAATAAAAACAAAAAAATATTTTGATATGGAGCGAACATAACTAACCAAAATCACAGACTTGTAGTTCTTATTGTTGCTCAGACCACAACAAAATACGAAATTTTATTCGGATCCTTACACTTCTGCGATCATGTTGACAAATTATATTAGAAAATTTACCTTTTCCTTTGAAATTTTTCAACTATCCATAATATAATAGGCTATGTTTCAGGTTCGTTAACCGAGGGAGGAATGCTCAATGATAAACAAAAAGCAATTACATATCAGTCAGAAACTTGCTTCTATTCTGATCCTCATCCAAATTTTTCTTAAAATCATTCATTTTTCTTCCTTGGTAGCTGGTCTTTCAATGCTTTTTGCACTTTTCCAGGCTTGGGCGATCTTGCTGATTATAGCATTCTTGTGTCTCTACCATTTCCTGCTCACCAGCATTTTCTATTTAATTCTTCGAATTTTAAACTATACTTTCAACTTGATTTATCGCTAAAAAAGGTTCCGACAGTTGATCAATGTTCAACTGCCGGAACCTTTTTTGCCGCAAATCACAAATTATTCTTATATACCAACTTCTGCTTTAACTACTGCAACAATTTCACTAACATAGTCGTGGACTAAGTCCTCGGTAGAAGCTTCAGCCATGACACGTAATAGGTTTTCCGTTCCACTAGGACGAACTAATACACGTCCTTCGCCATCCATCTTATCCTGGACTTCTGCTATTTTATCTTTTATTTTTTGATTATTAAGTGCCTTTTGTTTATCTTGAACTTTTACATTTACCAATTCTTGAGGATAAGTATGGACTTCCTCGGCTAATTCGGAAAGCTTCTTGCCTGTTTGCTTCATAACATTTAGCAATTGTAAAGCAGTAAGCATACCGTCTCCAGTAGTGTTGAGGTCTAAAAATACAACATGCCCAGATTGTTCACCGCCAAGATTGTATCCATTTTTCAACATTTCTTCAACTACGTACCGGTCTCCCACCTTGGTTTTGACTGAAACCAGAGAAGCCTTTTTCATAGCTTTGTACATGCCTAAGTTGCTCATGACAGTTGTCACGATCGTATCTTTCTTCAATCGTCCGCGTTCATCCATAAACTTACCGCAAATGTACATGATCTTGTCGCCATCAACAATTTGACCATTTTCATCGACAGCAATACACCGATCACCATCACCATCAAAAGCTACCCCCACTTGGGCACCCTTTTCTACAACAAACTTGCTGAGAGCTTCAGGGTGAGTTGAACCCACCTCATTATTGATATTTAATCCATCTGGGCTAGTTGCCATAGTGTCAAAATCAGCCCCAAGGTCTGCAAAAAGATTAGAAACTATGGCACTGGTCGAGCCATTAGCACCATCGATCGCAACATGCATGCCCTCCAAATCATCTGGAATAGTTTGCTCCAAAAACTGAACATACTTCAGCGCGCCCTCATGATATTCGCTGATGAGGCCTAAGCCGTGCGCAGATGGCCGCGGTAATGTGTCCGTTTCTCGGTCTAATAATTCTTCAATTTCTTCTTCCTTAGCATCTGATAACTTATACCCGTCTCCGCCAAAGAATTTGATTCCATTGTCTTGTACTGGATTATGAGAAGCAGAAATCATAACTCCTGCATCTGCATCTTGCAAGCGCACCAAATATGCTACGCCCGGTGTGGTAATGACACCCAAAGGAAAAACCTCGATGCCAACCGATAATAAGCCGGCAACTAAAGCCTCTTGCAGCATTTCACCGGAAATCCGTGTATCACGAGCAACCAAAACACGAGCTGCTTTATTAGGATCCTTTTTATGTTTAGTTAAAACGTAACCCCCACAACGCCCTAATTTAAAAGCTAATTCAGGGGTCAAGGACTCATTTGCAATGCCCCTAACACCGTCCGTACCAAAATATTTCATCGTTATTGCTCCTAACTAAAAAGTATATTTCATTATATAAATCTCATGCAGGTTTTAGGATCCTCCAGTATCACTTGAACTGTTGTTGCTGCTCGGACTTGAGCTTGAGGAAACCGACGATCCTTTTGATGCCGACCCTTTTGTCGGGCTAGGACTTTCAACTGAATTTTGTGCCCGACTACTATTTTCCGCCGACCCGTTGTTCCCGCTGCTAGCCGAGGAAGAACTTGAACTGCTGCTGCTTTCATTTGTAACTTTAATATGCACCGTCACAGACTGCGGTGAAACTGAAGTGATGCCTGAGCGATCGGAGATAAGAGAAACAGTGCGGTCTTGATCCGCATTGACGCCTACTAATGAAACTGGCACAACAAGCTGCTCAATTTTTTTTAAGGCATCTTTTGTGCCGGTGATCGTCGCATATTTAGTTGGTGTTGTAAAACTATATCTTTTACCAGAAATACCACTATCACGTGCTTCAACTTTAATTGGGACTCTCTTATGAGAAGATGCCAAGTAGATAGGAATATTGACCCGGGCAGTTTCAGGCGAGATCGTAACATCTAATTGCTTACCAGATGAGCTGATCGCCCGCAGTAAAACATTACGAGACGTGGTGCTCTTACTGCCTGACTGCAAGTCAACGTCTGCAACGACACTCTCGATCTTTTTCAAGTCAGACTTTGCCCCAGTCACTTTGACGGTTTGCTGATTGGAAGTAGCCGTGCCCGCAGCATAACCTTTGGCAATCTTGTCAGAATCGTAACGAATTTGAACCGGAAACGAAGCCTGTCCCTTTTCACTGATTTTAATTTTTACCTTCTTGGGTGATATCCTGGAACTTATTTCCGAACTCAAACCAGCAGTTTCTAAGTTGACAGTGTGTGTTCCCTTTTTCAATCCGTTTAAATCTGCATTGACTTGAAAATTACCCGTATTTTGAGCGGCTTTTACGAGCCCGCTTGGACCGATCAATGTGGCTCTAACCGTCTGCGGGGCCCCTGAAACATAATACTTATCACTGTCATAATTTAAATTTGGAGTCTTTTTTACCGTAACTCTGGTATTTTTCATTAAAGACGTACTGATCCGTGACTGACTATTGCCGCTCAATTGCTCAGAATTCACATAAGCAAACAAAAAAACGGTCAGCAATAACGATATTAGACTATAAGCAATTTTGGTATTTAAAGCTCGAGCTATTTTCAATGTTTAGCTCCCCCCTTGAATAAACCTTCAAAAAATTGTGCCACGGGGTTACCTTTTTTATTACCATCTTTAGGTATCAATTCATTTCTCAGAAACTTAAGATAATCTTCACGCGAAAGATCACGGATCAACTCACTATTCTTGGTAATAGTCACTCCGCCTGTTTCTTCGGAGACCACGACCGTCAACGCATCTGTTACTTCACTAATGCCAACAGCTGCACGATGTCTGGTCCCCAGCTCTTTAGGGATCAAATTGCTCTCAGATAATGGTAAATAAGCTGCGGCAACAGCAATCTTATTATTCCTAATTATAACAGCCCCATCATGCAACGGAGTATTTGGGATAAATATATTGATCAGTAGCTCCCCTGTAATTTCAGCATTTAATTCGATCCCTGTTTCAATATAATCTTCTAATCCTGTATTCATTTGGACTGAGATCAATGCGCCTATCCGCCGTTTTGACATATATTGAATAGCTTTATCTAATGCTGCGATCAAATGTTCTTCTTTCTCATTTTCGTGTTTATTGGTAGCAAAAAAAGAACTGCGACCCAAATGTTCCAAGCCTCTGCGGATCTCTGGCTGAAAGACGACAATTAAACCGACAACACCCCAATTAATGATTTGATCCGTGATCCAGGAAACTGTATGCAAACCTAACCAAGCACTTAAGGCCTTGATCAATACAATGATCACAACGCCTTTAAAAAGTTGGACGGCCTTGGTCCCTCGAATGAGCATCATCAATTTATAAATTACATACCACACGACTAAAATATCTAACAAGTCTGTCAGGTTTCGCCATGTCATTAAGTTGTTCCAGTCAAAGGACACTCAGATTTCCTCCTTTGAATAATTTTTACCTTTACATTATAGCACAGCCAAGAACTACTATCGAACAAAAACCGCAACTAGCAGATCCTACGCCTTTATTCTGATCACGATCAATTTTAAAAGGACTGTTTCCCTACCAAATTAATACTTTTCTTTAAAAGATTGGTTAAATAGTTGTTTAATATGGGCAAAAGGATGTGACAGCTGTTAAAATGTAGTTTAAATAGCTGTGAGTGATAATCAAAATTAAATACCGTATTTATGACAAAAGATTCCCTGTTAAGAATCGCATTTAGGGGAAAATAAAAAATAACAATGACTTCGAAATATTTAATATATTTTATAAAATGACGCAATAATGATCAATTACAATTAAGTAGTCACAATATTTTGCATTAAGGGTGAAAAATCATGACAAATAAATTCAAATGGCTGATCAGACTTTCTTTTGGAGCATATTTAATCTACATCTATTTTACCGTTTTTCGTGAAGGCGGATATTTTAGTTTTCTTCTATTGAATACCTTTTTAGGTTATATTCCGATCGAATTAGCGATGCACATGAACAACAAGCAACCAACTATGGCCTTTATAGTACTGGGCATTTTGTGGTTGTTATTCTATCCGAACGCACCTTACTTACTGACTGATCTGTTTCATTTATCTATCATGGATCCATTTAACCATGCGACTGGATTAATGAATTTTAACCTGCATATGTGGCTGACATTTACCAATTTGTTAGTTACAGCACTATCCTGCAGCATTTTGGGAACTTGGAGTCTCGAATATGTTACTAATCAAATAATGCTTAGGATCCATTCTGTTTCTGCTTGGTTAAGAAACACCTTGATGTTCATTTTGATATTGGCTTCTTCGGTCGGGATCTTTATTGGACGTTTCCTTCGATTGCATACAGCTTATCTTTTTTTGAGTCCCGATTGGGTCATCGACCGACTGGTGAAAATGTGGAGCCCGCGGATGCTGGTTTTTGTAACATTTATGACCATCATTCAAATGGTCATTTGGATCTGCTTACGCTGCTATTTAAAAGCAAACAAAGCCATTGAAAAGCCCCTTTTGAAGGTTTCAGGATCCGGTGGAAATAATAATAAACGTCACTAATTGGATCAATTATATGCTAAAAACGAATCGCACACACTAAAAGAGTTTCTCGCTTGTGAGAAACTCTTTTTGCTTATTTTATGGCTGTTTCCAAACATTACAGTACCAACTGGTACCCAGTCTAATTTCTCATGCCTATTCACCCAAGATCCTGACTTCGGTCTGCAAATCCACGTCAAATTCTTCTTTGATCACTTTTTGCACGTGTGTGATGACCGCCAGATAATTTGTTGCAGTCGCATTGCCGCGGTTGACTATAAAACCTGCATGTTTTAATGAAACTTGTGCACCGCCTATTTGATACCCCTGTAAACCGGCATCGTGGATCAACTTGCCAGTAAAATAACCCTGGGGACGTTTAAAGACACTGCCGCATGAGGGATACTCTAGTGGCTGTTTTGAAGCACGCAAAAAATTAAGGTGGTCCATTTGTTGGCGGATCAGGTGTTGTTCTTTTGGCTGCAAGTCAAATGTGACAGAAACAACTATTGAATTCTCCATTTGAATCTGACTATGCCGATAACTGAAATGTAACTGTTCGTTTGTCAACGTCTTATCATTACCCTGAAAATCAACCACATGCACTTCTCGCACTACGTCTTTGATCTCTCCGCCATACGCACCGGCATTCATATAAATTGCCCCACCAACACTTCCTGGAATTCCAGCAGCAAATTCTAACCCTCCTAAGCCAGCCCGGCAAGCCATCTCAGCAGTTGCAATCAGCGCCGCCCCAGCCTGTGCCTTCAGATCAGTTCCTCTAACGTTGACTTCGTTCATAGAAGTCAAGATTATTACCAACCCGCACAAACCGCCATCTTTGACGATCAAATTACTTGCATTTCCAAGAATGGTTAAAGGAAGGTCATTTTCATTTGCCCATTTGCATAACAATTTAAGCTCATTGATACTTTTGGGAAATCCCAGGAAATCTGCTGGTCCCCCTGTGCAAGTGTTAGTATAATGTGACAAAGGTTCGTTTTTTAATAATGATATATTTTGTAGATCTTTTTCCGTAATTTTATTTAATAAAACCATTTATATTCCTCGCTTACCTGACCATGCTAACGTTAATTCTACCATTTTTCTGCTATAATAGTATGTGGAATAAGTAATTTGTCACTAAAAGCAGTTTGATAAAATATTTTTGATAATTAACGGTTTATCACTCAAAGATGTCTACCGAATGAAACTAAATGCTGCTTTACTTTTTGCGTCGACATGCTTTCAAGGAGAATATTTATGAATTTTATTGCACTTGATTTTGAAACGGCCAATCCGAAAAGGTTCAGCGCCTGCTCATTAGCTTTAACTGTCATTCGAAATAACCAAATAGTTGATGAAATGTACTCACTGATCAAACCTCCCACAGATTTTTCACCAAATAATATTAGGATCCATGGGATAACGCCAAAGGATGTGGCAAAAGCGCCTACATTCGCACAGTTATGGCCGCATATTTCAAGCTTTTTCGATCCTAACAAGTTAATCGTGGCACACAATGCTCCTTTTGATTGCAGCGTACTTAGAAAAACTTTGGAATATTATACACTGTCAATGCCTAATTTTTTTGTACTCGATACCTTAAAAACCAGCCGTAACCTTCTGTCGGGTTTGCCGAATTACAAACTTAACACCGTTTGTGATTTCTTGCAGATCCCACTGGTACACCACCATAATGCCTTAGATGATAGTCGAGCATGCGCAGAGATCTTATTATACCAAGCACAACATTTTGGGCCAGTTCAGTTAAGACCGCTTGTCAAACAGTACTAAAATTTAGCAGCATAATCTATTAGATCAAAATTTTATCAGCTCTCGCTGCCTGATGAAAAAAGCTGCGTGAATGTAATTGTTAAGCTTAAATAAGAAGAGTAATAAAGCTCTTCTTTTTTTATAAAAAAATAGCGTCGAAGAATTGAATCATCGACACTACGACGTGTTTCATTTAAACTTATGCCCCTAAATGACAGGCCTTAACCAGCAAAATCATTTAAAAGATTATCATATCGTGGACCATGCGCTTCGAGAGTTAATATCCGTTTGGAATCATTTGACTCATCCTTATTAAAAATGATCTTCAAATAATCCTTAGGCAGATCATCCTTGGCAAACTGCGGCCATTCGACCACGCAAACGCCGTCGCCATCAAAATATTCATCTAGGCCCAGATCTTCAGTTCCAGCCCCTTCTAAACGGTAAACATCCATGTGGTAAAGAGGCAGCCTGCCTTCGGTGTACTCGCGAATCAAGGTAAATGTAGGGCTTTTGATATTGCGCTTGATGCCCAAACCTAAGGCTAAGCCCTTGGTGAAAGTGGTTTTCCCCGCCCCAAGGTCTCCCTCTAGTAAGATCACATCTCCGGCATGCAAAAAGGAAGCTAACTTTTGTGCTATCTTTTTAGTTTCTTTCGCATTATGTGCCATATAGTCCATTGAATTCATCTCTTATATAATTATTAGCTCATCGCAGCCTGAGCTGCTGTCATAATGGCTACATTATAAACATCCTGTTCATTGCAGCCGCGTGAAAGGTCGGAAACCGGTTCGTTCAAGCCTTGTAAAACAGGTCCAATCGCTTCAAAACCGCCAAAGCGCTGCGCGATCTTATAACCAATATTGCCTGATTGTAATTCAGGGAAAACAAAAACAGTTGCATGTCCAGCCACATTCGAACCAGGTGCTTTTTGTTTAGCGACAGTTGGAACAAATGAAGCATCAAATTGCAATTCTCCATCAAGCGTCAGTGCCGGTGCTTTTTTATGGGCTATTTCTGTTGCTTTAACTACCTTGTCCACCTGTTCACCTTTAGCCGAACCCTTAGTTGAAAAACTCAACATGGCGACTTTAGGGTCAATGTCAAACAAACGAGCAGTTTCCGCGCTTGTTACAGCAATCTCAGCAAGATCTTCAGCACTAGGGTCGATATTTATCGCACAATCAGCAAAAACATACGTCTCAGACCCATCATCACGAGTCATAATAAAAGCCCCACTGGTCTTTTTTAGTCCGGGCTTTGTTTTTATGATCTGCAAAGCAGGCCGCACGGTATCGCTAGTAGCATGGACAGCGCCTGAAACTAGTCCATCCGCTTTGTGTAAGAACACAAGCATCGTACCGAAATAGTTAACATCTTTCAACCATTCCCGTGCCTGTTCCTCAGTGTTCTTACCCTTCCTACGTTCCACAAACTTCTGCACCATTTCATCGAAGTTTTTTTGCGGGTATTTTTCTGGGTCGATCAAGGTCACATTTGCCAAAACGTCCTTACCCAGTTCGTGAGCTAATTCCTTTATCTTGGACTCATTTCCTAAAACGATCGGACGCAATATACCTTCTTGCGCCAAACGCAAGGCCGCACCAAGAACACGTGCGTCTTCACCTTCAGGAAAAACAATAGCTTTGTCTTTCCCTTTGATTTTATTCTTTAAGTTTGTAAATAGATCCATACTAGGATCCCCTCCCTATTTTTAGGCTTTGGTGCCCCAAAGTGATAATCTTGTAGAGCCAACTATGAGCTTAGGAACATTTAGCCTATCATTATTGCTGGTGAAAGAAAACTTTCTTTCATACGGCTATTTAACTGTCGCCACAGACTCCGGCAACTGCCAGTCTATTGGCGTTTCTCCCATAGCTTTCAAGGCTGCGTTGGTCTTTGAGAAAGGCCGTGAACCAAAAAAACCGCGGTTGGCCGAAAAAGGACTCGGATGAGGCGATGTAATGATCACGTTGCGCTTTTGATCGATCAAACTTATTTTGTCCTGAGCTGCCTTGCCCCACAAAATAAAAATAACCGGCCGTGGCCTCTCAGACAACTTTTGGATAGCCGCATCGGTGAGTCTTTCCCAACCCTTACCTCTGTGAGAAAAAGCCTTCCCTTCTCGGACAGTCAAGACAGAATTTAATAATAACACCCCTTGCTTGGCCCATTTTTTCAAATAGCCGTGTTTAACCGGCTTGATCCCTAAATCATTCTGTAGCTCCTTGTAGATGTTTTGCAAAGATGGCGGGATCGCAACACCTGGCATAACTGAAAAACTGCAGCCATGCGCCTGCTTTGGGCCGTGATAAGGATCTTGACCTAAGATAACCACTTTAACCTCGGAAAATGGTGTCCATTCGAAAGCTTGAAAAATGTGAAACATATCAGGATGAATATGATAATTTCGGTATTCTTCCCGTAAGAAGTTATGTAATTCACTGTAGTAAGCTTTTTCAAATTCAGCACCTAAAACATCCTGCCAGTCGTTGTGAATCAACGTTTTCATATCAACACCTCTCATTTATTCTACCATAATAAAACGCTTTTATCTATTTCATTAACAAGGCTTTTGATCAACAAAAGACTAATTTTTTTACTAATGTAAATTCAAACATATTTATATCTTAACACATATATCTTTTCAAAAATTCATTTGCCAGTGTGCAACCCATTGACTTATTCATGCTAAAATAAGAAAGAGAATAAAAAAGTGAGGTTATGTTTTCATGCTGCAATTAATCGCTTCGGATATGGATGGCACGATGCTCAATGATCATATGGTGATCTCCGAGTTCAACAAAGCCGCCATCAAACATGCACAAGAACTAGGCATCCACTTTATTGTTTCCACGGGGCGGGCTTATAAAGAAGTCAAACCCTTGCTCGATGAAGCTGGTGTATCTTGCCCGTTGATCACACTTAATGGGGCATTGGTCTTAGATGAAAATGGGAAGACACTAAGTTCAGCGCCGCTAGCAGATCAGCTTGCTCAAAAAATTATACTCATTTTAAAAAAGGCTGGTTTATATTTTGAAGTGATCACGCCAGCAGGAGTCTGCTCAGACAATAAAGCAGCCCGCATAGAAAATTATGCAGAATTGCTGTCAAGTATTGACGCTACGACCCCTTTTAAGCTCGCGGTCAGCTTGGCTTCTGCACGGCTCGAGCTAATGGATGTTAATTATGTCAATGACTATGCTGAGCTGATCACTGATCCGCACATATCAATTTACAAAATCATTGCCTTTAGCCCACAAGGACAAAAGGGGCTGCAAGGGGTACGCGAAGCTATCCTCAAAAATAGATCATTGGTGATCACTTCTTCTGGATCAGGCAACATTGAGGTCAATCATAGTAATGCACAAAAAGGCCTGGCACTGCAAATCTATGCTGATCAATTGAATATTCCTATGGATAACGTCATGGCTTTGGGGGACAACAATAACGATCTTTCCATGATCCAAGCTGCTGGAATTAGTTATGCGATGGAAAATGCAACTAATGAGATCAAGCTAGCGGCTAATCACCTAGCAGGAAAAAACACTGAAGACGGCGCAGGTAAGGCAATTGAAGAACAATTAAATCCCCTAACGACTTAATTCCAATAGTCACGTAACATGAACGAGGAAGTGAACGAAAGATGAGATCTTTGTATGCACAGCGGATAGGTTTTACCAAAAAAGGCGTCACCACTATTAAAGATAAAAATGATCAGATAATATATTTCATTACAGGACGTTTCGGCCTAGTTCATGATGCCCTATCTGTATTCTCTGTATCAGGCACTCTTTTGGCAGAGATCAAACAAAGCACACTCGGTCTTTTTCCAAAGTTTGATTTGTATGCTGGTCATAAAAAAATCGGTTCTTTACGCCGTTATTATGGCGTTAGCACCGAAATGTTGTTTGTTAAGGGCTTAAATTGGTTTTTAATAGGAAATTTGAGTAATTTCCGCTATAAAATATATTCCGGACGGGAATGGATCATGCGGACTGGCGATATCGTTAAAAATAATCAACCGTTTATAAGATTCGACTTTCGTTACGAAAAAGATGAGGCACTGTGCTTGTGTGTAGCTGCTATCTTGGATTATTGGGCTACCAACGGTAAGACGGCTCACGCCAAAAAACGGCGGACAATTTGGCAAACTAGACCAAGCCTTGATTAATTTATTTTTCACTGCATCTAATTTTTTCTCATTATTTCCAACTCAAAATCATGTTGAGAAACAAAATAAGCACTATTCGACTCAAACGCGACTGATTGTTCGCTTTGGAATTGAATAGTGCTTATTAATTTTTGATCACAAAACTCAAGCCGGTATCAGCTGAGCCGAAATAAATCCCAATTAACAATTCATATAGTATACTGCTTCCCGACAAGTTACCTAGTAATTCTTGAGTGTCCGCCGGATCTCCCGCTCTTGATCACGCCGCTTGATAGATTCACGTTTATCGTAATCGCGCTTGCCTTGAGCGATCCCAAGCAACACCTTAGCAAACCCATGCTTGATATAGACCTTTAATGGAACTAAAGTCACACCTTTTTTTGAGCTTTCCTGCTCTAACCGGTTAATTTGTTTTTTATGCAAAAGTAGTTTTCGATTACGTAAAGGATCGTGGTTAAATTGATTTCCCTGATCATATGGTGAAATATGAACATTCATTAACCATGCTTCACCATTTCTAACTTGGGCGAAACCATCTTTCAGGTTGATCCGAGAGGCGCGCACGGATTTGATTTCAGTACCTGTCAAAACTAACCCAGCTTCGACCGTGTCTAAAATAAAGTAATCATGACTGGCTTTACGATTCTGAGCCAATGGACGTGAATGCTGTTTTTGCTTTGTCATTCAAATCATCCTCCGTAATTTACGACCTACTTGCTCCTATGTCGTTGCTTGTTGGCCCTAAAATTTTTATGCGATCCGTTTTGACGATAACTTCGGTGTGAATTTACTTTTTTACCGCCATGATATCCGCCTTTTTGTTTATGAAAGTTATTATGCCCTTGATCTGATCGATGATCATTATGCCTACCAGAACGGTGATCTGGCAATTTGACATCCTTGAGAAGGTCTGTCTTTGGCGCATGTCCTGGATCAGCCAAAGTAAAGTCAATTTCTTTTTGTTCAACGTTGACATTGATCAATTTTACACGGACAGGCTGGCCTATCCGATAAGTTTGCTTTGTTCTCCGGCCTACTAACGCCATTTGTTTTTCCAAATATTCGTAGTAGTCATCTTCAATCTGACTGATATGGATCAAACCTTCAACGGTATTGGGCAAAGCTATAAACATGCCGAATTTTGTAACAGAACTGACCACAGCATCGAACTCTTCGCCAATTCGATCCGCCATAAATTCAGCCTTTTTCATTGCATCTGTATCACGTTCTGCGTCAACTCCACGCCGCTCTGTTTCGGAACTGTGCGTGGTGACTTCATCTAACTTACCTGCATATTTAGCTTGTGCTTCTTTGGAAATCCCATTTTCCAGATAATATCTGATCAAACGATGGACCATTAAGTCCGGATAACGACGGATCGGTGAAGTGAAATGAGTATAGTCATCAGCAGCTATTCCAAAATGACCTAAAGGCTTGGGAGAATATTTAGCCTGCTGCATAGAACGAAGTAACATTGTGGAAACCATTGGTTCCTCAGGCTTTCCTGCTACTTTTTTCAAAATATTTTGCAACATTTTAGGTTTAATATCCGTCTTTTTGCCAGTAACCTGGACTCCTAATCCAGCTAACATTTCAAAAAATGTAGTTATTTTTTCTGGCTTGGGAGTCTCATGGATCCGGTAAACAAAGGGAACATTCAAGTGATGATAGTGAGCAGCTACCGTTTCATTAGCTGCCAACATAAATGATTCGACCATTTTTTCACTAGTTCCGCGTTCTCTTAACTGAATATCGGTTGGATGACCTTTTTCATCAACAATGATCTTGGCTTCTGTATCTTCAAATTCAATTGCTCCGCGACGCTTGCGCATCTTTAACAATATCTTGTGGAGCTCAGCCATATCTTGAAACATAGGAACAAGATCGGCATATCGCTGCATCGTTTTCTCGTCGTGTGATTCTATGATCTTATTGATAGCAATATAAGTCATGCGCTCAGTAGATTTAATGACGCTTGGAAAAATTCGATGTTTAACAACTTCACCAGCTGGATCTATTTCCATCTCACAAGACATTGCGCACCGTTCTACCTGCGGATTAAGTGAACAGATACCATTGGATAATTTAGGCGGAAGCATAGGGATCACGCGATCAGTCAGATAAACAGACGTCCCACGTTCAAAGGCCTCATCATCTAATGGAGTCCCAGGTTGAACATAGTGCGAAACATCCGCGATATGAACTCCTAAATGATAGTTGCCATTGTCCATTTTCCACACATTGACTGCGTCATCCAAATCTTTAGATTCAATACTATCGATCGTCACTAAAGGTTGATCAGTGAGATCTTCCCTGCCTTCTTTTTCTTGTGCAGTCACATGATCAGGAATATTCTCAGCCTGTTCCATTACATCTTCAGGAAACTCATGCGGGATATCATGTTCATAAACGATCTCTAAGATATCCATCCCCGGGTCATTGACATTACCCAGTATTTTGGTAGCCACACCCTTTAACAAACCTGGCAATGCTGCACTTGGATAAGCTGTAATGTCAGCTAAAACAACCTCACCAGGGACAGGATGAAGCCCTTTATCTTCAAGCAAAAATCTAAAGTTCGACAATTTTTTGTCTTTTAGGTGGACCGTGCCCAAGATCCCTGCTGGAAGATTTTCATCTTCATCATTTTGAAATTCACCAACTACTTGCGTCAGCGAACGTTCTTCAATGGCAACGATCTTTCCTTCCGGACGTTTGTTAATGGTTGGATCACCATCAGCAATTTTTTCGATTTTAACCTGATCCCCGTTCAGAGCTGACAAGGTCGCCGTCGGATTGATAAAGAAGTCCGGTTCTTCTGGGTCGACTGTTACAAAGCCGTAACCGCGATCGTTAGCATGGAAAACACCAGACAACTCGCCATTTTCATCAGCACTGGCTAATGAAAATTTGCCGTTATCATCCAACGTGATCTTTTTATCGTGTTCCATCTGTGTCAATGCTTGAACGACAAATTTAAACTGTCCAGCCCCATTCATATCAAGTTCTTGGACCAGTTCTTCTACAGTAAATTTGCGGGTAGGCTTAGCCATAAAATATTCCATTAATTTTTCAATAATTTTTTCTTTATTCATCTAATTCCTCGTATCATACCTATTTTGACTGTTAACAACAAAAAACCCTCCTGTTTTAACTGTGCAGGAGGTTTCACTTCAAAGTTAATGTGAAGAAATATATACCAAAGCTAACGCTAAAACGAAAAACAAAACGCCAAGAATAGCGGTAACTTTCTGCATAAATGCTTCAAAACCACGAGCCTTTTGTCTACTAAATAGGTCTGTTGCTCCGCCGGACAATGCAGATGCAGCATTATCATTTTTAGCTGGCTGCATCAAAACTGAAATGATTATCAAGACTGAATCGACCAGCAAAAGAGTTAATAATGTATTGTACAAACAAGCTTCCTCCTTACCTACCTAGTTAATTTATATCTACTATAACTTAGCACAAAAGAGCTAATAACACAACCAGACCACTGTTTATTTCTCTTATTGCCAACAATTGTTTGTATTGAATCTAAAAAGAAAGCTTTCAAAACTTCCTTACCAGATAAACAAGTTATCCAGAAAAAAGCTTTAAAAGCTACTTCTTTTGTGTGCTACTTATTGAAATTTATTTGTTAAAGTTAACCAGTTGGAGATAAGATTCTGGAACTAATGATGCGCCACCAACAAGTCCGCCATCAATGTCTTCTTTAGACATTAATTCTTTAACATTACCTGGTTTAACAGAACCGCCGTATTGAATACGTACCTTATCGGCAACTGTTTGGTCATATAACTTAGCAACTGTTTGACGAACAATAGCACAGATTTCTTCTGCCTGATCTGAAGTAGCTGTTTTACCAGTACCAATTGCCCAGATCGGTTCATAAGCAATAACCAATGAAGCTACCTGGTCAGCAGAAAGGCCCTTCAAAGCAGCTGTTACTTGACCTTCGACCCATTCCTTGGCTTTGCCGGCTTCACGAGTCTCTAGCGTCTCTCCACAGCAGATGATCGGTGTTAAACCATTTTTGAAGATGGCATGAGCTTTCTTGTTAATATCTTCATCTGTTTCGTGGAAATATTGGCGACGCTCTGAATGGCCGATGATCACATAGTCCACACCCATTTCAGCCAAAACTTTTGGTGAAGTTTCACCAGTGAAGGCACCTTCATCTTCAAAATAGCTGTTTTCAGCAGCAACTTTCAAGCTTGAGCCTTTTCTGTTTTCAAGCAAAGCAGGCAAATCAACGGCAGGAGCACCGATGACTGCTTCAACACTACCATCAGTTGGTAACTGATCCTTAACGGCTTTAACAAAATCAGCGGTCTGTGTAGGATTCATATTCATTTTCCAATTTCCTGCAATAATTGGTGTACGCATTATTACTCTCTCCTTCAAGAAAATAATTGCGTGCAAACAATGCGCGCAATTATTATAAATTTTTTATTTCACTAAATTACTTATCTGAAACAGCTGCGATCCCTGGTAACTCCTTACCTTCAAGGTATTGAAGGGATGCGCCGCCGCCTGTTGAAATATGAGTCAGCTTATCAGCCACACCCAATTCCTTAACAGCAGCCGTTGAATCACCGCCGCCAACGATGGTTGAAGCATCCGTCAAAGTGCCTAAGAATTTACCAATTTCAAGTGTACCCTTGGCAAAGTTACTTAATTCAAAGACACCCATCGGTCCGTTCCAGACAACAGTTTTGGCATCTTTCAAAGTATCCTTAAAGAGTTCAACTGATTTAGGCCCAATATCTAAGGCCATCTGATCATCAGGAATATCGCCTTCGATAACTTGGCTAGGAGCATCATTCTTGAATTCAGGTGCAACCACGTTATCAACTGGTAATACAAGTTTGTCTCCAGCTTTATCAATGATTTGTTTAGCCAAATCGATCTTATCTTTTTCAACCAAAGACTTGCCGATCTTAATACCCTTAGCAGCGTAGAAGGTATATGTCATGCCACCGCCGATAATAACCTTGTCAGCCTTGGATAACAGATGATCGATCACACCAATCTTGTCAGAAACTTTAGCACCGCCCAAAATTGCAACAAACGGACGCTTTGGATTATCCACAGCATTACCCAAGAACTTGATTTCTTTTTCCAATAAGAAGCCAGCAGCAGCCTGACCGATATTGCTTGCGATACCTACGTTAGAAGCATGTGAACGATGGGCTGTACCAAAGGCATCATTGACATAAACGTCGCCAAGTGAAGCCCAGTATTTGCCTAACTCTGGATCATTGCCAGATTCTTTTTTACCATCCAAATCTTCAAAACGTGTATTTTCAACCAGTAAAACATCGCCGTCAGATAACTTGTCGATAGCTTCTTCCAATTGAGGTCCATGAGTGACCGGAACAAAAGTAACAGGCTTATCCAACAATTCTGCCAAATGTTGTGCCACTGGGCGTAATGTTAAAGCCTTTTTATCTTCTTCCTTCTTTACCCGGCCAAGATGTGAGAACAGGATAGCTTTACCGCCCTTTTCAGTCACATACTTGATCGTTGGCAATGCAGCAACCATTCTGTTATCGTCGCCAATTTTTCCATCTTTCAACGGAACATTAAAGTCAACACGGATCAAGACTTTTTTCCCTTTGAGATCTTTAAGATCTGAAACTGTTAATTTAGCCATTGAAAACCCTCCATTGATTTTAGCCAAGTTCAAAAGCTCAACAAATTCCAACGGACTATCTCTGACTTGTTGATCTTTTAAACCTGTTGATTTACTTCAAAGAAAAAGCGGGGAGAGTTTTGCCTCCCCCCGCCTTAATTGCCGCCATACAGGCGTAATATTCAACTTAAAAGTTAAATATTAAAGTAGGCTAGCAAACTTTTCAAGTGTCCGGATCATCTGAGCTGTAAAGCCAGATTCATTGTCATACCAAGCAACTGTCTTAACAACTTGCTTTTCACCACTACCAACGACTTGTGTTTGTGTTGGATCAAAGATCGAGCCGTAAGTTGTACCGATAACGTCGGAAGAAACAATTCCGTCAGCGTTGTAACCAAATGACGGGTTATTGTCGGTAACTTTTTTAAGAGCTTCGTTAACTTCATCAGTAGTTACTTCTTTGCTCAATGTTGTAACTAATTCTGTCAAAGAACCTGTGATAACAGGTACACGTTGTGCATGGCCATCCAATTTGCCCTTCAACTCTGGAACAACTAAACCAATAGCTTTAGCAGCACCGGTTGAATGAGGAATTGTGTTTTGAGCAGCGGCACGTGCATTACGAACATTGCCTTTTCTGTCAGGGCCATCTTGTACCATCTGTGTAGCAGTATAAGCATGGACAGTTGTCATTGTACCAGCCTTGATTTCAAAAGCATCGTTCACTGCCTTAGCTAAAGGAGCCAAGCAGTTTGTAGTACATGAAGCAGCTGAAACTAACTTGTCATCAGCAGAAATTTCATCATCGTTAACACCATAAACGATTGTCTTCATGTCACCAGCTGGTGCTGAAACAAGAACACGTTTTGCACCTGCATCCAAATGAGCAGTTGCTTTGTCTATAGAAGTATAGAAACCTGTTGATTCGAGAACTAATTCTACGCCATCATTCTTAACCCAAGGAATATTGTGAGCGTCAGGTTCTGCGTATACAGGGATCTTCTTGCCATTAATTACAAGTGCATCATCTGTTGCGGAAACCTCGCCATTAAAGCGACCATGAGCTGTATCGTACTTCAACAAATGAGCGAGCATTGCTGGTGAAGTCAAGTCATTGATTGCAACAACTTCCAAATCCTTTGATGTTTCTGCAATACGACGGAGTGCCAAACGGCCGATACGGCCAAAGCCATTAATACCTACTTTAGTAGTCATACTAAAATTTTCCTCCTTTAGGAAATAAAAAATTTATTTTAAAAAGTAATGCGACTAAACACTACCCTTTTAAAATCAAGTTAGCAGCGCCCTCGTCAGTCACTAAATACGTCTGATGTGGGGCGAATTTCATGTATGCCGCAATTGCTTGGGCCTTCGAAGCACCACCTGCTACAGCGATCACACATTTCATCGTAGCGAGATCTTCCAATTGTAACCCGATCCGAGAAAGCTTCTGGACTATTTCACCCTTTTGGTTGAAAAAATATCCGAATGCCTCACCGACTGCATCGTTTTTCCGCAGCGAATCGATTGCTTTTTGCGGCATCGAACGCCGCTTAGCCATCGTGATTGCTTGACCAATGCTATGGATCACCGCATTACTTTGCTTGATCAACGAAACTACTTCTTGAACAGCTGGTTCTCGTAACAACGGCTGGTATGTTTTCTCGCTAACATGTTCAGGCACATACAACGCTCGATGCTGACCATTTGTCTGATCAGCCATTTGAGCACAAATATTATTAGCCTGAATATCTATCCGCTCGCCGATCCCCCCACGTGCAGGCACAAAAACCAATTCGCGTCCACGTGACAAAGACGGATCTAGAGAACGGGCAACAGTCGCCATTGTTGTTCCACCCATAACTGCAATGATATTCTTTTGCGAAGGCAGCAATGCCTGCAAAAGCTCATTAACAGTCCGGCCCATCGAGCCGACGACAGCTCCATCTTGATCACTATCACCCGGAACAACTAAACAACCTTGAACTTGAAACAAAGCATTAAGCTTTCGTTCAGTTTCTTGCAAGTTCAACAAACGATCCAAATAAGTACCAAGTCCCCGCACTACCACTACTCCATTTTCTGTCAAAGCCATACCAGACTTATTAGACTGGATCAGACCTTGCTGTTTTAGAAAATCCGTTTCAGTGCGCAAGACCCGCTCACTTAAAACTAGCCGTGCCGCCAGAGTTCGACGCCCGACCGGTTGGTCAGCCTTAATACTCTTTAGGATCAGAAACCGACGATTTAAGACATTGATCATATCGGGAACGACAGTCTCAATCCACTCAAGTTCACGGTGCATTTGTCGTCTCTCCCTTGGGACTGATAATGTCCAACAATATACTGAAATAAGAACCCAAAAAAATCTGAAAACATTTGAATTGCGATCCTTATTTACAAGTGAATTATAACAACATTCCTGTGACTTTGCAAGTTATCTCGCCAATTTATTTCAGGGTATCAGAAGAACTTTTCACAGATTTTTCGCAATAAACACAGCGAATCGGCTGATTTCCCCAAATTTTTGTGAAAATCCGAATTATTTTGTGAAAATTCAGAAGTAAGTTTGAAATTCTTAAACAATACTATTTCATAAATAATTTTTTCGTTGAGAAGAACTAGGAATGTTCAGCTGTTGTCGGTATTTGGCCACAGTCCTGCGGGACAATTTAAGTCCCTCCTGAGACAACATCTGACTAATTTTCTGGTCAGAAAATGGTTTCTGTTTATCTTCCGCTATTATTTCAGCTTTGATCCGAGCTTTAACATCAGCTGCAGTTAAAACTTCCCCAGAGTTGCTATAGTTGACGGCTTGAGAAAAGAATGACTTTAATTCATAAATACCGTTGTCAGTTTGCAAATATTTTCCGTTAACTGCTCGGCTGATCGTAGATTCATGCAAATGTAAATCATTGGCCACATTTCGCAACAAGAGAGGGACTAAAGGCTGAGATGAGTCCAAAAAAAATTTCTTTTGGTATTCTAAAATCTTATTGCCCACTCTCAACAAAGTGGCACCCCGCTGCTTAATGTCTTTAATAATAGTTGCAAATTCTTTTTGCTTTTGCTTGGCATATTTTTTGACTTGAACGTCGGAACTATTTATCATTTCCTGAAAATATTTATCTTTAAAAACAACTTTAGGACGGGTCTGTTTCGTCACACTTAATTCCAACTGGTTAGCCGCATTTCTTTTCAAAATAAGATCCGGGCGAACATAACCGATATCTTCTTGGCTGTATTCCGCTCCTGGTGCAGGTGACAAGGTACGCACATAGTTCAGGATTTCTTGAATATCTGATAAAGGTACGGCATACTTTTTGGCAAGAATTTCCCAATTATGATCTACAAAGTTTCCAAAATCATTTTGGAGTATCTTTTCCGTATAAACGGGTGCTCCCATGTCATTTTGAACCTGCAATATCAAGCATTCCTGTAAGTCACGCGTACCTACTCCAGGAGGATCAAGACTTTGAACAAGAGTAACTGCATCAAACAGAGTGGTCTTATCGATCAAATCGTTGGAAGCAAGGAGTTCATCCAGATCAATATCCAAATAGCCATTAGAGTCCATATGATCGATCAAAAAAATCACCCAACCTCGCAGCGGTGTTTTACGCATCGTCAAGTGGATCTGGTCCAACAGGTAATCAAACAGAGAGCGTTTCTTACGCGACGCTGTAAATTGTGTCCAATCTGCCTCACTGCTGACAGCTTTTGCAGTACTGACAAAATTAGATGTCACGCCAGGCCCCCGTGGGTCTAATACAAGAAAAGGATTTTCCAATTCTTCCTGTTTTAAAAAGCTTTGTAATTCATCAGCACTAAATTTCAGCATTCTAATGGACTGCTGCATCCGTTGTGTCATGGCTAATTTTTGAATCTGGTTTTGTTGTTGACCCAGACCTTGCCGCATGGCCATAGTAATTTCCCCTTCTAAATCACCAGTTGTCACAGTTTTTAAAACATTAGACTTGGTCACGTCCTTGAAACTGTTTCAGACTTAAATGAAAAGTTTTGGATCGCAAACGAATTTAAGCCTGTTAATATCTGTTAAAATTTATCTTGTAATTTAATATCATCTAAGTTACCATAATATAGTACGCGCCGATAGTGTAATGGATCGCACGCAAGATTCCGGTTCTTGAAATCAGGGTTCGACTCCCTGTTGGCGCATAGATAATATACATAATATACTTTAACGATTAGAAGCCCTGTTCTCATGGGCTTTTTCCTTTATATTTTTGAAAAAGATGCTGTATCATTCGCAGAGATACCCTGAGAAGGCAACTATGAAAACTTGTCTTATTTCCGTTCATTTCTCAACAACTTTATTATACAGACAATATTTTCATTACTCAACCAGCCTATATTGCTTATTTTTTCTTTTTTGTCACTTTGGAGGTTGAATGATCCATGATGAAAAGGCTGTCAATGGTGTCCATAAAATGTTAGCGCGTTATAAACATATATTTTCAAGCTGACAGTTTGACCTTTTTTGACCAAGAGGGTAAACTATAAATCAAAGCCGTGAGATGACTTCCACGGCAACAATTTAAAGAGCAGGAGGTTTTTTTCTATGAATTTAGTACCCACAGTTATTGAGCAGTCCCCACAAGGAGAACGCGCTTATGATATTTATTCACGTCTCCTAAAAGATAGGATCATCATGGTTTCCGGAGAAGTTACGGATGATATGGCCAATGCAGTCATTGCACAGTTACTTTTCTTGGACGCCCAAGATTCCGAAAAAGATATCTATATGTATATTAATTCACCCGGCGGTTCTGTTTCAGCCGGTCTGGCAATTTATGATACGATGAATTTTGTGAATTCCGATGTTCAAACGATCGTGCTCGGGATGGCTGCTTCAATGGCCTCGATCCTTTCAACGGCTGGTGCTAAGGGCAAACGCTTTGCATTGCCTAATTCAGAGATTTTGATCCATCAACCATTGGGTGGTGCACAAGGACAGTCAACTGAAATTCAAATTGCCGCAGAACACATTTTGAAGACCCGCAACCTGATCAATAAGATCCTGGCTAAATGCTCAGGCCAAGACATCAAAACCATTGACAGGGATACAGAACGTGACAATTTTATGAGTGCTGAAGAAGCAGTCAAGTATGGATTGATCGATAAGATCATGAGTAATAAGAAAAAGCTTAAATAATAAAAGTTTAAAAGAGCCGCAACTTCTGAGATTTGAGGAGTTGCGGCTCTTTTTTGTCCAATCTTATGAAAACATTTCCTTTTGGTTTATTGTACCAGCTTGAATTTTATCAGCATATTCATTGATTTTTCTCAAACGATGATTAATACCGGATTTTGAAATTGGCCCGCCTTCAACCAAGTCTCCTAGTTCTTTAAGGCTGACATCAGGATGAGAAACTCGTGCCACGGCGACCTGCTGTAATTTGACCGGCAGTTTATGCAAACCAACTGTGTCGTCGATAAATTTAATATTTTGAATTTGTTTAGTTGCCGCATCGGCTACTTTGTTCATATTGGCATTCTCACAATTCACGATCCTGTTTACTGAATTGCGCATATCCCTCATGATCCGGATGTCTTCAAATTTAAGCATTGAACTGGTAGCTCCGATCAGCGACAAGAAATCAGCAATTTTTTCGCCTTCCTTTAAATAAGTGATATAGCCGCTGCGTCGTTCAGTCTTACGAGCATTAAGATGGTAATGATTCATCATTTCGCAAATAGAATTGTTATGTTCTTCATATAAAGAATAGATCTCTAGATGATAACGGCTAGTTTCCGGATTATTTACTGACCCGGTCGCCAAAAAAGCCCCCCGTAAATAAGAGCGAACTGGTCCGTCCGTGGCTAGAAAACTATCTGCTACTGTCTGTTTAAGCTGCGCACCTGCTATGATGTCCAGATCCTGCAAAACAATGGAACTTCCTGATCTTAATTTTACAATGTACAAGTTGTTTTTCTTGAGTTTCATTTTGCGACGAACGATTAACTCGCTTTTTATACCATAGAATCTTTCCAATAACCAATAGATCCTGCGCGCCGTTGCTGGATTTTCGGTTTGAATGCTCAAAACAAATTGATGGTCGATCAAACTCAAGGCACCGTTCATTCTAATCAATGCCATCAGTTCAGACTTGCCATTTTCGGTATGATTGACCTCAAGCGTAGTTAATTCTTTTTTGACTTCACTTGCATACGACAACGCAAAGATCTCCCTTCTTAATAATTAGCAAAAAACACAAAATGTATTGAACATTACGGTGACAAATTTATTGATTTCTTCAGAGTGTTGGCAGAAATTTTTAATTATAGCGATCTGCGACCCAAGAATTTGGTCGCCCTGCGAGTCTGATCAATTCATCTACTACTTTCTGCCCGTCGTGGAAAACACCATGATCACGCAATTCAAGAAAATTATCTGAAATAACCCGGCAATTTTGCTCACGGAGGCCCTTAAAGTTATATTTTACTTGGTAAAGGATCTCATTATATTTTTGATGGTCCATATAATTTTGAGGTACCTTTTCAGTATTTACTAATACTGTATCAACAAAATTGGTGTGCAAATGATTATTTAGAACTCGTACGTGATCAGCATCGGTAAATTTCTCAGTTTCACCCTTTTGAGTCATAATATTACAAATGTAGACCACTTCGGCTTTGGTCTCACAAACAGCTCGGCCAACATTTTCAATCATCAAATTCGGCAAAATGCTCGTAAATAAACTTCCTGGTCCCAAAACTATCTGATCAGCTTCCATAATAGCCTTGATAACTTCTGGACGGGCTTCTGGTTTAGCTCCATCGTTGCCTGTTACCCAGACCTTTTTTATATGTTTTTCAGCAGCTGTGATCTCAGCCTCTCCTGCCAAATGACTGCCATCGCTAAATTCTGCATTCAACACCAATGGAACACTGGCCGCTGGATAGACATTGCCGTCAACTTTCATAATTTGAGATAGTTTTTGGACAGCACAGAAAATGTCGTCGTTGTTCATTTCAGAAAGAGCAGCGATAATTAAGTTGCCAATTGAATGCCCTGAAAAAAATTGGTCTTTACTATTAAACCGATATTGAAAAATATCCTTATATACTTGAGGCATATCGGATAGTGCGACCAGAACATTGCGGATATCTCCTGGTGGGACAACATTGATGTAATTTCTGATAACCCCTGAGGAACCCCCATCATCAGCTACTGTGACAATCGCAGTAATATCTGTATTTCTATCACGAAGTCCGCTTAATACAACGGGTAAACCAGTCCCGCCTCCAATGACGACTATCTTAGGCCGTTGACTTTTTCCACAACAATTGCTCATGACCGATTGACAGTCTCCTTCCGTTTATTCATATCACGGTGCGAGATCCGCACAGGATAGTTTTTTTGCAACCTTTTACCTATCAATTCAGAGAGAGCTACAGAACGATGTTGGCCCCCAGTGCAACCGATGGCGATCACAACACTTGATTTTCCTTCTTGCACGTAACCAGGAATGATCAACTCTAATAAAGAAGAAAATTTATTATAAAATTCCTTGGCTCCCGCAGAATGCATAACATAATCTCTGACTGGCTTATCACGGCCTGTCTTATTTTTTAATTCTGGGATGTAATATGGATTTGGCAGAAAACGCACGTCCATCACGATATCAGCATCGATTGGCAAACCATATTTGAATCCGAAAGACAAAACTTCAACGTGGAACGGAATATCTTTGCCACTCTCAAAGTTATGAAAAATCTCTTCACGCAACTGACGTGGTGAAAGCTTAGTCGTATCGATGACTAACTGGGCTTGACTTCTTATCTCAGACAAAAGTTCACGCTCTTTAAAGATCCCGTCCAACAATCTTCCAGCTCGTGCGAGAGGGTGAGCACGACGAGTTTCTTTGTAACGCGCTACCAGCTCTTCATTCGAAGCATCAAGAAAGACAATTTTAACATTGACTGTCTGACTGTCTTCCATCCCATGCAATATTTGAATAATTTGATCATAAAAAGAACGAGAACGCAGGTCGATACCAAGCGCGACCTTAGAGATCTTGCCGGAATCTTGCAGCAACTCATAAAATTTAGGGATCAATGTCGGCGGCATATTGTCAATGCAAAAATAACCAAGGTCTTCAAAACTTTGCATTGCAACTGTTTTCCCCGCTCCACTCATCCCTGTTAAAATTACCAGTTCAAATTGTTCACTCATTCTAGATCCCCCAATTTCAAACATTCCTAATAAGGATAGCACAACAATCCGGGCGTGTCATTAATTATTATTCCCTTAAGCTAGATATTACAAAATTAAATCAAAATCTAAACTTAATAAAAAATTATTGTGTTGAAACGTCCTTTCCAAAAATTTTCATCTTGATTTTCATTCCGGTGGGCGTCGCTGCTAAACCTCCCAAACCAGTTTCACGTAATTCGCGCGGCATTCTTTGCCCAACGTCTTTTAACGCCGTCACTACCTCATCAGCTGGGATCTTACTGGTCATTCCAGCCAACGCCATGTCTGCAGTTGCTAGTGCATTAACGGTTCCTACGACGTTCCTATTGACGCATGGCAGCTCAACCAGACCAGCTACAGGATCACAGACCAGTCCCAATAAGTTACTCAGCGCAAAGGCAAACGCATCTGCTGATTGCTTAGGGGAACCGCCCTTAACAGCAACAGCAGCCGCGGCAGCCATTGCAGAAGCGCTCCCGACTTCTGCTTGACACCCTCCCATCGCACCTGCAATCATAGCATTATTGGCAATGATGAGGCCAAAACCGCTAGCGCACAACAAAAAATCTAATTCTTGTTTTGGAGTCAAACTTAATTTTTTTTCTAAAGCAAACAGCACACCTGGAATCGTTCCAGCAGAGCCAGCAGT
>CAKPZY010000018.1 GCA_934215475.1 uncultured Ligilactobacillus sp.
GAACACAGCAGTTAAGCTTCGTTACGCCAAGAGTAGTTGGGGGATCGCCCCCTGTGAGGGTAGGTAGTTGCCGCGCATGTTTTGGATACTGAGGAGACTCAGTATTTTTTTGCGGAAGTAGTTCAGTGGTAGAACATCACCTTGCCATGGTGGGGGTCGCGGGTTCGAATCCCGTCTTCCGCTTCATATAGAGCGTAAAGGTCAGCAGTTAATGAAAAGCATCCATTAACTGCTGACCTTTTTATTTTTAAAATTTAAATTGTTAAAAACTCTGGTTGTGTATACGGGCATTAACCATAAAGTACCTGTCGCGTTTTACGTTTGCAACGATTAGTCGCATTATAGAGTTTCTTATCAAAAACATTGAGACGCTCAGCAATTTTTGCCCTGGGATATGGATTACACCCACAGTATATTTGTAACACTTGAATCTCTAGTTTCGATAAATGCTTTGGTAATCTCATAAGATCTTCTTGCATCAGCAAATGTTTTCGGGTTGGATGGCTTTCTGGTCAGGTCCTAAAGAACTGATGCCATTGGTGGAAATAAGATATTCATATGAATTAGTTAGGAGATCTAAATGACGTTTTTGTGCGCTTTGGTTGCGCAGCAAGGTATAGAAGTAGTTTGTGAGATTGGCTTTAAAAAATGCACCAAAGGTGACATTCCGCTGTTGGTCGTATTCTTGGACACTTTCATAACAGACCATCATCGCGTCAACTTTTAGGTCATCAAACTCATAGTAGCGAAATTGAAATTGTCGGATAGTATTGATGACGAGGGGAAGGTACTTTTCATAAAGAACTATTAAAGATAAGCTTTCGTGATCCGCTAAAATATCCGTGATCAAATGCATATCATCGTTAATTGATTGTTGGTTAGCCAGCATAATTAATACCCCATCTTCCATAAAATGATTATTTCAGCATTAATTTTGCCACCAAAAAATTTAATTCGAAATTAAGCACTTTACTTCACAAAAGAAATTTATTAAATATTTATGTTGGACAATTTCGTTTTGCTTGATGATTATTACGCTGCGTATTGTACTAAAAAACTGCCGAAATCTTCGACAGTTTTTATGATTTTTAGTTTTTAAATTAAGCCACTTGCCGGATTTGAACCGGCGACCCCCACCTTACCATGGTGATGCTCTACCTGCTGAGCTAAAGTGGCATGCAATTATCAGCACCTAAATAGTATATTATATACATTCGATAATTGCAACAGTTATTCGAAAAAACGCCCTAGATAGAAGCCTTTTACCCAGTCATTTAACAGTTAACGTTTGTTCAAAAGCGTATAGGTTTGAATCTACTTGCTGTACTATTGGAGATGGCGTACCTATGCTGAGCAGTATCAGCTGATGCATGGCTCTAGAACAGATCGTATAAAGAACTCCCCGGTCATTTTCGTTGGCAAATTTCTGCTGGGAAACATCGCTGACTATCACGCTGTCAAACTCCAGTCCTTTGGCCAAGTATATTGGTAAAATTGCGATCCCATTAGGCAAGGCGCGGTCCTTTTCAGCGAGGAGGGTAACTGGTAAGTCGCGGTGTAATGCTTCATATAATGCTTTGGCTTCTGCCATGTTTTTGGTGATCAAAGCTACAGAAGAATATTTTTGAGCGGATTGGCTTAAATGACGGCGTAAAATTTTCAGCGCACTGGCTTGATCTTGAACTTGGCAGATCAACGGCCTGTCCCCCGGACGATTGAATGCTTTAACTGTCTCCCCTTCAGGCAGCATTGCTTTCATGAAATCAGTGATCTGTTTGGTTGACCGGTAGCTTTTGTTCAAAAGTTTTAAGTTGCTGTGGCGTGCGTGCAAGGTATATTTCAGGCTGTGTAAGAGTTTTTGTGGTCGTTGCGCAGGTGAGTACAAAGCCTGTTCGCTATCGCCGAGAAGTGTGAGCTTAGCTGCACTGAAGGCATGTTTTAGATAGATCATTTGTGCTAAAGAATAATCTTGCATCTCATCAATAAAAAGATGCGCGATCTCGTGACTTTGCCCGCTATTAGTTAGCATGTCTCGCAGGTACAATAAGGGAGCACAATCATCCAAGTCCACGTTGTGATATTCCAAATTATGTGAATACTGTGGCAAAGCCTCTGGTAATTCTGCTTTTAAAAATTCGCCATATTGTTCATAACCATCAAAGAAGAAGTTATTATACAGTGCATCGTAAATCACAGCATAACGTTTACGTGCGATTTGGCGTCCTAGATAGTAGCGTTCTTGGTCATAAGAAGCAAAACTATCCCGATTTTTTTCCCCTAATAATTGATAATATTGTTCTGTACTAAGATCTTCCAAAATATTCTGAATCTCATTACTGAGAGCAGTTTTTTTAACTAGCTTATTCAATTTTTTGATCAGTTTATTCTTAACAGCGTTGAAACGATATTCAAGAGTCATTTTAGGCGGTAAAGCAGCATACAGGTCGTGGATCTGTTTACTAGAAAAGATAATTACTCCGTCTAAACTAATGTCTGTAAAGCACAGTTTGCTTGGTATGATGCCTTGCGCATAATCATAAACTTTTTGCATAAAGCCTGCTGATTCTTTATATGAGGTCAATTCTTTATGGGCATCAGAAAATAGATGTTGCCGTTCATAACGTTGAAACAGCGATTCGACAGTCAGTCCTTCAAGGCGTCGGGAAAAGAATTCATGCATTGTGACCTGGCGCATGTTTTTTTCTCCCAAACTGGGTAAAACATCAGAAATATAATGGCTGAATAAAAGGTTGGGTGACAAAAGTACGATCTGGTCGGAATTTAATGTATCGCGACTATGGTATAGCAAAAATGCGATCCGCTGCAAAATAGCAGATGTTTTTCCACTGCCAGCAACTCCTTGCACTAAAAGGAGATCGCTTCTAGTATCACGTATGATATCGTTTTGGTCCTTTTGAATAGTGGCGACGATATTTTTCATGTATTCATCGCTGTGCTCATCTAACACACTTTGCAGTATTTCATCCCCCACCGTTTCATTGGTGTCAAACATGTTTTTGATCGATCCGTCGGTGATTTTGAATTGGCGTTTTTTTACTAAGTTGGTTCTTTGCACTCCGGCAGGGGTCTCATATTCAACTGGACCTAAAGTACCATTGTAATAAACAGAAGAGATCGGTGCCCGCCAATCGTAGATCAAAAAGTTTTGCTTCTTGTCATTTAAAGAAGCCGTCCCAATATAGAGCTTTTCTTGTTCAGGATCACCGGGATCTTGAATATCGATCCGACCAAAATAAGGAGAGTCTTGCAAAGCTTTCAAGGTTTTCAGTTGATTTTTTAAAATTTGTTCGGTTTGAACATTTTTAGCCACTAACTGCTTTTGCTGCTGGATCTCTGCGTTGGTTTCCATCCGGTCATCAACTTCTGTTGTGTTGACTTTAGCGTTTTGCAGATAATTTTTTTCGACTGACGAAGTCTCTGCTTTTGCTTTGTGGTATTCTTTTTTTGTTTGGTGCCGTTGTTGTTTTATTTCCTCGACAACATGATCTACACGCTGTTGTTCTTTTTGACGTTCGTTGTCCATGAATGCAGATCCTTTCTTAACCATTTTTGTGTGTCCCGCTCTATGTCTGATTATTAAAGGCTAGTGGCAGTTTTTCAAAAATACACACAGGGTTAATGCATACATAGAACTTCTATACACGATATCACAAAATGCTTTCATTGTCAGAACTTTGGTTTATTCCTTTTGGGCTTTACAATATCATTTAGTTTGGTAAAATTAAGGTGATTCAGTAAGCAGGATAGAGTAGAAAGCTAATCGACAGAGAGTGCACTGAACGCTGAAAAATGCACGAGTGATCGAAATGGGCCTCCAATGGTAAATCATAATAGAAATGAGTGGCGGATCTTCCGCAATTTAGGTGGCACCGCGAGCAATCGTCCTATTGTTAAGATACAATAGGGCTTTTTTTGTGAGGACGTTTAGTTTCAAAAGCCATCACATGATTGTTAGCAAATGTGTGAAAACTCCGCAAGTTCATTGGTGGTGTTTATTTATTGTGATGGTCCGATTCATGCCAGTTACTGAAGATAAGATGCATAATTTTAGTAGAATAGCGAGGATATATTTTATGAGCAAACATGTCATTTTAACAGGCGATCGGCCGACCGGCAAGCTGCACCTTGGACACTATATCGGCTCTTTAAGGCAAAGAGTGGCAATGCAAAACACAGGTGACTATGATTCATTTATTATGATCGCTGACCAGCAGGCTTTGACGGATAACGCGCGTGATCCGCAAAAGATCAAAAGGTCATTGATCGAAGTTGCGTTAGATTATCTTTCTGTCGGATTGGATCCAAAAAAGTCTACTATCTTTCTTCAATCACAGATCCCGGCATTAGCTGAGCTGAATTTATATTATTTGAATTTAGTAACGGTGTCCCGTTTAGAAAGGAACCCAACTGTCAAGGCAGAGATCCAGCAGAAAAATTTTGAGCGCTCGATCCCAGCCGGCTTTTTTACCTACCCAGTTAGTCAAACCGCTGATATTACTGCTTTTAAAGCTGATACTGTGCCTGTGGGTGATGATCAGGAACCAATGATCGAGCAAGCGCGAGAGATCGTACGAAGTTTCAATACAATTTATGGAAAAGATGTTTTAGTCGAACCGCAAGGAGTTTTTGCGCCTGCCGGTTCAGGCCGCTTGCCAGGGTTAGACGGTAATTGCAAGATGAGCAAATCTTTAAATAATGCGATTTATTTGTCTGATGATGCGGATACTTTGAAAACCAAAATCATGTCAATGTATACTGATCCCGAACATATTCATGTCAGTGATCCGGGTAAAGTTGAGGGAAATACCGTCTTCACTTATTTAGATGTTTTTGGTGAAGACAAAGAGCATATCGCACAGCTAAAGGAGCAGTACCGTGCGGGCGGCTTAGGCGATGTGAAGATCAAAAGATATTTGAATGAAGTTTTAGAAAACTTTTTGGCACCGATCAGGAACAGAAGAAGTCAGTATGCTAAAGATATTCCAGCAGTGTACGATATTTTGAAAAAGGGCAGTCAAGACGCCAATAAAGTAGCGGCGCAAACTTTAAAAGAAGTGCGTGCAGCCATTGGTGTTAACTATTTTGATTAAGCATCATCTTTGGCACATACTATCCAAGAAAATTTCCTTATTAAAAAATGAGCAGTATGAATAATAAGCAATTTTTAGTCAAAATACGAGGTGGACAGGATGATCAAAAATATAGCCATATTTGACCTAGGTTCTAACTCTACTCGAATGGCAATATATCAGGTGGATTCCGATGGTTCTTTTCGAGAGATCAAGCGCTTCAAAAAAATGACTAGGTTAGCTGAAGGAATGGGACAAAATAGCCGGCAATCAAACTTAAGCAAAGCTGCTATGCGGCGAACTATTTCTGCACTAAAAGGCTTTAAGCATGAATGCGGCCAGGTTCCTGGGGTCGTTATTCGTGGGGTAGCGACAGGAGCAGTGCGAAATGCAGCCAATAACGGTGAATTTTTAGAGCTGGTCAAAAAAGAAGTCGGGGTCGACATAGAAATTTTGTCGGGAAACTCGGAGGCTTATTATGATTATGCTGGAGTGATGCATGCTTTTGACCTTAAAAATTGCCTGATCTGCGATATGGGTGGAGCCAGTTTTGAATTAGTACTCGTCAAAGACAGAAAAGCAAGTAACTTTATTAGTATTCCATATGGAGCAGTGACCTTGAGCGAGAAATATCACGCCCATGATAAAATCGGTGCAGCTGACTTTTTTGCATTACAGCGTTTTATTTTGTACAAGTTTCATCAATTACCATGGTTGACAGAAGGTAGAGGGTTTCCGCTGGTTTTGCTAGGGGGCGCCAATCGGACGGTAGCTCGTCAAGGCAAACAACCGGGTGGTCAAACCGATCCGCAAAATTTACATGGGCGGAAAATGTCGACTTTCAGCTTCTTAGAGATCTTTCAGCGCTGGTTAGGTCTGGATAAAAAAGAGCGTGAAGCACAACTGGGTGTTGAAAAGGAACGGGCAGATATCATCATCGCAGGACTGACTCCGATCGTGTTGATGATTCAAAAATATGCGGTCACCAATATTATTTTTTCCGAAAGCGGAGTCCGCGAGGGAATCATTGCCGAATCGCTTAAAAAGTAATTTAAAAAGGCTGAGTAAATTTCATTTACCCAACCTTTTATTTTTGGCTGATATCTTTGCCAAAATATTTCAGTGAAATTTTCGTGAGCCGTCCGGTTTTTTGTAAATTCGATAACTGATCATTAATTTGTCTGACAAGTTTACTATCTTTATATGTTAGTCCGCAAATATTCTGGGATGTGATCAGCGGGTCGTTGATCCTTTTTAATATTTGGCCCGTTTGTTTGGAATCAGAATGGTCCCTTGCTTGTACTAACTCAGGGTGTGTTTGTAAATAAGTTGTGTATTTTTCCTCTGTTAATATGGCCGCACTTATTTTTTTTGTTTTCAATGCTGTGACTATTTTACCAATTGATGAATATCTTCTAGACTTGAGCTGTAGTCCTCGTAGTAGGGGTCCCTGATTTGCGCTGGAAAGCAAGCCAACTTTTTGATCAGCAAGCTTTTCTACGGAGTTTCTATGCCCATCTGCTCGTCTAAACAGAATATTTGCTGGATAAAAAAAAGGCTGAGTAGTCCGAAAATTTCTGCCGTTATTTTGCTTTTTGGTGAAAGCAATGAGTGCAAGGTCTATTTGGCCGTCTTTCAGATGCTCCTTAAGTGTGGTAGTGTTTTTAAATGAAATAAGCTTTATTTTTGGGGACGTTTTGTCCGTTATTTGTTTGACAACTGCAGTGGCGGCTTTGCGTACCGGATTTGAATGGGCGGTGTCATGGACAACGCCCATTCGGAAGGACCCTTGGGCAAAAGAACTCGGCAGTGAGCAAAACATTATGATGATAAGGGACACGAAGAATAAAAAAAGACCACGATTAAAATGACGATTGCGCAAAAAAGCACCTTCTTAAAATTTATTAATCTTGCAAATATAAATACTCGTGAATGCCAGAAAACAGAGATAGAGATTATTTTTAAACCTATTATTATGATACCCAGGCAATTAAAAAACTTGCAGTTCAACTTCTATCCTATTATATAATAGAAGTACAGTGATTAGAAAAAAATAGCGGATTTTTAAAGAATTTAGCGGAAGCAGGGAATCTATGGAAGGATTTGAAAAGTTTTATCGTAAAAGCTGGGACCAGCGCTTGTCAGTTTTGAAAGCTGAGAAAAAGCTGACAGAAAAACAAATACTTTTATTAAAACAATGCGCTGTCTTTCCGGAAATTGGTGACACACAAATTGAAAATTTTATTACCCAGTATCATCTACCAGAGGGTCTAGCCCTAAACTTTATGATCGACGGTCAAGAGTATTTAATACCGATGGTGACTGAGGAACCCTCGGTCATTGCAGGGGCAAGCCATGGAGCTGCGATCGTTAAGACAAGCGGTGGTTTTAAAACAGAGATCAAGCAACGAGCGATGAGGGGCCAGGTCGTTATTGAAAATGTCTCTGAACCTGAAAAACTGAGACAGCTTTTATTGAAGAAAAAAAATGACATCTTAAGAAGCGCAGCAGCTTCTCATCCATCGATTATTCGTCGCGATGGCGGCCCATTGGCTCTGCGAGTTAGGGTACTCGCCAAAGATCTTGTTTCATTAGATTTGATCATCGATACTAAAGAAGCCATGGGAGCTAACATGATCAACACGATGCTCGAGGCAGTGGCTGAGCAGCTGCGGCATGAGTGTCATTTAGACGTTCTAATGGCGATTTTGTCAAATTATTCTACCGAATGTTTAACGACTTCTGTTTGTCGGATAAAAACAGCGGCTTTAGCTAAAAAGGGCCTTTCTGGCTCAGAAATTGCCCATAAGGTCGCACAGGCCAGCCGGGTCGCCCAGTTGGATCCATATCGAGCAGTGACTCACAACAAAGGGATCATGAACGGCATCGATGCGGTCGTCATTGCCAGCGGTAATGACTGGCGGGCAACAGAAGCAGCGATCCAGGCGTATGCGGCTAGGGATGGGCAATACCGTGGCCTTAGTACCTGGCAAGTAGTTGATGACTGTTTGTGCGGGAGCTTAACGATCCCTGTGCCAATCGGTTCTGTTGGCGGATCCATCAGTATTGTGCCATTAGTGAAGGTCAATTCTCAATTACGCCAAGAACAAGGCGTCAAAAATCTGCAAAAAATTATTGTTAGTGTGGGACTGGCACAAAACCTGGCTGCTTTGTATGCATTGGTAACAGACGGCATCCAACAAGGCCATATGAACTTGCAACTGAAGTCTTTGGCTGCAGCAGCGGGAGCCAAAGGCGCTGAAATAACTCAGGTTGTTACCAGCTTGAAAAACATGCAGCAAAAAGATCTGGCTACCGCTAAACAAATTTTACAAGAAATTAGGAATAAGGAGCATACTAATGAGTAAACAGCAGTTAAGTGCAAAAGTGTTAGATTTGATTGAACAAGTCAAAACAATTTCTAAAAAAGACTTGAATATTTCTTTCAAAGACGAAAAGAAAGGGTGGCTTTCCAGTGACCAAGCTCAAGTATATTTACATCACGGTCAATTGCAGTTGGATGTCTACGATATAACAGCACCAGATTACACTGTTTCGCATGAGCTTTTACATTTGCTGCTGCTGGCAAAAGATACACCACAGATCAGTTTTCACATGACTACTGGGGATGCTGAACGTGATTCTAAGATAATGGCAGCTGGGATGGAATTATACGATACTGTTTTGCATTTACAGATCTATCCTAAGCAAACAGAATTAGGCTTAATAGACGATGAGATCACAGAACAGTATTATCAAGGTATCCTAGCTCAACTCAAACCAGAAAAAGACAGCCAAGTTGATCAATGGATGGTCTTAAGAACAGTCAAGCTCGTTGACGCACTTGTTTTCTTTGCTGGTAAGCAGTCAGAAGCAGAACACAAGTTACATGATTTATATCCGCGTTCTTTTACTGCGGCTAAAAAATTATATACAATTTTGCTCAATAAAGAAGTTTCTGGCCCGCAAAAGATCAGGGCTGCAGTTGTTAAGCTCTGGCGCGGCTTTGATGAGCAACTAGACGCATGGGGTTTAAATGGATTAGGGTTAAATGATTTTATTAGTTTGGAACCTGTTTTGAGTGAGCGACAGACAAGATTGGAGGTAACCCAATTATTTGAAGTTTATCATTCTTCGTTACAGGATAATTTACATTTCCGTCCAGCTTATATCGTTCGTTATCGTTCTGATAAACAGAATTCTTTTGTACTGCCTGAACCGGCAAAGGATAAGGAAAAGATATTTCGCAATTTCTATGCTGCTAAGATTGGGGAGATGTTACCGCAGATGCACGTTGAATATTTGCTGAGGTAAAAATGAAGATGATTTTTGTCAAATTGAAAGGAAGTTCTTTATAATGACAGAACTCAATGATTTGTTGAATAAAGCGCAACATATCGTTTTTATGACAGGTGCAGGGGTTTCCACCGCTTCGGGTATCCCCGATTATCGTTCTAAAAATGGTTTGTATTCTGGCCAAGAATCTCCTGAGTATTTGTTGAGCAATGAATGCCTGGCTAATGAGCCCAAAAAATATTATAAGTTCGTTACAAAAAGTATGATTTACCCTGATGCCAAGCCAAATGTTATCCATGAAAAAATGGCGGATTTTGCCAAGAAAAAGGGTGCCATGGTCATTACGCAAAATATAGATGGCTTACACAGCCAGGCAGGAACACCGCCGGAAAACCTGGTAGAGTTTCACGGAAACTTGCGGGATATATACTGTACAAAATGCGGTAAATCAGCCACGCTGGAAGAATATCAGCAAGATATGCACCACAAAAATTGTGGCGGGATCTTGCGCAGCCGCATCGTGTTATACGGGGAACCGATAGATCAAGATAATTTGCGCCGTTCTTTAGAAGCTGTTTCAGCTGCAGATTTGATCGTAGTGGTTGGAACGTCATTTGTGGTTTATCCATTCGCAGGTTTGATTTCATATCGCTCACCGGAAGCTAAGCTGGTTGCGGTCAATAATCAACGAATTACGCTGCCTTCTAATGGGATAATGATCAAAAATGATGCTACTGATGAGTTTGCGAAATTAAGTGTTGAATAAGTAATGACTAAAGGGACAAAAACAGAAGCATGGTGAGCGCGCCATGTTTCTGTTATTTTTAATGAAAACTTTTGAAACTTGGTAAATGACTTAAAATGAACTTCATAAACATTTTAAAACCTGTTGTTTTGTGTATAAATTATTGGAAATTAGTGAGAAGCGCAGTGTGAATATGCTATAATGTAAGGAATTAGTAGCAAAATTCAGTAAATAAAATTTTGACCTACACTTGATAAAGGGGACAGAAGATTCATGGCTGATAAACCAACATTTTACATTACAACACCGATTTATTATCCATCCGGGAAATTACATATAGGCAATGCTTATACAACCATTGCCTGTGATGTTTTGGCACGGTATAAGAGATTGCAGGGCTTTGACGTCTTTTTCTTGACGGGAACAGATGAACATGGACAAAAAATCGAAGAAAAAGCAGAAGAATTACAGATGACTCCGCAAGCTTATGTGGATAAAATGGTCATCGGGATCAAAAAACTGTGGAAAACTTTGGATATCTCTAATGATAAATTTATTCGGACAACTGATGATTACCATGAAAAAGCGATCCAAAAGATCTTTCAGAAACTGTTAGACCAGGGAGATATTTACCTGGGTAAGTATAAGGGCTGGTATTCCGTTTCCGATGAGGAATACTTTACTGAGTCTCAGCTTGCCGAAGTATATCGGAATGAAGACGGTGATATGATCGGCGGCAAAGCGCCTTCTGGCCATGAGGTAACATTAGTTGAAGAGGAAAGCTACTTTTTTAAGATGAGCAAGTATGCCGATAGATTAGTTAAATATTACAACGAACATCCAGATTTTATTATTCCGCAAACGCGTAAAAATGAGATGCTGAATAACTTTATTAAACCCGGTTTAGAGGACTTGGCAATCACGCGGACAAGTTTCAACTGGGGGGTCAAGGTGCCTAATGATCCTAAACACGTGGTTTATGTTTGGATCGATGCATTATGCAACTATATTACAGCGCTTGGCTATGGAACTTCGGATGATTCATTATTTAAAAAATACTGGCCGGCTGATGTTCATATGGTGGGCAAGGAAATTGTTCGTTTCCATACGATCTATTGGCCAATTATCCTGATGGCGTTAGGTTTGCCGCTGCCCAAACATGTTGTCGGACACGGCTGGTTGCTGATGAAGGACGGTAAAATGTCCAAATCTAGAGGCAATGTAGTCTATCCCGAAATGTTAGTCGATCGGTATGGCTTAGATGCCTTGCGCTATTACTTGATGCGGGCTATGCCCTTTGGCAACGATGGTGTGTTCACACCTGAAGATTTCGTGAATAAAGTTAATTACGATCTAGCAAATGATCTAGGAAACCTATTGAATCGAACCGTCGCTATGATCAATCAATATCGGAGCGGTAAGGTTCCAGCTTTGACCAGCGGTGTCACCAAATTTGATGCATATTTGGAAGGAGCCGCTCAAACCGCGATCCATGACTACGAACAAGAAATGAATAATATGCGTTTTTCCAATGCGTTGGCTGCTTTATGGAAGTTTATTGCGCGCAGCAATAAATATATCGATCAGACTGAACCGTGGACTTTAGCCAAGGATGAAACAAAGCAACGGGAATTAGACAGCGTTTTGGCACATTTGGCAGCCTCATTGCGGTTAGCTGCGATCTTGTTGCAGCCTGTTTTGACCCATGCCCCCAAAGAAATTTTTGAACAATTAGGCATTGCTGCTTCTGCTAATGCTATCAAAGGAGTTTCTTTCTTCGGTTTGCCGCAAAATAGTCAGGTGGTAAAGAAAGGTACACCAATTTTCCCGCGTTTAGATACAGCCGAGGAAATCGAATATATCAAATCAAAAATGAGTAAAAACGAAAAGGTTAAAGGTCGTAAAGCGATGACCGATAAAATAAACGCAGCTAATTCTGCTTCGTTAACTCTGAATAAAAAAGAGATCCGCTTTGATAAATTTGATAAGGTCGAATTGCGTGTAGCTTTGATCAAAGAGGTCAGCAAGGTTAAGGACGCAGACAAGCTGTTGAAATTTCGTTTAGATGCTGGTGATCCAAGTGATCGTCAGATTTTGTCCGGTATAGCTCAGTGGTATCCTGAACCCGAAAAATTGGTCGGCAAAAAGGTAGTTGCAGTGGTAAACTTGCAACCGCGCAAGATGCGGGGCGAGGAGAGCCAAGGCATGCTTTTGTCCGCGGAGTACGGTGATCAAGTCCAACTCATAACATTACCAAATGAGATTCCTGCGGGCTCTTCGATCAGTTAAAAAATAACATTCATGAGGTTCGAGAAGGCAACCTTCTCGAACCTTTTTAAAAATAGTTAATCTTGGATCACTTGTGGAAAAGGGGGGGAGTATGGTTGAAAATCTTTGATTCTCATACACACATCAATTCTGCTGAATTTAACAATGATAGGCAAGATGCAATAAAAAGAGCCGCAGCAATGGATGTGGATTCTATGCTCGTACTTGGATTTGATCGACCCAGCAGTGAAATATTGTTAGAGTTGATAGACCGTTATCCTCAGGTATATGGGGCAGTTGGTTGTCATCCTGAGGATAGCAAGTTGTATGATACAAAAATGTCCAGCAGATTGAAAGAGTTACTAAATCATGACAAGATGGTAGCGGTCGGAGAGATTGGATTAGATTATCACTGTGATGTAGACCATGATCTGCAAAAGAAAGTTTTCATACAACAACTGCGGTTAGCAAGGAGCTTGCAACTACCGGTCAGTGTTCATAACCGAGATGCATTTGAAGATTGTTACTCAATTCTAAAAGAATTTCATGTCGGGGAATTTGGAGGGATCATGCACAGTTTTAATGGGGAACCACGATGGGCACAGAAATTTATAGACCTTGGGATGGACCTTTCTTACAGCGGTGTTGTGACATTTAAAAATGCAACGGAGGTCCAAGAAGCGGCAAAGAAAACCCCGTTAGAGAATTTATTAGTGGAAACTGATGCTCCTTATTTAACTCCGGTCCCGTACAGAGGACAGCAAAATGAGCCGGCAATGACGCGGTATACAGTTGAGTTTATTGCACAGTTAAAAAAGATGAGTGGTCAAGAAGTGGCGCAGGCCACATATCAAAATACGAAAAGAGTCTTACACATCCATGACTAAAAAATTAAAGATTCAAGAAGTCATCGTGGTGGAAGGTAAAGATGATACCAAACGAATTAATATGGCCGTCAACGCAGACACCATCGAAACACGCGGGTCGGCCATCAGCGATGAGGTTCTGGAACAAATCGATGAATTAAATGAATTAAGGGGGGTCATCGTCTTTACTGATCCTGATTTTTCTGGGGAAAAGATCCGCAAAACGATTCAAGAAGCTGTCCCAGGGGTCAAGCATGCTTTTTTAAAAAAAAGGGATGCTGTGCCTGAAGGCCAGGGAAGCTTGGGAGTAGAGCATGCTAGTCCAGAAGCGATCAGAGAAGCTCTGGCACATTTATATACAGAGGCTCCGGAGTCCGAGCCTTTGATCACCCAAAGCGACCTATTAGCAGCAGGTTTGATTTCGGGACATAATGCTAAGAAAAAGCGCGAGATATTATGTGAATATTTACGGATCGGGTATGTGAACGGCAAGCAGCTGTATAAAAGATTGAATTTGTTTAGAATTACGACTGAAGAATTTAAACAAGCTTTACTATATGTTAAAAAAATGGAGGACAAAAATGGCTGATTATGAAAAGCCTGAAATTGGGTCTGTTACGCGAACAAGGGCCATTATGGAGACTTATGGCTTAACTTTTAAAAAAAGTCTAGGTCAAAACTTTTTAACAGATCTAAATGTTCTAAAAAAAATCGTTAAAGCAGCAAAAGTTAATAAGGAGGACGATGTGGTAGAGATCGGTCCGGGTATTGGAGCATTGACTGAACAATTGGCCAAAAAAGCGCATCAAGTCGTCGCTTTAGAGATCGATCAACGCTTGTTGCCAGTTTTGGCCGAGACCCTGGCAGATTATTCAAACGTCCAAGTCATCCATAAAGACATATTGCAAACTGACCTGACACAACTGATCGGTCAGTATTTTGACGGAAGTCATCCGGTCAAAATTGTGGCTAATTTACCGTATTACATCACTACACCCATAGTTTTGCACTTGTTAGATGAGCAGGCAGCTTTTCAATCTATCACCGTTATGATGCAAAAAGAAGTAGCTGCACGTTTGACTGCTTCTCCCGGGACCAAAGACTATGGCTCTTTGACAGTTGGCGTAGCTTATTTTACTCATACAAAGATTGCTTTTTTTGTTCCCAAAACGGTTTTTGTGCCTGCGCCTAAGGTTGATTCAGCTATCGTTGTTTTGTCAAAGAGAAGGGACAATAAATATCAACCAAAAAATGAGAAGAATTTCCAACGGTTAGTAAGCGGCAGCTTTATGCATAAACGAAAAAGTTTATGGAATAATTTGTTAGCTTTGTATGGGAAAGAGGCAAGTGTCAAAGAAATTATTTCTAAATCTTTAAAAAATGCTCAGATCGATCCGGGGATCAGGGCAGAACGGTTAAGTGTGGCAGATTTTGTCCGGTTGAGTGACAAACTAGAAGAGAACAGACTGTTTCCAAAATGAGCAAGTTCAATATCTATTTGTATTAAAATCAGTGCGGTAATCAAGTTAAGTTAGACAATAGTAAAATGAAATAAAAAAGTTGTTATTTTTGTTGATGTATAATTGTTGGTGTGGTATAATTGCGTCTTTTGAAAAAAAGTGGTAAAATTGTTTTTCAGAAGGAGTGGATCTAATGCCTGTTACTTTAGCTACGATAAAAAATAAGCTTGACAACCGTATTGGTAATAACTTGACAGTCACAACCCAGGTAGGACGTAAAAAAGTTACCACTAGGCATGGGATTTTGCGTGAGACTTTCCCAGCAATTTTCGTTGTGGATCTTGATCAAGATGAAAATGCTGTAAAACGAGTTTCATTTAGTTATACCGATGTGTTGACAAAAAATATTGAATTGGACTTTGATAACGTTCAATAATACTGGTTTTATAATTTTTAATAGCATATAAAAAAAGTCTGACATAACAACTCATTTTAGAAAGTTGAGGTCAGATTATTTTTTTGATTAAAATTTAGGAGAATGTAGAGAAAAAGGCTGGACCAGGTATACTTCGTCGCAAAAACCACGCAAGCTATTGTAAACACGAACCGCCCGTGAATATTTTTGACAGACACCATAAATAGTTGGACCGGTGCCGCTCATGATTGCAGCTTGAGCGCCAAACTGGAGCATTTTATTTTTGATCCGCGCGATCTGCGGGCAGTGCTTAGTAGTTATTGGCTCTAAGACGTTACCCATATTTTCTGTGAGCTTGTTGTAGTCTCCCTGCCTAACTGCTTCTGTCAACGCATTCACATCCAAATGCCCCAGGCGGTCATAATCGACTTGTTTTAATATAAAAGGAGTAGAAACACTAGTTGGGGGTTTAGCAATGACGAACCACATGGGAGGCAACAAACCTAATGGAGTAATATTTTCCCCTCTTCCGGTAACTAGTGCTGGCTGGCTGTACACACAAAAGGGCACGTCTGAATCGATGGTCAGCCCAAGTTGAGCTAGTTCTTTTTTCGTAAGAGATAAGTCCCATATTTTGTTTAGCCCCCGCAGAACTGCTGCTGCATCAGTTGAACCTCCGCCCATTCCTGCTGCAACGGGAATATTTTTTTTTATAGAAATCTGTAAACCGCTTTTGATATTAAAACGATTTTTTATTTTTTTAGCAGCCTGATAAGTCAGATTCCGCTGATCGCATGGTAAAAAACTGTTATCAGTTTCAACGGTTATCTGATCATTGTGCGGCAGCACCTTTATGTGGATATAATCTGCCAAGTCGATGGCAGTCATGGCCATTTGCCATTCTAAGTGACCATCTTTGTGACAAAACGGAGTATCTAATAATAAGTTAAGTTTTGCCGGGGCCTTTTCTGTAATCTCCAAGGTCTCACCTTATTTCTACACGATGTTAAATTTAATTATATCTAGAACTGTGCAAATTTAAAAGTGATTAGAATGTAGTATACGGGTAAAAAAAGAAAATGTTGAAATAGAACAAAAATTGCTTGAGCCCAGTTTGTTTATTTTACTTAAGGAAGTCATTTTAGTGTTCGTTTTCCTGCATAAAAATATAAATAATTAAAATTTCACCAGTACAATGACTGTTCAACACTCGCGGAGAGGTATTTAAATAAAAACAAATTGACGCTCTTTGAAAAAAGTGGTAGCCTTGTGTTTGCTGGCTACCAAAACCGAACGTTAATTTGTGCTGACACAAGTAGACCAAAAGACTTAAAGCTTTTGAAGGAAAATACATAAACACGAACTATTTTTTTATTTTGCTGAAAAAAACTACTAAATTACTTAATATTATCGTATAATAACAAATGAAAAATTAAATTTGAGATAGTAAAATTCGTGGAGGTTAAGTTGTGAAAACAAGAAGAAGCGATCGTTTGATCGATATGACTAATTATTTGATGGAGAGACCACACACGCTGATCTCGTTGACTTTTTTTGCTGACAGATATGAATCTGCTAAATCCTCGATTTCCGAAGACCTGGCGATCATTAAACGAACATTTAAAACCCGCGGGATCGGTATTTTGGAAACCATCCCTGGCGCAGCGGGCGGTGCTCGCTTTATCCCATCCATCGACGAGCATGAAGCACGGCAATTCATTGCAGAAATGGTAAAGGAAATGTCGGCAAAAAGCCGCTTGCTTCCTGGTGGTTACGTTTACTTATCAGACCTTTTGGGGAGACCTGATGTTTTACGCAAGGCTGGGCGGGTCATAGCACGCCAGTATATCGATAAGCAAGTCGATGCCGTTATGACTGTTGCTACTAAAGGCGTACCAATTGCACAGAGTGTGTCTGAATATTTGAATGTTCCCTTTGTGATCTTGCGTCGAGACTCAAAAATAACGGAAGGTGCCACGGTTTCTGTTAATTACGTCTCAGGTTCGAGTGAAAGGATCGAGAAGATGGAACTCTCTAAGCGCAGCCTCAAACAAGGATCTCATGTTCTTGTAGTAGATGATTTTATGAAGGGCGGCGGGACAGTTAATGGAATGAAATCAATGATCGAAGAATTTGATTCAGAATTAGTTGGGATCACAGTCTTTGCAGAAGGCTCCTTTGCCGGCCAGAGAATGGTCGATGATTATACTTCTCTTTTACGGGTAGATCAAGTAAATACAAGGGACAAAACGATTCATGTGAGTGCAGGAAATTATCTAGCCAAAGTTTTTGATAATTGAAAATAAATAAAATGAGTTAACTGGAATGATTTTTATATTGTTCCAGTTTTTATTTACTGAAAGAAATTTGATTTATTTAAAGCGACCTCCAGATTTTATATAAAAAGAATGGGATAATCAGCTGAAAGCTTGGCGTTACTAGGATTTTATTGTGGAAAATAATTCTGTTAATTAGGATCAGTTAATTAATTATTACATTTTTTACGGTAAATTATCTGATATTTTGCAGGAAATTAATTTAAATTGGGAAACAAAAGTTCCCTTTTGACGATATTTTAAATTTGAATTTAATTACATTTTCACTTTTTCCTTTGTTTTGACTGCCCCAAAAAAGTTAAGCGTTTAAATATTTAAATATTTTCAACATTCAAGTCATACTATTTGACAAATACGCTAAAACTATTTAATTTATAAAGTAATGTTATGTAAAAAATTGATTCTCAGTCCTGATGTGGTCACTAAAAGAAAACGTGCCTAGTAAGAGGGGAAATTGTTATGATAGATGGTCAAAAAATTAAAGACACACGTAAGAAATTAGGTATTTCGCAACAAGACCTGGCTAAGGGCATCACTACCCAAGGAACCATCAGCCTGCTTGAAAGAAATTCCACCTCTCCTAGGGGTGATATTTTAGCTAAAATTATCGCACGCCTTGGCTTAAAACTAGAAGATGTTGTTGTAGATAATGAGGTTTTAACTGCCCAAAGATTTTTGGATGAGGCAGATAAGTTCAGTATGAATAACGAGTATGATCGAGCACTTCAGACGTTGAGCAAGATCGAAAATTTGAGTGATAATGAGCAAGAAGCACACTATTTGTTTTTGAAAACAAATGCTAACATGTGGAAGACGCGTGATTTTGAAGACGCCTTATTTGGTTTTAACCGGATTTTGCAGATGCGTAACAAACAGATCGATATTTTTACTGTTTTAGCTACCTGTGAACTCGGTGTTGTTTATCTAGAAAGAAAAGAAAATGACAAGGCTAGTTTCTACTTTGAACAAGTACCGGCTTTATTAGAAAATATTAACTTGGATGATCATGTGTTTTGGGCATTGTTTATTTGGAAGAATCTAACGTTGTATTATTATCGGATGATGGATTTTGAAAAATGTGCAGAAATATTGGAACAAGCAGAGGAGTTTTCAAACCGACATTTCACTCCTGTTTTTATCGATTCCCTCTATTATATCAACGCCTTAGTAATTCACGATAAAAAGGGCGAATGGAGTAAAGAAGCTGTTCAGTATCTTTTGAAGTCATGGGCGTTTGCTTCATTTAGCAACAATAAGGAAAATGTTAAAAAGACAAGTGAAACCTTGCAGGAAATAGGTTATCTGCCAAAATAAGTGGAACTGTCTTAAATTTGATTTTTAATTGTTTGGAGCGATTCAAACGTGATCACTATTTGTAATGAGTGCTGGCTGGGATGAGCCAGCGCTTTTTTGTTTTTATTATAGTCACTATTTGATCAGCCAAATTTCTAGGGTCAGTTGCATCACCAGTCAAACTAGGTTATCATTCAAAAGTAGGGCCGACGATGGTATTTTTACCAATATCGGCCCAGAATTCACACTCAAGTGAAAGGCGCTCAACTAAACGAGACCTCGGATATATCTTTAATTAAATTTTATTGGATATTGTCTACAAGCTGAGTGATTTCTTAATTTAAAACATAGAGGAGTAAAATAAAAATGACGTCAAAATATGCCGTAATTTTAGCGGCGGGACAAGGGACACGGATGAAATCTAAATTGTATAAGGTTTTACATCCAATCTGTGGGAAACCTATGGTGGATCATGTCTTAACGCAAATTGAAAAAGATGATATGGATAAGATCGTTACTGTCATTGGACATGGTGCACAAGAAGTCAAAAAAGTTTTAGGAGAGCGCACCGATTACGCAGTCCAAGTGGAGCAATTGGGCACAGCTCACGCTGTATTACAGACTGAATCACTTTTGGGAGACAAAGATGGCATGACTTTGATTGCATGCGGAGACACGCCTTTATTTACTGCTGAGACTTTTTCAGAGTTGTTTTCGTACCATCGATCAAAAGGAGCAGTGGCTACAGTCTTGACTGCCTTTACCCAGAAGCCGTTTGGATACGGACGCATCATTCGTAATGACTTGGGTATCGTGGAACGAATCGTCGAACAAAAAGACGCAACAAAAGAAGAAGCTGCAGTTCAAGAGATCAACACAGGCGTTTATTGTTTTAATAATCGTGAGTTATTTAAGGCCTTGCATAAGATCAATAATAATAATGCGCAGGGTGAATATTATTTAACAGACGTTATGGAAGTCCTACAAAAAGAAGGCAAGGTCGTCGCTGCCTACCAGATGAATGATTTTGCAGAATCAATGGGGGTCAATGATCGCATAGCTTTAGCGAAAGCTGACAAAGTCATGAGAGCTCGAATCAACAAGAAACATATGGAAAACGGGGTGACTTTGGTCGATCCTGATAATACTTATATCGATGCTGACGTCAAGATAGGAATGGATACGGTCGTTGAACCGGGAGTAGCATTAAAAGGTCAAACGATTATTGGGGAGGATTGCAAGATCGGTGCACACTCTGAGATCAGAGATTCTGTAATTGAAGATCATGTGACCGTTACATCATCTTTGATAGAAGATTCTATAATGCATAAGGATACGGATATTGGGCCATACAGTCACTTGCGTCCACAAGCGGAGATCTGCAAGGGCGCACATATTGGTAATTTTGTGGAAGTTAAAAAAGCTACTGTAGGGGAAAATACTAAAGTTGGTCACCTGACATATGTGGGAGATGCTACTTTAGGACAAGAGATCAATATTGGTTGTGGAACTGTCTTCGTCAATTATGATGGAATTAATAAGCACCATACGAATGTTGGAGATTATTCATTTATCGGAAGCGGCAGCAATGTTATCGGACCAGTTCAAATTGGTGACCATGCATATGTAGCTGCTGGTTCAACGATCACAGATAATATTACTCCTCATGACATGGCAATTGCACGTGCACGCCAAATAATCAAACCAGGTTATTATGACAGGTACCCAGTGGCACAAGCTGCGAAAAAAACTGAGGCGGCCAAGAAAAATCACCGAATAGTTCGCTGAGAAAACTTGCTTTTACTGTGAGAAATGCATAAGATTAATAGTAGAGCAAGATAATACTAAGGACTTATGGAGGCTGTTATGTCTGAACATTATACTGATTCAAAGTTAAGAATATTTGCTTTGAATTCAAATAAACCTTTGGCACAAAAGATTGCTGATGCTGTAGGGGTACCGTTGGGTAAAACGTCAGTTGACCGTTTTAGCGATGGTGAAATTCGCATCAATATTGAAGAAAGTATTCGTGGTTGTGATATTTTTATCATCCAATCGACTTCGGCACCTGTCAACGATAATTTGATGGAGCTTTTGATCATGATGGATGCATTGCGGCGGGCAAGTGCACGTACGATCAACGCTGTTATTCCATATTATGGTTATGCTCGTCAAGATCGGAAAGTTCGTTCCCGTGAGCCGATCACGGCCAAATTAGTAGCTGATATGATTGTAAAAGCGGGTGCGGACCGGGTGATCTCTTTGGACCTCCATGCAGCGCAGATCCAAGGATTTTTCGATATTCCAGTCGATCATTTGATGGGTGCTCCTTTGATTGCGGATTACTTTATTACTCAAGGAGTCGATAAAGATGCCGTGGTTGTTTCACCAGACCATGGCGGTGTTACACGTGCTCGCAGATTAGCTGAATTTTTGAAGGCTCCGATCGCGATTATTGACAAAAGAAGGCCTAAAGCCAATGTAGCGGAGATCATGAATATTATCGGTTCCGTAAAGGGTAAAAAGTGTATTTTGATTGATGATATGATAGACACCGCCGGTACTATTACATTAGCTGCTCAAGCTTTAAAGGATGCAGGTGCAACAGAGGTATATGCGTCTGCGACTCACCCTGTTCTTTCCGGTCCAGCGATCGAGCGTATAGAAAAATCGCCGATCAAGGAATTGGTGGTCACCGATTCGATCGATTTACCAAAGGAAAAACAGATCGAGAAATTAGTGCAAATTTCTGTTGGTCCGTTGATCGGTGATGCTATCAAACGGATTCATGAGAATAAGCCAGTTAGTCCTTTATTTAAAAAGAGATATCATTCCAAAAACTAGTTCAGACAGTGGATAACAACAAAATAAAGCAGAAGCATCAGACCAGAAATGATCATTATGCCCTGCTTTATTTTTAGATTAATGGAAAATCATATGAAGAAATAATCAAACCCGGCTATCAAAAAAACAGCACATGTCAAAATTAATTGGCAAATACTGTTTGATAACACTTTACTCTAGTCTTTTTACAATCAGGTACTTGGAGGCTTTCTTCTCGCTTTCTTTTAAAGCTGCTTTTTCATCAAAGATGAAATACGGCTTGCCGTCTTGTTCTTGCACAACTAGAACAGGCTTTTTTGATTTACTGTGATAAATTTGAGCCGAAACGTAAGCCTTGTCAAAATCATAATCGCTCGAAACTGATTGTCCTGGGTTAAAAAATACATTTTCACTCATGTTGAACACCCCACGTTCCTAATGCTATCGTTCAAATTTATTTTAACATGGACTGAGAAAGAGAAAAAGCAATTAGTCACCAGTATTAAAAAAGCTTGCCAATAGATTTTAGAAGATAATGCTTGATAGCCATTTTAATGTGTTCTTATTTTTGTAATTTCCCCTGATGAAAAGTTCCTGCCATCTTTTAATATTAAGGCGCCAGTATCGCTGATTTTTTCTGCAATGCCTGTAATAGTTTTTCCCCCTTGTGTGATCGTAACTTCTTTTCCCAAAGTCGTGCAATATTTTCGATATTCATCCATAAAATTGGAACTGGAAAAATCGGGATACAAGCTAAAAAATTCATTTAAAAAACTTGCAATAAATGCATTTCTCGAAACTTGGCTGTTTAATGCGGCTTGACGTAAGGAGCCGGCTCTTTTTCGAGTAGCAAAGTCGAAAATTTTGGTGTCTGTGAGATAATTGATCCCTATTCCCACCACGATTTGCTTCAAGTTCCCCGTTTCCATATCCGTTATGCCTTCTGTCAAAATCCCGCTGACTTTTTTTTCATTCCAAAGTACATCATTGACCCACTTAATGCCTGGTTTTATTCTTAACTTCTGCTCGATTGTTTTACACAAAGCTGTTGCAGTGGCAGTGGTTAATAATCCAGCATTAAAATGTTTCCAGTCATTTTTCAATAAGATGCTTAAGTAAATACCAGTATGGGCCGGTGAAGAAAACGTCCGTCCATAACGACCATAACCTTTTGTTTGTTGGTCGCTTATGATTATCCATGGTGTTTTTGTAGTTTTCACAGAACCTATCTCTTTGGCGCGAATATTTGTTGAATCCAATGAGTCGTGCAGTTTGAATCTTAATGGCAAGGAAACTGTCAAATTTCTTTTAATGAAAGTTTCAGAAAGGCTGAGTGGATCTAATAAGAGGTACCCGCTGTGCGGTTTGCTTTGGATCACCTGACCATTTTGACGTAAATTTTTAACTGCTTTCCATACCGCAGTTCGTGAAATAGCCAATTTGTTTGCGATCTCCTGCCCAGAGAGCGGAGAAAAATGCTGTTCCAGTAAAGTTAAGACTTTCTGAGTCGTATTCATAATTATACCCATTCCTTTGGTGTGAAGTAAAAAGGTTATTGTAAACTGAATTATAATTCTAAGTTAACTTTCCTGCAAATTATGTTTTTAACCCATTACTACTTGTCTTGCTTAAAGTATATAACCTGTGGCAGACCTCAGAGAGATTCTAAAAAGAGTTTAAAATCAATATTTAGTTTCTTTATGTTGTCCCTGAAGAGTGCTAAGGTTAAATAATCGAAGGGAACTGATCAAATGACAGGTAAAAATACGAAGACGATCATCATTGCCGGGATACTATTGTTGATAGGAGTCTCCCTGTACATATTTACTAACCATGATGCATTCTTATACCATAGTGATATTGCAACGATCACGCATGTTACAAACGGGACGGGCAAAAAAACCGTCGATGAATTTAAAAATGTTGATCACACATATTCTCAAAAAATCATTATGCGAATAGAAAATGGTAATTATCGCGGAAAAAAAGTTCGGGCTTCGAATTCTTGGTCCCGTTCAGGGGCGATGGATCAGAAATTTTATCCAGGGCAACAAGTTTTTGTAGATCTCCAGAAGCAGGGTTCTCAACTTCAAGGGCAAATATCTGATTATAAACGAGATACTTATTTATTGTTGCTAGGATGGCTGGTCATTTCCCTGCTCTTTTTAACCATGAGGTTTAAAGGGTTAAAAACTTTGACCAGTGTTGCCTTGAATTTTGTGGTTTTTATTATTTTTGTTAATTTAGATGTGAGCTGGAATCTGACCAACTTTTTTTGGCTTTTTGCCTTGAGCGCTATCATATTTACGGCACTTTCACTTGTGATCGTTATTGGACTAAATAAACAGTGTGCCGTAACATTTGCCGCTATTGTCACTGGGACTGTGTCTGCTTTGTTAATTGGGATACTTGTCTTAAATTACACCGGCAGTGATCTGCATTATGAGTCGTTAGATTTTGCTACCCAGTCTCCTAAGCAGTTATTTCTTTCTGCGACCGTGATCGGGCTTCTTGGAGCTGTCATGGATGCGGCTACGGATATAGTTTCTACTGTCTTTGAGGTAAAAAGAGCTCACCCGGACATTTTGCCTAAGCAGTTATTTGTTTCCGGTTTGGACGTTGGCCGGGCGGTCTTAGGTCCGTTGATCAATGTGTTGCTATTGATTTTTTTTGCCGAAACATTTGCCTTGGGGGTACTTTTTTTCCGGACAGGAAACAGTATTGGTTATACGGTCCAATGGACCATGTCTTTAGGAATAGTTCAATCATTGATCAGTGGTATTGGGATCGCTCTAGTTATTCCGGCAGCTAGCTCGTTAGCCGCCTTTGCTTTTAGAAGGGGGGAGCAAAATGGAAACGATTAGTATTTTAACGGTGATCCTTGCTTTGTTAATGGTGTTTATCGGCGGTCGTCAAGGATTCTCAGCTTTTTTCTCCGTTATTTTAAATATGGGCATCCTTTTCATAACGATCTTACTGATTGCTGCTGGTTTTCCTCCCTTGTGGACAGCTTCTTTTTCTGGCATATGCATTTTGGCGATCACTATCTATATGGGCAGCCGCGACGAAAAGGCGGCTGATACTGCCTTTTTTGCGACATTATGCGTAATGATCGTAATGCTGCTCCTGATCATACCCCTTGACCATTTAGTGCAGGTCAAAGGTTTTGCTAATGAACAGTCTGAAGAGATCGAAGCCTTTAACTTGCATGTAGGAGTGAATTTTGAACAAATTGCTGTAGCGACTACTGTACTCAGCACATTAGGTGCCATTGCTGAAGCTGCAATCGCAATCGCTAGCGGATTAAACGAAGTGATCGCTCAAGATCCTCATATTGAGCGCACCAAATTATATGAAAGTGGTAAAAATATTGGCTTTCAGATCATGGGGATGACCTTTAATACATTATTTTTCGGCATGTTTGGCGGTGATCTAGCTTTATTTATTTTATTGAACAAGCTGCAGAACAGTTTTGGGTTTTATTTAAATTCTAAAATATTTGTTAGTGAATGCATGTTCGTGCTGTATTCAGCGATGGCCGTCATCCTGGTGATCCTTGTTACCATATGGATGACAGGTCATAAGCTTTCTTCACGCGAAAGTTCATGAAATGATGAGCATAAGTAAAATCGTCGTAAGATGAGTTAAAAATTTTTAGGATTTGCAAATATGCAGGCATGATATAATTCTTATAGAGCCGTTTTTAAATATCGTTTGATTTTAAAAAAACTAAAATGTGGTGTGTGAAAAAAATGGATAGATTTAAAAACAAGATCCTTGTAAAAATGAACTTGCTGCTAGTTGCGAGCAGTTTGGTGCTTGTGGTGATCAGTCTTTTTTTAGGCTTACGGTTATTTCTTGCGGATATTTTTTTCATGGTGGGCTTAGCATTATTGTGTCTAGTCGTTGCTGATATTTTGCTGCATGCCAGTTTAATGGCTGGGTGGTTTCAGCGACGTCACAAGGGTGAAACCGATGAGGAGTATCAGAAAAGGAAGATCGATGTTCATCAGGTTGGTGACAAAAAGAACCAACCTATCCATTTTGATAAGCTATCAGTTAATAGTCTGATTATTTCCGTGTGGCTGATCGTCTGCTCGGTGGTACTGACTTTATAATGTAATTTCAGGAAAAAGCAGTTTTCCGGATGTTGAATTTTGGAAAACTGCTTTTTTAAATTGAATATGGATCTGAGACTTGATCGTTATGAATATACCGCTTAAATTCAGTATAGATCGGTGTGAATAGATCAGTTTGTTCATTATTGGTCAACATTTCCTTCGGAAAGAACAGCCTTTCGTCACCAGAAACTTTTCCTGTGATCGATTTAACTAACGGACTGACTGCTGACAACTCAACTAAACTCTGATCTTCTTGCATTAACTCGATTTGAGTTCGCTGCTTTTTTGAGTTTGGATCATAGGCATCATAGGGCAAGTCATAGCTATCATTTGTATCCATGTAATATTCAGGAGAATAACCGGCCTCATTTACCAGCTTTTTTAAAACCGGTAAATATTTCCTGGTTAGTGGTGAGAAGCGAACTGATTTCAAAGGATGGCGGTCTAAAAAACGGCGAGCCAAATCGCTCAATATTTCGTCGCTGGAATAACGCCAGATAGCAAAACAGGTGTTAAGCACACCATCATCTAAATTTAGGTAATCGGTCAGCGTGTAATTACCAGTTAAGAAAGGTAATAACAGGGTTGTTGCACCGTTTAATTGGAGCTTATTTTCACTGTAAAGGTACTTGGCTCTTTTTAATAAATGGCTTAATATAACTTCCATTGAACGTGAAACAGGATGAAAATAGACTTGTTGATACATTTGAAACCTGCTGACAATATAGTCCTCAACAGCGTGCATTCCAGAAACATGAAAGGTGATGCCATCGTGGTAAGGACGCATGACTCTTAAGATCCTCGTTAAATCAAAATTGCCATAGTTTGTTCCGGTAAAGTATGAGTCACGCAGTAAGTAATCCATACGGTCAGCATCGATTTGGCTGGAGATCATTTGAACTACTTGAGGATCATAATAAGTTTTTTGAATAACACTGGCAACTTTGGCCGGAAAATCACGGTTGATTTTACGCAGCACGTGGTTAACTTCAGTTTGTTCTGATGTAATAATTTTGCTAGTCATTTGTTCGTGATCGGTGTTAAAAATATGTTCAAATGTATGTGAGTAAGGGCCATGGCCCAAGTCATGCAGCAAAGCGGCACACAGGGCAACGATCCTTTCATCGTCATTCCATAAACCGTCTCCTTTCGAACGCGAAGGGTAGTTTCTCTCAAAAAGATCACAGATTTGACGCGTGATCTCATAAACACCGACTGAGTGAGAAAAACGCGAATGTTCAGCACCATGGAAAGTATAACTCGATGTACCTAGTTGTTTGATCCGACGTAAACGCTGGAATTCCCTGGTATTGATAAGGTCTAAGATGACTTTCTGTTGAATATAAATGTGCTTGTGGATCGGATCACGTAAGACTTTTTCCATTGGGAGTTTTTTAACATTATAATGAACGATAATAATATGCCTCCTTATCGGTCAAATATTTTGATAATTTGGGAATAGTGAGCCATACATTTTTCTTTGACCGAGCATTAGATTATTGCAAAGTATTTGATTTATGTCTGACTTTAACTTAATGATCTGTCAGCAGCTTGATAATTGATAACTTTTTGTTAATGAACACTTATCGCCACACGTTAAAGATGTTGATCATGTCTAATTAAAGTAAATAAATATTTTGAATCCATTATAACATAGTAGTACGAAAGGCTTTTGTGTATGTGGTGAAAAATATATAATAGAAATGGTTAAGGGTATTTAACCCAAAAAATGGTCAGGTACAAATTTGATTACGATCTTCTAATTATTTTATTGTGAAGGGATTGATAAAAACGGCAACTGCGGAAAAATCTGAAGTTATGATTCATTTGGAAACACAGAGTGTTCAAGAAGGGGAAGCTAATCGCTTGGTTCAAGATGTTAGCGGTCAGTTTTTTAATATGGGAAAGACAATCTATTTACGTTACCAGGAAAATTTAAATGGGCAAAAACCAGCAATCGTCACATTTAAAATCAACGCTAAAGGCGAAGTCCAGTTGTCTCGTCATCAAGGGAAGAGCCGTTCTCGGATGTTTTTTATAGTTAATAAGCGTTTGGAAGCCCATTACCAAACTCCGTATGGCGAATTGCCCTTGACTACTGTAACCCCTAAAATGGATGTAAGTGTGGGGGAATATCCTCTTAGAGGCAAAATTTCAATCGATTATAGTCTATATTCGGCTGGGAACGAACTTGGACAGTATAAAATTAGATTGCATTTTCTCGGTTAGTAATGTAATATGGAAAGTAAACTGTGGAAAGGACGTGTATCGGTTTGAAGCTAGAAGAATTCAAAGGTGTAAATAAAAAAGAATTATCAATGATCGAAGTTGCACGAGCTATTTTGAGCCAAAAGGGTGATGTAATGGCTTTTGCAGATTTAACAAATGAGATCCAGCAAATTCTTGGAAAGAGCGACGAAGAGATCCGTGGTCGTTTACCTCAATTCTATACCGATTTGAACATTGACGGCAGCTTCATTTCTTTAGGAGATAATTTGTGGGGATTGCGTTCATGGTATCCCTATGAATCTATTGATGAAGCACTTGTCCATTCTGATGATGAGGATGAAGAGCGTCCAAAACGTAAGAATCGTAAAAAGGTCAATGCCTTTCTTGATGATGAGACTGACGACGACGATGTTATCGATTACGATGACGACGATCCAGAGGATCAGGATTACGAAGCTGACGACGATTCAGACGACAATGAAGAATCAGAAGAACTCAAAGAGTATAGTAAAGATCTTAGAGATATTGACGACGATGATGACGACGATGAAGAATTACCTGATGGTATTGAAGGTCAGCTTTCAGAACTTGATGATGATGATGACGAAGATGACAGCGAGTAAGCAAGCAAATTTAAATCATTTTAAAACATTACTAGAAAATGTCTGTGATTTTGCTTGACGAGATTGTAAATATTCTGTATTATACTGTTTGGGCGCTTCAGTTATGTTCTGAAGCCAACTGAGCGGTTAAATAAGCTCCCTATTCATAAATGGATAGGGAGCTTATTTCTTTTTAATTGCCCCAGAAATTAAAAAAAGGAGAGGCATTTATAATGACCAAGTATATTTTTGTAACAGGAGGAGTAGTTTCATCACTTGGCAAAGGGATCGTGGCAGCTTCGTTAGGACGCTTACTTAAAAATCGCGGCTTAAAACTGGCTATTCAAAAATTTGATCCGTATATCAATGTAGACCCAGGAACGATGAGTCCTTACCAGCACGGCGAAGTTTTTGTGACGGATGACGGCACGGAAACAGACTTAGATCTTGGACACTATGAACGCTTCATTGATATCCGATTGAACAAATATTCAAATGTTACAACTGGCAAAATTTATTCTGAAGTTATCAAAAAAGAACGTCGCGGCGATTATTTGGGCGGGACAGTGCAAGTGATCCCGCACATTACTAATATGATCAAGGAAAAGATAATGCGTGCCGGTTCTGTGTCAGACGCGGATGTAGTTATTACAGAAGTTGGTGGGACAGTAGGTGATATTGAGTCCTTACCATTTTTAGAAGCACTCCGTCAGATGAGAGGAGAAGTCGGACCGGAAAACGTCTTATATATTCATACGACCTTAGTTCCGTATTTAAGGGCGGCAGGGGAAATGAAGACGAAGCCTACCCAACATAGTGTCAAGGAATTGCGTAGTCTAGGTATTCAACCCAATATTTTAGTTTTACGGACAGAAAATCCGATTTCAGAAGGAATGCGGAAAAAGATCTCTAATTTCTGTGATGTTGAACCTGAAGCAGTTATTGAATCTTTGGATGTACCGACCTTGTATCAGATACCTATGAACCTTCAGGCGCAGCACATGGATGATATTGTTTGTCAGAAACTGCATCTCCATACACCACAAGCTGATATGACACACTGGAAAGATTTATTGCATACTGTAGAAAACCTGCATGGGACAGTCAAAATTGCCTTAGTTGGCAAATATACGTCTTTACCGGACGCATATATTTCTGTCAATGAAGCATTGAAACATGCAGGCTATAAGATCAATAAAAACGTGCAGGTCGATTATTTTAATGCTGAGGAATTTACGGCTGAAAATGTTGCTGGACGACTGAAGAGTTACGACGGTATCTTGGTTCCCGGCGGTTTTGGCGATCGGGGACTTGAGGGTATGATCTTGGCGATCCAGTATGCTCGTGAAAATGACGTACCATTCTTAGGGATCTGTTTGGGCATGCAGCTCGCTTGTATAGAATTTGCCCGTGACGTTGCTGGTCTTGAAGATAGTAACTCTACTGAAGTTGACCCTCACTGCAAAAACAACATTATTGATTTGATGGCTGATCAAACCCATATTGAAGAAATGGGCGGTACCCAACGGTTAGGTTTATATCCATGCAAGCTAAAGAAGAACACCAGGACCGCTGCAGCATATAATAATGAAGACGTGATCCAAGAACGTCATCGTCACCGTTATGAGTTCAACAACTCTTATCGAAAAATCTTGGCAGAAAAAGGTTTAACTTTTGCTGGGACATCCCCGGATGATCATTTGGTGGAAGTGGTGGAATTGTCTGACCATAAGTTTTTTGTAGGTTCTCAATATCATCCAGAATTTTTGTCACGTCCGCAACGCCCGGAGGGCCTTTTTGCAGAATTTGTTAAGGCCTGCGCTGGCGAATAATTGTTTATATTGAAATCGCGGAGCCAACTCAAAGGATGCAGTAGGATCGGGCTTATCATTTTTCATAGCAGATAACATAAGGTAAAGAAAAAGTTTGGTGAGAAATGCTCCATAATTATTAGACAAGAATCTAATGATTATGGGCTTTTTTCTTTGGTCCATAAAGTTGAGCAATTTAAAATACTTGTGATATGCTTGAACTGATAAAAACGAAACTGACAGAAAGGATGATTTAAATGCAAAAAGCTGCGGGCTCAAACAAAATTTCACAGAAGATTATTGACTATCAAGAAGCTCACCATATGACTGATGCTGAATTTGCGTTAGCTAGCCATTTCACTGTTGAAAAGATCCACGGTTTTAAGACAATGTCAGGGAACCCACCCACGAAAGAGGAAGAAACAGAATTATTGCAGTTTATGCAGACAAAATCTTTCCACTCGTGATGGTGTAATTGCCTAATTAGAAAATATGAATAACTAAACTTTTTAAGATCAGTGAAAAATTCTTTGTATGACAACCTACTAACGTGTGTGCGCCTGACAAACGGAGAAGTGATTTTAGCTGTGGTGGAGGAAAGCCGCAAAAGTACTCCAAAATATTACAATAGGCAAAATCTAAGTAAATTTTGTAAAATCAATTGAAACAATTATTAGTATCTTGTATTATGAAATAAGGCACGTTTATAATGTGCTTCTGTGTGCTGAAACTTTTTAGTGATTAAGCATGCTGTTTTAAAATGATATTAACGATTGTTTTATTTTGGTGAGGACTTAAAGAAATGAAAAAAATGATTATAAAGGGCGGGCAAAAAATGTCCGGCGAAGTAACTATCGGCGGTGCCAAAAATAGCACAGTAGCTTTGATCCCAGCTGCTATTTTGGCTGACACCCCAGTTCAGTTCGACTCTGTTCCTGATATTTTAGACGTGCATAACCTAATGCGAATCTTAAAATCGATGAATGTTAACTCACGTTTCGGTCGTGGAGTCTTGGACATTGATCCGACTCAGATAAAGCCTAATCCCTTACCTGGGGGCGTCATAAGGAGTTTACGCGCTTCATACTATTTTATGGGCGCGTTATTAGGCAAGTTTGGACACGCAGAGGTTGGTTTTCCGGGTGGCGATAATATTGGCCCCCGTCCGATCGACCAGCATATCAAGGGCTTTGAAGCTCTTGGTGCACGTGTAAGAAAAAAAAATAATTCTGTAGAAATAACTACCGGTACAGAAGGTTTGCATGGAGCCAGGGTCTTTTTTGACCTAGTTTCAGTCGGAGCAACGATCAATGTATTGTTAGCCGCTGTTAAGGCTAAGGGTACAACTGTCATGGAAAATGTCGCTCGTGAACCTGAAATTATTGATTTAGCTACATTTTTGAACAATATGGGTGCACATATCCGGGGAGCAGGAACCAATGAGATCCGCATTGAGGGTGTTGATCACTTGGAAGCTCGCAACACACATACTATTATTCCGGATCGCATTGAAGCGGGCACCTATATGGCCTTTGCTGCGGCAGTTGGTGAGGGCGTCTTGATAAGGAATGTCATCACAGAACATTTGGATCCGTTCATTGCGAAACTACAAGAAATGGGAGTAACGCTTGAAATCGATGAAGATAGTGTTTATGTTCCTGGGGGAGATAACCTTGCTCCTATTTCTATTAAGACTTCCCCATTTCCAGGCTTTGCCACAGATTTGCAACAGCCGATCACCCCTCTTTTGATGAGGGCACGAGGCAAATCAACTATTATCGACACTCTTTACCCTGAGCGGATCAAGCACATTTCTGAGATGCAAAGAATGGGTGGCGATATCAGCAGTCATAATGGAGTTATTACGGTTGGACCAGCAGATAATTTGTCAGGGGCCACCGTAAAAGCCGATGAGATCCGCGCTGGTGTTTCCTTGGTGGGCTTGGCTTTGATGTCTCAGGGAACAACAACTATCTTGAAGGCTGATAATATTTTACGCGGGTACGACAGTATCGTTGCGAAGTTTCGCGGTTTAAATGTTGACTTGCAAGTGATCACTACTGCAAATAAGGTGGAAGCTGAATGAAGGAGCGCGTAAAATGTCCAAAAATTTAGATTTGACTGATTTAGAAGATAAAACCCTTAAGGAGATCTATGGTTTTGCTCGTGAATTTAAGATCCCTTATTATAGTCAAATGAACAAAAAAGAGCTCTCTATGGCTGTGATCCGCGCTCAAGCTAAAGAAGAGGGCTTCTACTATATGAATGGTGTATTGGATATAGTTTCTCATGATGAGGGCTACGGTTTTTTACGTCCCATAAATTATGGGCCTTCACAAGAAGATATTTACGTTTCTGCTTCTCAGATCAGACGCTTTGGGTTAAGGACAGGTGATTTAGTGGCCGGCAAGGTCCGTGCCCCTAAAACAAACGAGCATTATTATGGGATGATGCACGTCGATTCTGTTAATGGTAAAGATCCTGAAGAGGCCAAAAGCCGGCCGCATTTTCCTGCTTTGACTCCATTGTTTCCGCATAAGCAAATAACCTTAGAAACTGAACATAATCGTCTTGCTCCAAGAGTGATCGATGCGTTTGCACCGATCGGGTTTGGCCAGCGGGGGCTGATCGTTGCGCCCCCTAAAACCGGCAAAACCAACTTGTTAGCTCAGGTGGCTACTGGTATTTCACAAAACTATCCTCGCGTTCATCTGATCATGTTGCTGATCGATGAGCGGCCTGAAGAAGTTACGGAAATGGAACGGACGATCCAAGGTGAAGTGGTTTATTCAACTTTTGACCAAAAGCCAGAAAACCATGTTAGGGTTGCTGAACTGGTTTTACAACGAGCTGAACGGCTGGTTGAAGAAAAAGAAGATGTTGTGATCCTCTTAGATTCATTAACACGGCTGACACGTTCTTATAATTTAGTGGAACCTCCTAGCGGTCGAACATTGTCAGGTGGGATCGATCCAGCAGCATTATTTAAGCCTAAACGTTTTTTTGGTGCTGCCAGAAATATTGAGGAAGGCGGCAGTTTGACCATCCTCGCCACAGCTTTGGTCGATACAGGGAGCCGTATGGACGATTTTATTTTCGAGGAATTCAAAGGAACAGGCAACCAGGAATTGCAGCTGGACAGAAGTTTAGCGCAACGCAGGATCTTTCCGGCTGTCGATATTAAAAAATCAAGCACTAGAAAAGAAGAATTGCTTTTACCGTCTGAAGTTTTAAACAGTGTATGGAAACTGCGCAAGGCGATGCGTGGAGAACCGGAAACTGACACACCTCAGGTATTAAGCATGTTAAGAAAAACCAAAAACAATCAGGATTTTTATGCTCAAGCGGCTAAATGGGACGTTCCGCACAGGAGTAAAAATCTGCTTCATTGACGTTTTGCATCAACCTGGAAACTTGTTGAATTATTTTGGGCATAAATGATTGCGCGACTAACTCATTCATGTTACCATGTTAATTGTTGTAAAATTCAGGTACGTTTGAATATAATCTCTGTCTCAGCAAATGACTCAGGGCAAAGGAGAGTATTACTAATGAAAAAAGGAATCCATCCAAAATATCACCAAGTAGTTTTCATGGACTCAGCAACAGGCTTCAAGTTTGTTTCTGGTTCAACTAAAAACTCGAGTGAAACAATTGATTATGAAGGCGAAACTTATCCATTGATCCGAGTTGAAATTTCTAGCGATTCGCATCCATTCTACACTGGACGTCAGAAGTTTAACCAGGTCGATGGGCGGATCGACCGCTTCAACAAGAAGTATGGTTTTTCACAAGAATAAAAAATTGCATTTAATTCACTTGATCTAGTTGGGTCGAGTGTTTTTTTGTAAAAAATTACTGATTTAGACTAAAATGAGTGATAATGAAAGGAAAGCTGTTTGAGGCCAGAAATTTTGTTAACGAAGGGTCGGTGGATCTCCTAATGGCACAGAAGAACAGAAAGTTTCATATAAGTTTCATTTTATTATGGATCTATGAAGCATTGATGTTTATTGCCTTAGTTACGGAAATAGTGGATATATTTACTACTAGTAACCAAGGACAAGTTCTGTTAAGCATTGTGGAGGTCCTTGCAGGCATCTTATTAGGTTTCCTCCCGCTGTGGGTGGGACGATGGTTAAGGCTCAATGTCCCGCAACAGTTATATTCTTTTTACGTCATTTTTTTATTTGGCTCGATCTATTTGGGAACTTTTTTGCATTTTTATAGTGTTCCTTATTGGGATAAAATGCTGCATTTAGTCAGCTCCAGTTTGGAAGTCTGCTTAGGATTAGCTCTTTTGGGAGCTTTGGTCGCCCCGCAAGTTTACAGTAAATTGTCCATGGTTTTTGTTACTTTTTATGGGTTGTGTTTTGCAGTTTTTTGTGGAGTTTTATGGGAATTTTACGAATTTACCTGTGATAGTTTTGGAATGAATTTGCAGCGGTATATTTTAAATGGACAAGTCCAAGTAGGCAGGGCAGCACTGATGGATACGATGACAGATCTAATTGCAGCTTTTGCAGGGGCCTTCATCTTTTGCGTTTATCTCTATTTGAGGTTAAGAAAAGACCCCAATAAATTACAAAACTTCTTCTTTACTAGCAATCAGTCGGCCACAACTAGAAAATAAATTAAAAACTCATTTGATCGAGCACTTGGGAACTTAAGTGCTGATCAAATGAGTTTTTAATTTGCTTTATTTTTATGATCACTCCAAAACTTATCCAAAACCGTAGATAATTCTGAGTTGCTATAGAGTGCTTTAAAATTATTCCAATGAGGAGGATAGAAATTAGTATAACGCCGTTGGTTAAATCTGGCGTCAATTAACAAGACCACCCCAACATCCGTTTCACTGCGGATGACTCGACCGGCAGCTTGAAAGACATTGTTGATGCCGGGCAGTTGGTATGCATATTGAAAACCATCTTTGCCTTGACTTGAATAATAATTTTTTAAAGCGTCTAGTTCTGGGTCACTCGGTGGCAAGCCAACCGTGATGACAGCCACACCGCTCAACCGATCGCCTTTCAGATCGATCCCTTCACTGAATATTCCTCCCAAAACAGCAAATCCGAGCAGTGATTTCTTGGAATCAGTATTAAAAGACTGTAAAAACTGACTTCGTAACGCGGCATCCATTTCATTTTCCTGTTGGATCACTTTTTCGTTGGGATATTTACTTTTATATTCCGTCACGATCGTATTTAGATAAGAATATGAAGGTAAGTATATCAAATAATTACCTTTTTTAGCGGCCGTCAGCGCATGAATTGCTTCGATGATCTTATTTTTGTTTTCTTCTCTTTTTTTATATGTTGTTTGAATATAGGCAGTGACCAAGAGTGCTAAGTTTTCCTGCGGAAAAGGCGCTGGAAGTTGATAGGCCAGGCTGTTTTCTTTTCCTCCTAGTATTTCTTGATAATAGCTCATGGGTGATAAAGTAGCCGAAAAGAGGATACTTCCGCCTCCCAACTTAAGGCGATCATCAATCAATGCGCTAGGGTCTAAACAAAAGACCTTGATCTTTAGATCATCAGTCTGCGAATCAAGGCTTAGCTTGGTCCGAAATGCAGAACTATAAAACTCGCTGATTTTAAGGAAGCTATGGCATGAAAAGAAGTAATTGAGTAAATCATCCCGTTTTGTAAAATCAAGGTGCTCTTGCAGCCAAGCATTGACATAATCTGTAAAGTAAATGAGTTTATTTTCAAATCCGTCTAGTTTTTCTTCAATGATCAATGAACTTTGTTGATAGTCGCGCAAAGGATTTTTTAAAGAAGTAAGTTCGTCTCTCATTGTCCGCATTTTTTTAACGAGCGGATCTGTCTTTTTTAGTGCGGTAGAACAAACAGCGATGAGCTGATCTAAATCGTATGATGAAATTTCTTTTGTGTACATGTCACGTGATCTTTGAACAAGGTTATGTGCTTCATCTACAAGAAAAATATTGTCTGTGTTTTTTTCTGAAAAGAAACGCTGCAGGTAAACCAGGGGGTCAAACAAATAATTATAATCGCAGATGATCAGATCGCAAAACAAACTGACGTCCAGTGAAAATTCGAAAGGGTCTACCATATGTTTCTCCGCGTATTTTTCAATGACATCACGTGTTAATAAGCTTTCGTTGGCCAAAATATCTTTGATTGCAGGTTTTAGACGATCATAATAACCGAGGTAATAGGGGTTTTCGTTATCGGCGGTTCCTTTTTCTGCTGCAAAAGTGATCTTATCTTTGGCTGTCAGAGTAATTGCATGCAGTTTTAACCCGTGGCTTTCCATTAAAGAGCAAGCTTGTTCTGCTACCTGACGGGTACTTTGCTTAGCTGTCAGATAGAAGATCCTCTCTGCTTTTTGTTCACCCAGAGCCTTAATTGCCGGGAAAAGAGTTGAGATAGTTTTTCCCGTACCGGTTGGAGCTTCCGCAAATAAACGATTATGTGTCACGATTGTTTTATAGACCGCCGCGGAGAATTCCCGCTGATTTTTTCGGAATCGTGCGAAGGGAAAGGTCAGTTTTTGACAGGAACTATTACGTTGATCACGCATTGCTTTTTTTAATTTAGCCCAGCTGGTAAACTCAGCGATCAAACCATTAAAAAATTCTGCCGCCTCGTCTCTGGTGTAATTTTTACTTTTGATGGTCAGCTTCTCAGTGGTTGTCTGAAAATAGTATAAGGACAATTTGATCGTATCAAGATCGTTTTGCTGCATTAGAATATGAGCGTAGACTTGAGCTTGGCCAAAATATAAAGTCAACGTATTTTGACTTAATTCATCGAAAGGCAAAGCGGAGGTCTTGATCTCCCGCACTTCATCGTACTTATCATCCTTGATGTGCAGTGCATCTGCTCTACCATGAAGCAGCCATTCTTTTTCTGCAGCACGAAAAGTTGTTTTCAAATAAACTTCTTTTTTAGTGGTCTTCTTCCATTGATTTTGGAGTTTTCGGTGGATGCGAGCCCCTTCCAAAGCAGTGTTTTGTGAACCTGTGGCCGCAGGGTTTAAGTCTCCTCCCCGTAAAGCAAATTCCACCAATTGTCGAATACCAACTGAATTATGATCCATTATGTTACACCCTTCATTTTATTTGATCTCCAATCCTTTAACTGTCGAATTACAGTTGAAAATAAAAAT
>CAKPZY010000019.1 GCA_934215475.1 uncultured Ligilactobacillus sp.
AGCGGATCCAAGGCCGAGAAAGCTTCGTCCATCAGTAAGATCTCAGCGTCGTTGGCCAGCGCCCGCGCTAAGCCGACCCGCTGCTGCATCCCGCCTGATAACTGGGATGGGAGCTGATCGTCATAACCATTCAAGCCCACCAGATCTAAGGCTTCATGGGCTTTTTTATTTCGCTCGTCTAACGGGACCTTTTTTAATTCCAACCCATAAGCTGCGTTCTGCAAGACTGTGCGGTGTGGAAACAGAGCAAAGTTCTGAAAAACCATGCCAATTTTATCTTGGCGCAATTTTCGCAACTGTTCCTTACTTAGTTTCATAACATTTTGGCCATCAATATCGACTTCACCCTCAGTCGCATCTATCAAGCCGTTGACCATTCGGATGACAGTAGACTTCCCACTGCCGGAAAGTCCCATGATAACAAATATTTCGCCCTCGTAAACCGAAAAGTTCGCGCGGTTGACCCCCACTGTGCAACCTGTTTTAGCGAGGATCTCTTTTTTTGATTTCCCAGCGCTCAACATTTTTTTTGCTTGAGGTATTTGTCTGCCGAATATTTTAGTTAAGTTTTTAACTTTAACCTTTTCTTTCATTCCTTGATACTCCTCCCTTTTTTCCAGACTACTCAAAACAATTATTTCAATAAATTCGTACAAAAGTCAAATGTATCAACCCGAAACGATTGATTTATTATATTGTTTGATTATAGTAAGACAAATAATTCCTTATGCATGCTCATCAGAATTAAAGTGCAGCCACAATTGGTCCGTTTGGGCTAAACGCCAGTCATAATTAGTTAATTAACCATTCAGAAAGATGCGGATTTAATAAACGAAATTTCTGACCATTTCTAATTATTACAACGTACTTTTTCCTTTGTATTTGCAAGCAAAGCCATTATCCTGGGTTCAGCAATGTGTATTTTAAATATTTTTTATCCAGAGAGGAGCTGCTTTCATGCATTGGCTATGGGTTTTGATCGTTGGAGCTATCATTGGCGCGATCGCGGGAGCAATTACAAATAAAAGCGAGTCTATGGGCTGTGCAGCTAATATTGTCGCAGGGCTTGTCGGTTCTGCCCTAGGAGAAGCAATCTTAGGCGACTGGGGACCACAACTTGCTGGAATGGCTATAATACCAGCAATCATCGGTGCCATCATAATTGTGTGGGTCGTTTCATTTATCATTGCAAAAATTGGGTAACCACAGTCAACTAACAACAGGCTTTAAATCACTGCATATAAAAAAAGTCCAGGATCAAAATTCGATCCTGAACTTTTTATGTCTGAAGAGCTTAAGCCAATTTCTTTGCTTTTTCAGCTTCTTGCTTGACCAGCTTCTTGTCATAATTTCTGATGAACGGGTACCAAACAACAAATCCTACAAGAGCACAAACAACCGAAAGAACTGCACCTTTCCAACTAGTGGTGGCTATGAAACCACTCAACCCGATTGGTGTTGGCCATGGCTGCATTGTAATGATCTTAGGAACTAAGTGTGTAGAAACCCCAAGGTAACCGACCAGGCCAGAGGCCAGAGGAGCAAGAACAAATGGAACAAATAAGTTAATGTTGTAAACTATTGGTAAACCAAACAAAATTGGTTCGTTAATGTTGAATAAAGCAGGGACCGTTTCAACCTTACCAATTTCACTTAACTGAACTGACCTAGCCCGAAAAGCCAACCAGAACGCTACACCTAAAGTTGCCCCAGAACCACCGATCGTAACAAATGAATTCATTGGATCGCCGGCAAAGAAATGGTTAGCGCCCTGAGCATTGGCAGCCATATTGGCTAAAACGATCGGAGTATAGAAAGAACTCATGATCGTAGCGCCATGAATACCAAACCACCAGAGGAAATGGACCAAGAAGATAATGATCAAGAAGCCCCACCATGTATCGGCGATAGAGCTGATAAATGAGAATGGAATATATAAGAGTTGGAAAATATCTGTTCCAAACATTACTAAGATCATATTCAGCAAAGCAATCACGAAGGCAACACAAATACCTGGGATCAAAGCACTAAATGAGTTAGCCACACCTGCTGGTACAGAGGCAGGCATCTTGATCCGCCAGTCATGTTTGATCGTATAACGATAAATTTGTGTTGTGAGCCAGCCCACAACCAACCCGGTAAAAATACCAACTGCGGCAATTCTAGTAAGACCGCCGCTTGAAACAGCGTAGCCACCGCCAATGATGTTGTTTTTACTCAGAGACTGTACGAATTGCACGGAACCACCTTTCCAAATCAATTGTGGAACGGTGATGAACATTGCCATCAGAAACATCAGTAAACCATTTAGTGGGTTTAAATCAAGCTTCTCTTCTTTAGCGTAGATGTTAGTGTAACTATAAGTAAAGGTCCCGGCAAACACCAAGGCTAAAATACCCATCGTAGAATTATATACGACTTGGAAAAGATTAGTAAAACGCCCGACAGTACCCGCATACCACTCTGCAAATCCTGGGATCGGAAATGCTTGTGGCAAAATTGTTAAAATTAAGAAAATCGCACCAATAATAGTAAATGAAATAACACTATAACCGGCGTCCATAATGGCACGAACGAAACGCGAACCAGCAAACTTGCCGCTAGCGTTCATCATTATCTCTTTAAATGATTTTGTATTACTATCAGCCATATTTTTTCCTCCAAATTTCTGTTAATTAACAGCAAAGATAACGCTTTATGTTGACGACATTACAGCCACCTTTTAAAAATAATCATCAGTAAAAAATTGCTAATTTGGCCACCCTGATGCCCGCTAAGTATTTTTGCTCCTCCCTCATATATTAAAGCGCTTTCTCGAAACCAAATAGATTATAATATATTGGTACCAATTTTACAAGTCCCTTTAAATATTTTTTTATGCTTTGCTCAAAAAAGTACTGACTAATTAAAAAACACCTCGATTTCTCTTCATATTTTGGTTAAACATGAAGAAAATCAAGGTGCATTTTTATGTTTATGAAGAACGTTATCGGATCTCTTTTAAGCCCAATCTTCTTCTACCAGCGTTAAACCACGGGCTGACCGTAAAGGCCAAAATATCGTTGATCACATAAACACTGGCATTGATCGCCATTGCCAAGCTAGCGTCCCCTTGAGAGAACGTTACTGCCCACAAGATCAGCTGGGCAACACCGCTAAACAGCCACCAGAAGTATTGGTTATTGTAGCGCAAGAAGCACACGATCCCACCGGTCAGGGAAATGGCAAAGGCCATGCCGTCATATATTGGTCGCGGATCATTGGTTAGCCTGCCAATCAAATAGGCACTGAGCCCCCATACAACCACAGTAAAGAGTAGAGAGGCGAGCCATTCTTCAGCTCCAAATCTCTTCAGGTGATTTTTGGTATCGTTATTCCAAGTCCGAACACTGATCAAAACGGGCAGGTCAAGGGTCAACACATAGGCTAACTGTTCAAACATGGATAAGTAATTTTTGGCAATAAAACCAACGTAAATGAAACAGGCTGCGCTGATCAAACCTAGCCAGCCATTAACGGCTTTAGTAGCATTAATAGCCAGAACACACAAGACACCAAGGGTCGTGCCAATAAACGAAATAATTGCAACAGGAGTGATGCGCCCGTTGACTAATGTCATCAACTGACACCCAAAAGAAAACCAGAATAAGTAATAATTTTGTTGTGGCCAACCCTTCAATTGTGCCATGAGCCAAGTAAAATAATTTTGTTGAGTATTTTCCATAACGTTCTCCCATTTCTTCAAATTTAGCATATAGAATATATCCAACTAACTATTTTAATCTTTTTAGCTGCAAAGTAAATAGCTAACTACTACATTTGCACATAGTTCTTAAACAAACACAATATGTAGCGGTTTTATACGTTATTTTGTAAGGATAAAATAAAACAAAAACAACCCCCGGACTATAAAGAACGGGGATCGCTTTACTTAAGCCTATAATTGTGCTTACTTGTATAATTTTTCAATATTTGTCTGTGCTGCTTCTTTAGCTTTCTTTAAATGAGTATAGTATTTGTCCTGGTTTCTCTCGATCAAGTAGACCTTACGTTCCATTATCAAGCAGATCATGATCCCCAGTAATAAAATCCCAATAACGAATGCTTTTTCATTTAAGTGCATGAAGGGAAACAGACTTGAATAAGCAGGGCTTAAACAAATGACTGCTAAAATTGCGTTAGCTCCAGCTTGCACCCAAAAGTAGATCTTGGAGCGCTGTAATTTGTTAGACAGATCATGCAATTTTTTAAAATGTTCCCACATTGCTGGAAATGATGCAAGCATCAAAATAAACGGTACAAGCCAGGTAACTTGGTGAGCTTGTAGCAATAAAATAATCCAGTAAAAATCAACAAAGAAGAAAAAGGTAATTACGTAGCGAAAAAGCAAATAGCGGCTAAACGACATCATCTCAACATGTTGCCTTTGTCTGATCTCCTCAATTTTTTTCCTATCCGTAGCCATCATTTTTCCTCACTTTAATTGATATTTATTCTGAATTTGGCCTAGCAGCATGTTTCACTTATTATTTTAGGTCTGCTCCATTGGTCTTAATAACATTTTGATACCAGTAAAACGAATCTTTCCGTGACCGTGCCAAAGTACCATGGCCTTCGTCATCTTTATCGACATAAATAAAACCATAACGTTTTGACATTTGGCCGGTACCAGCAGAGACAAGATCAATGCATCCCCACGGAGTATAACCCATTAAATCAACGCCATCGAGAGTCACGGCCTTTTTGACCTCCTCTAAATGTTTGCGCAGATAATCGATCCGGTACGGGTCATGAATGCTGCCGTCTTCCTCAACTTTGTCGACGGCTCCCAATCCATTTTCAACGATAAATAAAGGCAAATGGTAGCGATCGGTTAAATCATTCAAACCATAACGCAGTCCGATTGGATCGACAGACCAGCCCCAGGCACTTTTTTCAAGGTACGGATTCTCTGTCACAACATCAGAAGGCGTTGTTAAGTGATCTGCATCTGCTTTTTTTGCACTAACAGTCATTGACTGGTAATAGCTAAAGCCGATATAGTCGACAGTTCCTTCTTTTAAAACAACCTTGTCTTCAGCAGTAATATCGCGCCGGTAGCCTTTTCGTTTCAAGTAAGCTTCCACTTCACGTGGATATTTCCCCCACGAATGGACATCAGAGAACCAGAAACGGCGTTGGTTGACCCGTTGAGCCAGTAAAATGTCCGCTGGGTCTGAAGTAGCGGGATAGAAAGGCGTATAGTTGATCATTGCCCCGATCATGAAGTTCGAGTTGATCTTTTTACCCTCTTTAACAGCCAAGGCGCTTGCCACCAATTCGTAATGAGCAGCTTGGTACATTTCAGCTTCGTTATTGCTGTTGTCATTTAGCAATAGTCCTGAATTAGTCGCCATCGCAAAATCATTATTGAAATCAGCCTGATTATCTATTTCATTAAAGGTCATCCAATACTTGACCTTATTTTTGTACCGTTTGAAACAGGTCGTTGCAAAATGTAAATAAAAGTCGATCGACTTCCTATTGCCAAACCCATTGTATTTTTCTACCAGGTGCCAAGGCATCTCAAAATGGGTCAAAGTTACGACTGGCTCGATCCCATATTTGAGGCATTCATCAAAAAGGTCATCATAAAACTGCAAGCCTTCTTCATTTGGCTTCGTTTCATCACCGTTTGGAAAGATCCTCGTCCAGGCGATCGAAGTTCTGAAACACTTGAAGCCCATTTCAGCAAATAAAGCGACATCTTCCTTATAGTGGTCATAAAAATCAATCGCATCATGATTAGGATAATTCTTGCCGGGCAAAACACCCTTTGTGATCTGGCGAGGCACTCCATTTGCACCTGCAGTCATGACATCAGCCACCGAAACACCTTTACCGCCCTTTTGCCAAGCACCTTCAAGTTGGTGAGCAGCTACAGCGCCACCCCACAAAAAACCATCTGGAAATGAATTTTCAACCATTATTTCACTCTCCTTAGCTCGATGTTTTCAAAATAAAACGTTTTCGCAAATATTATAACTTATTGGTACAACTTCGTCAATACAGCACTTTTTTAACATTGAAACCATTTGAGTTGTGTTTTAAATTACAAATTAAAGGGCTCAGAAAATGATTTTCTGAACCCTTGTTTATTTACTATACTCTTAATACTTTCAAATCATACGCCGTAAATTGGCAATCAATTCTTGGTTGTCATCCAATAATTTTCGGTAACTTTCGCGACTGAAACCGCCTGAATCTCTAACACACTGAGCTAGTGTTTCTTCAATCTTCGGTTTTAAATCTTTTCCTGCTTGAGTTAGCCCTACGATCAGCTGCCGTTTGTCCTGAGCAGGATGGCTGCGAGTTATCCACCCATTAGTCTCTAATCTTCTTAACAAAGGAGTCAGCGTATTGCTGGCTAGATGCAATTTAGTACCCAGCTGATACAGATTCAACGGTTCGTCTTCCCACAATGCCAAAAGGACTAAATACTGTGGATAAGTCAGGTGATAAGGCCCTAAAGTCTGCTGATAAAATTTCGCAAAAAGACGATTAGCATTATATACCGAAAAACATAGCTGATTGGCTAAATTCATGCTTTGATCTGCCATTGTTGATCGTCCCCCTTATCTAAAATGATACATACCTAGTTTTTCTAAAATGAAGCGTACACGATTTACTGTTAATATACAACAAATATGCTAATTTAACAGTATCTGACACATTAGGCTACATTGAGGTCACGCTACAGCAACGCAGTTTGAACACCGTTCGACACTTCCTGGGTGAGTGACGGCGTCCATTGCACGTTTTTACGTCAATTCTTTGCAATCATCCACGTTGTTCCTACGTTTTGACGTCGCTTTTTGGTTTTTACCGACGTTATTTGACCTTTTCTACGTCTATATTTTGCGTTTATCGACGCAGTTTTCTCATTTTTACGTCGCTACTTGTCGATCATCGACGTTCTTTAGTGATTTCTACGTCTGTAATCAAACAAAGCGACGCAGTTTGGCAAAAAATACGTCGATTCATCTCAAAATTAAATTATAGCTGTTCAGGCTCTGACCCTGCTCTTTTTTGGGGTAGACAAATACTCTTCTACCAGCAGTATTACCAATAAAGCAACGAAAATAAACAAGGCAATCATTAATGTCTGTTGCAAATCTAATAACTCACCCCATTTTAATTGAACACCCAACTGCTCCGAAAACTTATCCCGAATTGTGCCTGCCGGGAAAAACTTTTTCAAGTCATCATTCAAAAGGAGTTGCCGAAAAAGCGACCCTACATATGCACCAGGAGTCAGTTTGACCAACCACTGAGCGAAGTCGGGTAAAATACCAACAGGTATATAAGCTCCAACTAAAAAGCCTGAAACCGTCCCAACTACACTTGCGACGGCACTTAGAGTGTTACGATTCTTTACAAACATCATCACAATAGCATTCACTACTGCGCCCAGCAGCGCTCCAATAAACATCACAAGAAGCAATGGCAAAAAAAGTTCAGCTTTAATGTTAAGATCATCTACCAAATGAAAATAGAGGTATATTACTATAAAAACTGCTACTTGCATCACAAACCCGATAACCGTCGCACTTAAAATATAGGCAAAGTCCAATGCAAAATGACTAATTCCTGTCAATTTGAGGTCATCCGTCGTCTTTTTCTCTTGATCTTCTACTTTTTGGCTGAGGGCTGATAAAGTCGTCGTGATCCCTGTGATCGCCAATGTCCCACTGATCAGCCACAGGTCTAAAAAGCGTTGGTGGTTGGGGACTGCACCCCAACTACCTGCAATGTTATCCTTTAAAAAAGCAACAAACAAAATAAACGAGATCAAAGCTGCCAAAAGAGAAAAGAAAACCTCAGTCTTATTACGAAAATACAATAACAAATTTCGATAACATAGGACCAGCATATCAGTGCATCTCCCTTCCTGTTAAAGCAATAAAAGCATCATTCATGGTTCCTTCACGATATTCAAAATGAGTGATCAAAGTTGCGCCCATAGTCAAAATTTGCAGAGCCTCAGCTGTGCTTTTAGGAACGATCTGGACGGTGTCTTCATTGACTCTTTCATAATTGATTCCATTTGCTAGATGGCCGGCCAAGTCGTTTATTGCATCAGTTTGAATTATCAGTTGGTTGTGCGCGTATTTGTGTCTCAAATAATCTGCTGATCCATTGGCAATTATTTTACCTTTATCAATGATATAGACCATTTCTGCGTGATCGGCTTCTTCCAGATAGTGGGTCGTGAGAACGATCGTCAGGCTTTTATCTTGCCGTAATTCACTCAAAACTTCCCAAATCGTTCTTCTGGTTTGAATATCCAAACCCGTTGTCGGCTCATCCAAAAATAAGATCTTCGGTTGTCCCAAAAGGGCACGTGCGATATCCACCCGCCGTCTTTGACCGCCGGATAATTTCCCATAGCGTTGGCCAGCAAACTCATTTACACCCATTTGTTTCATGATCTGAAGTAAGTTCTTTTCATTATTCTGGCCGATCATTTTTGCCCGAAATTGCAAATTTTCATGAACTGTCAATTCATCGTCTAAGATGCTGTTTTGAAAAACCACTCCTAACTTCGAATCAGTTTCATACTGGATCACTCCACTGGTTGGGCGCAGCAAACCCAACAGCATTTCTACCGTAGTCGATTTACCCGCGCCATTGGGGCCTAATAAAGCAGTCAGGCTGCCGCTTTCGACCGATAAATCAAGTTGGTCTACAGCCTTTTTCTTGCCAAAGACTTTAGTCAGACCCTTGGTTTGGAGATACATAAGCAGTACCTTCTTTCAAGATTAAATTTTTACCGATAAATAAATTAAGTGCCTCGCCTGTTTAACACAAAAACCGAATAATGTTCAAACTAGATATCCCAAGTCCGCTGGTTGTTTATTTTAGTCTTAGCTGCAACGAGCTTGGCGGGGTCTAAGTCCAACTTATCGCACATGAAAAATGTGTAGGATAAAACGTCTGCTAATTCTTCTTCTAGATGGATCCGCTCTTTATCGTCTAACTGTTCTCCTGCTTTTTTCCATTGAAAGATCTCCAGGACTTCTGAAGCTTCTAAATCCAAAGATATAGCGAGGTCTTTCAAATTATGGTACTTTGACCAGCCGCTCTTGTCTCGAAACAGAAGTAACGCCGCTAGTGTTTGTTTATATTGACCAGATGTGTGGCTATCGACCCGTAAGTTCCGGTTGGAATGGCCATTTTCTAAATTATGTATTTCTCCCACTATTCGTTCGCCCAGTCCTTTCTTGCCGCACTTATTGTAACGTATGTCACAGGTAAAGTCGCCAATTATATCCCCTAAAACTCTAAAATATTTTCCAGTTCAAACCGCGGCATGTCTCAGTTGATTCATCGTCATTCACACTTTTTTGGCGACGATCACAAAACGGTCTTCGTTCGTGGTAATAAACTTTTCTTGCTCGATCATCTTTTGTAATTTCACTAGTTTTTCAAATGAACTTTGAACTGAAAAATTGTGAAATTCCCAGGGGATGACAGCAGCATAGTACACAACTGCACCAACATCGAAAAATTTCATTTCTGGAAAAGCCTGCTGCTCAAACAATATTTTAAATCCTGCATCTCTCAATCCTGTGACAGCCTGGAGTAAAGTATTATCCGGAAAGGATGGAGCATAAGTCGGATCGAGATAACGAGAAAGTGAGAAATTATTAGTTGCTCCGACCTGTTCCGTGATAAAATAACCGCCTTGTTTTAACTTCGAGTGGACCGTTTTGGGATCGAAGGCACCATGGCTATTAGTAATCAGTGAAAAGCTGTCATTCGAGACAGGTAATCCTTCCTCGCCAGCAACCGCATGAACTTTGATCCCTCGAGGAACAAGGCGCTTTTGTAAGAACTCAATGTTTGGTTCCCATGACTCGGTGACTTCTGTCAAACTAGCTGGGTGGCGATATGACAGCAGCAATTCGCCCCCACCCGTGCACATGTCCAGAAGTCTCCCTTTTGAAGTCAAATACTTTTTCACAAGGTCATGAAAATCCCAGGGTAAATGTTCATTGCTCCACCTGCCATCTAGATGTTTGAAATCCCAACCGTGCATCTGTAGCGAGGCTTCCCTTTCCCAAATTTTTTCCAATTCTGCGAGATCCATACGCAAATCTCCTTACTTTTCATAAAATTATCCAGTAACGAAAGATTTTAAACAGTGTAAACATACGGCATATCATCAATTATACCGTGTTTAGTTTTTGTTTTTTCAGGCCTTCCTGTGGAAACAAAACTATTTGCGGCATAAAAATTTCTGGCGGAATAATTTTTGGTTAGCACCGTTAAAAAAATCTGCGAAAAACCTGCCTTTTCCAATGCGTCAACTCCAGCTTTCAGCAAACGCTGGCCAATGCGTCTGTGTTGATAAGCAGGATCTACGTATAACGAATAGATTTCACCATAATGTACAAATTTATCAGACCGTGACGGCCCATAAGTGCAAACTCCGACCACTTTACTCTGCACAGTTAGTGCCAAGTATGTGGTCTTCCAACGTTTTTTTGGTTGCCATGTATTAACGTTGATCTGAGTCAAATACTCAGGCGGCAAAATATTTAGGTAGGCCCTCTGCCACGTTTTTAAATATACAACCGCTACTGCTCGAAAATCATCATCTTTTTTGGCCGGCCGGATCCGAATTTCTTCCATTCCCATCCCCACCTTTATTTGAGCTAATAAGAGCGGACAACAACTTTTGTTGTCTAAGATTATAAATGAACGCAACGAAAAAAAGCAATCCTTACCTAATTCAGGCTTCTACAAAATTTTACCATTTGTGCCTTTTTGGTTAAAAGAAAGCCCGCAAACTCAGTAACAAACCAAGTCTGCGGGTATTTCCAACATTGCAATTTAATTCTTGAATAACACTTAAATAGTTTAAATTAAAGCCAAAACAGCAAAGTTAATGACAAATAGCAAAGAAACGACCCAGATCAGAGGGTGAACTTGTTTCCATTTGCCAAGAGCTGTCTTGATCAGAGTATAGAAAATGAAGCCAAACGCGATTCCATAGGTAATATTATAAGTGAAAGCCATGACGATCGAAGCCATGAAAGCAGGGATCGCTTCTTCCAACTTCTTCCATGGAATTTGGTTGAAACTGCTCATCATCATGACCCCAACCATAATCAAAGCTGGTGCAACAGCAACAGATGGGATAACCGATAAGAATGGCGATAAGAAAGCACTCAATGCAAACAGGATCGCAACGATCACACTGGTCAAGCCAGTCCTTCCGCCAGCACCGATCCCGGCAGAGCTTTCCACATAAGCTGTGACGTTTGATGTACCAAAGATCGAACCCACACCGGTAGCAATCGAGTCAGCAAAGAGAGCTTTATCCAATTTTGACTTGAACCCTGGCTCCTGTTCCAATCTCATTTCTTCTTCGCCGGAAAAAATACCAGTTTGCCGCCCAGTCCCGATGAATGTTCCTAAAGAATCAAATGTATCTGACAAACTAAAGGAAAGGATCGTAACCAAGACCAATGGGATCCGATTAGCTTCGGTGAAGAGGCTGCCCATACCGTCACTGGAAAAAGCAGCTAAAAATGTGCTGCCCAGTTGATGGACTGAAGCGCCAAAAGAATACGCTTCGGAAATATGCAAGTTAGTCACTCCCATTGGAATACCGATCAGAGTGGTTAAAATGATCCCAACCAACAAGGCTGCAGGGACTTTTCTAACTATCAAAATGACCGTGATCAAAATCCCAATCAATGCTAAGTTGATGGCAGGATTATCAAAATTATGCAGGGCAGGGACGATGCCGCCACCTGAAACGATCGTGGAAATACCATGCTGAAAAGTGTGTTGTGTTGCCGAAAACGGTTTGTTATTGATACTTAGAATATCTCCTGAATTGGTAGTAAATTGCAAAAATCCAGCGTTTTTCAAACCAATATAAGCAATAAAGCAGCCGATCCCGCCGCTAATGGCTAATTGTAAATTTTCTGGAATTGCTGAGATCAACATTTTCCGGATCTTAGTTACAGTAATGATGATGTTAACACAGCCGCAAAAAAAGACTAAGGCAAGTCCTTGCTGCCAAGTAAAGCCCAGACTCATAACGACCGTGTATGTAAAGAAAGCATTTAATCCGATGCCGGGAGCCAAAGCATAGGGCACATTAGCAAACAAGCCCATGATCAGTGTCCCCACGATCGAAGCAATGATCGTGGCTAGAAAAGCAGCCTGTCCAGGGATACCAGCTTCACCCAAAACACCCGGAATAACGAAAAGGGCATATGATAAAGCAAAGAAAGTTGTTAAACCGGCAGCGACTTCAGTCCCAAAAGTTGTACCGGATTTTTTTAGATGGAAAAAATTATCCAAGACTATTCCTCCTGTTTACGAACTATAAATTATAGCCTGTCACTCATAGTTCGCTTTTGATAAATGATATTGTACCACTATTTGCAGTTCTTTTCATAAAAAAATGAAAATAAATCGAAAAAATGCAGCAAAAAAAGCCAGAGTTCCTGTCAAAATGAACAACCAGAAGCATATAAAAATTGTCCGTTATCCATGATGCTGTTCATAATTTTAGCAGTAGATAAACACATTTAATTATTGTCTGAAGCCTGCTAAATGGACATTTTGCCATAGACGGACTATATAAAATAATATTGGTGTAATGTTTTACAAATGCAGCTAAAGTAACTATAATTAAATTGAAAGCGCTTTATATATCACATAAATATGAAGGGGAGTCATCTTATGAGCATTAAAAAAGTAGTTGTCGCAGGCAGCGGCGTGTTAGGCAGCCAAATTGCATTTCAAACTGCCTACAAAGGTTTTCCCGTAACAGTTTATGACATTAGTCAAGAAGTTATTGATAAAGCCAAGAAAACAATGGAAGGTCTCGGAGAGCGGTATAAACAAGACATTCAAGCAACTGATGCAGATGTCTCAGCAGCTTTAGACCGCTTAAGCTTTAGCCATGACTTAGGCGAAGCAGTTACCGATGCCGATCTGATCATTGAAGCAATTCCAGAAAAATTGGAAATCAAAGAAAGTTTTTACAAGGAGCTTTCTAAAGTTGCTCCGAAAAATACCATTTTTGCCAGCAACTCCTCAACTCTTGTTAACAGTTCTTTAGCCCCTTACACAGACCGGCCCGAGCGCTTTTTGAACCTTCACTTTGCTAACCAGATTTGGACCAACAATACGGCCGAGATCATGGGTTCACCCAAGACTGATCCGCAAATTTATCAAGAGATCGTCAAATTTGCCGGACAGATCGGTATGGTACCGATTCAATTAAAGAAAGAGCAGCCAGGCTACGTGTTAAATTCACTTTTGATCCCGTTATTAAATGCAGCCACTCTGCTGTGGGCCAATGACATTGCGGATCCACAGACCATCGACAAAACTTGGATGGTGGGTACCAAAGCCCCTGTAGGGCCATTTGCGATCCTTGACACTGTTGGATTACGGACCGCTTACAATATTACCGGGACTACAGCTAAACAAACCGGTGACCCTAAATTAGAAAAAGTTGTTACTAAGTTAAAGAAAATGATCGATCAAGGTTATTTAGGCGTGGAAAGCGGCAAGGGATTTTACACCTACCCTAACCCAGAATTCCAAGAGCCAGACTTTTTAAAATAACTGATTTTTAATTTTTCTAGTAATCACTAGATTTTCCCCCTCTTTTAGAGAAATACCAAAACAAAAACGGAACGGCAGTTTGGCTTGCCATTCCGTTTTTGTTTTTTCAAGACGTAAAGCGAGTAGTTTCAAATTTTTGCCACGCAGCGTTGATCGCGCTTTGCAGCTCCTGGATAGAATGTCGCCGTGACCTCGAGCATTCCTTTGCCGGTCGTCCGCAAAGGAAACATTTCCTGACAGGCAAACCTAAAGAGTGACGAGTCATCGGTTTTAAATCGGTTTGTGCGCTTAACACATCCGCATCAAACAGACGGCCTAAGACAAATTCCTCTTCAAAGTTGGTCGTGATCTTTTTGAGCTCAGTCGCTTCTCGATCTACCACCAAAAAAGATTCATTACCAGTATTTTTGCTCCAGTTGGCCTGATACTCGACACGATGAACATCTTTTTTGCCAATGCGTGTTAATAGCTCCTTCTGGCCTACCGCAAATATTGCTTGTAAAGCAGCATTGTTCTTAATGGGGCCTGGAATATTCATTTTTAGCACGATTAAAGTTGCTGTTGGATACTGCTGGCAAAGTTTGGTTTGCAAAGCAGCGCGCTGATCTTTATTTTCTACTACATCAGCGATCGTTTGCGGTTCGCCAGCTGCAAAAAGATCATTTTCCATCCACTTTATCTCCTAATCAATCTTTCTTACTTAACTTGTTTGATCGTATCAACAATTGTTCCATCACGATACTCGATCAAAGCTACCGTCTTGTCTTGATATTCTATTGGTTTTGGCGTGCCGACGATCTTCTCAGCTTTCTTTTGCAACTCTTCGATCGAAAACACAGGAATACCCGGCAGATCTTTTAGTGCCTCTTTTAGATCTTTACGCTTTGGATTAATTGCGATCCCGTATTCTGTTACCAGAACATCGATCGAGTCTCCTGGTGTAACAACAGTTGTTACTTTAGGAACAACCGTTGCCAAACGTCCTCTTGTCAAAGGAGCACTAATAATAGTTAGTTTTGCATTAGCTGCATCTTGGTGACCGCCGATCGCACCGCGGATCACACCATCTGAACCTGACATAACATTGACATTAAAGTCTGTGTCGATCTCTAAGGCACTCAAGATGGCGACATCAACCTGATCGACCATCGCACCTTTGTTATAAGGATCAGCATACCATGAAGCATCTATTTCTTGGTGCTTTTGGTTTTTATGCATCGAAGCAGCAGCACCCTTGTCGAAGTCTTGCACGTCCATGACACGGCCGACCAATCCTTCTTCCAGTAAATCAGTTGTCGGCTTAGTAATGCCGCCCAGTGCATACGAGGCTTTGATCTGGTTATCGATCATTGTCTGGCGCAAATAACGGGTTACAGCCAGTGCAGCACCGCCGGAACCGGTTTGAAAAGAGAAACCGTCTTTGAAATAAGGTGATTTGGTGATGACTTGGTTGACACTTTGTGCAATTTTAAGTTCTTTTGGATCTTTGGTAAAACGAGTTGCTCCAGAACCGATCTTGTCTGGGTCCCCAACTTCATCTACTTTGACCACATAATCTACCTGGGTCTGTTTGATAGATGCCGGTGTGTTTGGATATGGCACAACGTTATCGGTCAGCAAAACCAGTTTGTCGGCATATTGTGCATCCATCAAGGCATAACCAAGCGAACCAAAGACTGCTTTGCCAAACATCCCGTTAGCATTGCCCAGCTTATCCGCATTCGGTACTCCTAAAAAGGCAACGTCGATCTTGATCTTACCTTCCTCGATGGCCCGGGCACGACCGCCATGAGACCTAAAAATTACCGGTTCTTTCAGATTGCCATGGGAAACAAATTCACCTAAGCTGCCGCGCATCCCTGAACTGGTAATTTTAGTGATCGTACCGCTCTTGATGGCCTCGATCAAAATATCGTTCATCGCTCCAGTTAGCGAGGATGGTGCCAGTGTCAGGTCTTTATAACCCTCGTCGATCAGAATACGCATGACTTGATTAACAACATGATCCCCATTCCTGAAATGGTGATGGAATGAGATCGTCATGCCATCTTTGACCGTTTTTTTAACGACATCAGCTAAGGATTCGCTGTATTTGTCATTACCCTCAGTAACTTTAACTTTAGGGGCAGTTTTTTGAAAGACCGGTTCACCGATCTCAGTGGATTCGTATGGCTGATAATCCTTCTCCTGCATGATCTTTTCTGGTAATTCGCGATCAACACTATTTTTCAATGTATTCGCCCTCCTCATTGATCAAATGTGCAGCTTGAGCCAGCTTCATGACTCGTTGTGCGCGTAATACGACTGGCCGATCGACCATTTGTCCGTTCATGGAGATCACTCCTGATCCCTTGGCACGTGCCTGCCTGATGGCGTCGATCACACCCAGTGCATTTTCAATTTCAGCTTGTGATGGTTCATAAACCTTATTGACCATTTGAATCTGGCGCGGATTTACTAATGACTTGCCATCGAAGCCTAACTGGTGGATATACTTGGTCTCTCGGTAGAATCCTTCAGTATCGTCCATATTGGTGAAGACAGTATCAAAGGCAGCAATACCTGCAGCACGTGAAGCATGCAAGACCATGTTACGGGCAAACTCTAATTCTGCTCCATCAGGATACCGATGTGTTTTCATATCGGTCGTATAATCTTCGGCGGATAATGCCAAGCCGATCATACGCTTGGAGGCTGTCGCGATTTCTGGTGCGTTCAGTACCCCTTTGGCACTTTCGATTGCCGCCATCAAATGGATGGATCCTGCAGGAACGTTGAATTCTTTTTCTGCTGCGGCAACTTTCTTTTCCAATTGCTGGATCATGTCAGCCGTTTCCGTTTTTGGCAAACGGATAACATCAACACGTGCTTTGACCATCGCTTTAATATCATTTTCATAATATGGCGTATCAAGGCCGTTGATCCGGACGACAAGTTCAGCATCGCAATAATCGACCGTTTGCAAAGCCTGATAAACCAAAGCCCTGGCTGCATCTTTTTCTGTCAGCGAAACGGCATCTTCTAAGTCAAACATGATCGAATCTGCCCCATAGATCCCAGCATCCTTTAACATGGCAGGGTTATTGCCGGGCACAAACATCATCGTCCGCCGTAATCTTTCACTATCTTGACTCATTTTTAATATGCCTCCCATGCTGGTTGATCCGCCGTATCCAATGCACGTTGAGCTGCTGTGATCGTACGTGCCTTAATAACACAATCCAAAGCACCTTTATCAACTGCTTTGACTTTCACGTTGTCTATGTCAAATTCCTTTAACGTGTCTGTGATCACCTGCTTGATCTCATCGCCAAACTTGGCTTCTACATCTGATTCAAGGTCGATGTCTATTCCGCCTTGACCTTTACTTAGCAGGATTTGAATATCTGAGGACTCCAGCGTCCCCGCTAAAGCTGTTTTTTTAATTTCCACTGATCTTCATTCCTTTCTTGATCCTGGTGGTTAATTCTTTTTCATTGTCTTCGATAAATTTGAAAGTCGATTGGGGGACTAATTTACGTATCTCGTCGATCTTTCCCTCTTTGATCTGCGCCCGCACTTCAGTCGCTGTGATCAAACGTCCTGAACTTGTGTGCTTACGCTCAATGATCACAGGCTTAACGGCTGGCGGCAGTTCCTTTTTCAACACTTGATTGTAGATCCCTGTAGTGTGTGAAACCGGCTCAGTGCCCAAATATCTCTTGGTAATATTTAACGGAGGTGCGATCTGATCGCGGAAAATGCGAGCATCTAAAGTGGTTTGGTACTGGATCGCCTCATCCTCTGTTTTTAAGAAATAAGCAGGGAATGTTGCATAACTGACCATATAATCTGAGCCATTGACTACTTTCACATTAGCAAGATCCTTGAGTCCTTCCTGCACCATTTGCATACGCTCTTTGGTATTGAAAAGTGAAGCATTAGTGTTGACTACAAATACGTAAACTAAGTCATTTTCCTTTGCGGCCGTTTGTGCTAAGAAATGGTGGCCATAAGTAAATGGATTTGCATTCATCACAATGGCGGAGACTTTTTTATTATCCTGATCAAAGATCTTGGGGATGCTTGACAGATAATCTTTGACGGTTGAATCGCCCTCTTCCAAGATCACCCCAAACTTAGACCTGGCCAACTCGCTGAACCCGACATGCTGAAAACTTTCTGAATACTGCGGCTTAGTAAAGACAAAGACGTGGAAGATCTGGCGCTGCGCCAGTTCACTAAGCAAAGTGGTCACGATTTGGTTAAAGACAGCCCCGCCTTCTTTTTGCTCAGCTGCAACGGCAATATATTTCAGAACATTGCCCGCGACCGAACCAGTAGCTTGTAATTGATGATCACTGTCGAATATCGCAATGGTCGAATCAATGTTAGTGACTTCTTCTTGGCTGAAATTAGTTATGCCCTGTGCTGTCAAAAAATCTTTCCATTTGTTAAAAACACTTTTTCTGGAAATATTTATGGTCACGATTTTTTCATTCATTAATTAATCACCACCTGAGGTGAACTTAAATTCCTTCATTTGCTGTTTATTATAAGCTTTGTAATACCATAATAACGGGCACGGCGATCACAAATAATACTGACGTCGAAACAACAATGTTAGTAGCAAACTTAACATCTGAGTGGTAAGTGTTTGCCAAGATCGGCAAAACAGCCAGTGCTGGTGTTGCAGCCTGAACGACCAGTGTTTGTTGGAAAATATTGTTCAAATGAATACCAGCATTCGCGCCAATAAAGACGATGACCGCCATGATAATTGGTGAGAGAACAAACCGGCCTAGCAGTGTGATCACAACGTGTGTATCAAATTTCATCTTTGATATACCAAAATTCTTTAACATGATCCCGATATAAATCAAAGCCAGGGGAGTGACCAAAGCGCCAATGTCTGTTAAGGACGTAGTAACGAAGGTCAACCCCATCAAGAAATTCTTCAAGGCTGGGATATAGACAAATGGCAATGCGATAATAAAACCCCAGAGTGGAGTTGGAATCAAATGGTGCCAGTCAAAACTTGCCTTGCCGCTCTTTTGTGTTGGATCATCTCCAGCAATCACCCAAACGCCTAAAGTCCAAATGATAACCGTATTTACAATATAGTAAACCAAAAGATAAGGGACTGAGATCTCACCAAAAAGAGCAATGTTTAATGGCATACCAATGAAAACGGTGTTTGCCCCGTTAATACCGGTCATCATGAGTCCTCTGCGGCCGCGTGGTACACGTAATATTTTGACTATGACCCACCCGATCAGATAACCGACAAAAATTGATATGATCGTGTAGATCAGACCACGTGATAAGGTGGCCAACTTTGCTGGGTTAAAGTACTTCATCATCGCCATAAAAATTGATGCAGGTAAAGATATCTGCATGATCAATTTAGACAATGAACCTGAAAACTTCTCGTCAAACCAACCCTTGGACTGACCAAAATAACCAACAACTATCATTATGATAATCGCCAGCACACTCTGAATTGAAGTAAAAAACACTGCCATTATTAACTCGCCTCCGTAATATCTTGAGCACCATTCTCACTGAAATTTATCAAAGTCTTAGAAACGGTCTCGACAACACCATCATCAAAAACACCAGGAATAATTTTTTCAGCCGTGGGTTCACTTATCATTCCAGCTAAAGCTTGAGCGACTACTGCTTCAACTTTATAATCTAACAAGTTTAACTTGCTTTCTAACATTCCCTTAAATAAACCAGGAAATACTAAAATGTTATTGACCTGGTTTGGATACTGGCTGGACCCAGTTGCAATAACTGAAGCCCCTGCCTTTTTAGCTTGATCAGGCTTAATTTCAGGTTGTGGATTAGCCAAGGCGAAAATGATTGGGTCTTCTGCCATACGTTTGACCTGTTGGGCAGAAAGGACATCTGCGGTTGATAAACCGATAAAAACATCTTGACCGTCGATAACTTCATCCAGTGTTTTCCCACTTGCACTATTGATGCGAGAGGCCAATCTTCTTTGATATTTATTTGTGTTTGGCGAATCTTCCTGGATAACTCCATTAACATCAACTAATGTTATGTTTTTCAGACCGATCCTATCTAGCAGGCTCGCGGTTGCAACCCCAGATGCCCCAACGCCATTAATTACGATCTTTAAATCCTTTAAACGCTTGTGAGCCACTTTAGCAGCATTGATCAACCCAGCCAAAACAACAACAGCGGTGCCCTCTTGGTCATCATGATAAACAGGGATATTTAATTCCTTGCTTAATTTTTCTTCTATCTCAAAGCATCTTGGGGCTGCTATATCTTCCAAATGGATTCCTGCAAAGGATCGCTGAATATTTTTGATCGTTTTTACAAATTCATCTGGCGCAACCTGATCGACAGCCATTGGTAAAGCATTAACGTTAGCGAGGTCTTTATAGAGCAGAGCTTTTCCTTCAACCACTGGCAGACCGCCATCAGGGCCAATATTTCCCAAACCGAGAACGGCTGATCCATCAGTAACTAGCGCAACAAGTTTCCCGCTTAAAGTGACTTTTGCTTTTAGGTCAGGATCATTGACGATCGCCTTAGAAAGGCTAGCCACTCCGGGGGTATAAGCTTTAGCGAGATCACTCGAATTTTTAACTCTCAGATCAGAATGGATATCTAAAACACCGTTATTCTGCTCATGCAAGCGAAGAATATCGTTATCTTCCATAAATTAATTCTCCTTACGTGGATTATTATTAGGTAAGAAAGAAACAATCAATAGCATAAAAACCAGTTAAGCAACCGTAACTATATTTCATATGTCGTTGATCATTACAAGCCAAGCAATTTCCAGCTTCATTTTTACCTTAAATGTTTCAACAGGGTACATGATACTCTGATTTTTAAATTTATCAAACGAATTCCCTTGTTTTTTATATTTTTAAATATGAATGCGAAATATATTCAATTTTGTGTGATATAATTTAAATATTTGAAATCTGCTCATGTGTCTGTAAAATGGTTAAAGAATGATATAATTATTTATAGTTGAATTACCAGAGGAGGAAAGGGAAATGGCAGGTAGCCTCAATAAAAATGAACTACTGGCTCGGATGGCGCGCGATTATTATATTAAACAAAAAACCATTGCTGAGCTTTCAAACAAATATAATATGAGCCGTTATTTAGTGACCAAGTCTCTGAAAGAAGCAACAGATTCTGGCTTAGTCACAATTGAAATACATTCTCCTCTCGTACGTAATGTTCAGCTGGAAGAACAGTTTCAAAAAACATTTGGACTGGACCATCCTGTTATTTTAAAGGTGGCTGACAGCCCAAACGAAAACGCAAAAAATGTGATTGAAACTGCTGCTAAACAGCTTCAACGACTAATTCAAAAAAGCCATATCGTAGGTTTAACTTGGGGCGGGACAATTTATGACCTAATTGATCAGTTTCAACAAGGTATCAGTGACAATTTAACTTTTACTCAATTTCTAGGTGAAAATATGAAATACAATTCAGCTGCTGGATCGACCAGAATGGTGGAACGAGCAGCAGCTAAATTTAACTCAACCTATCAGACGATCCCAGCTCCGTTGTATGTGGTGAATGATGCAGCCAGAAAAGCTCTCCCGAACGAACCTGCACTAACCACATCATTTGCATCAGCTAAACGGATGGATCTGTTGATCTCTGGATTAGGAACTTTATCTTCCATCGACTCCATTCCTGCTTGGAAGCAAGCAAAGAATTTGATCTTCCCTGGAGTAGTACCTAATCAGATAGTTGGCATGTTGTTTGGCCGCCCTTATGACATTAATGGCAATTTTTTACTGCCAGAAAAAGACACAGTACTTGGAATCTCACTGCCGGAGATCATGGCGGTACCACGTCGTTATGGGATAGTAAAAAGCAAGTTCAAAACATATTCTGCCTTAGGAGCGTTGCGGGGTAAGATGCTAACAGATTTGGTAATGACAGAAAGTATTGCACAAAAAATATTATTGGCTAATGATGAAACTTAAATCATTAAAATTTAACGGCAAAATAAACGGCTCAATTCTCACCAAAGAATTGAGCCGTTTATTTATTATTAATATAAAACCATGTTTCCATGATCCTATTTGAATCTTTTTTTCTATGCTTCTCCTTTAGCTTCTTGTTGTTTTTCTTCTGTTTCCTGTTCCTGAGCGAATAGGATCGCATCCTGTTTACGGACAAATGGGAGATAAACGAAGAACGATACGACCAACATCAGTATTTGCCATAACATGATCTTCCAACCGCCGATCAGCAGTCCGGAAATGATTGGTGGAGTAGTCCACGGGACTTGTGTGCCGTAGAAGAACGGTAATACTCCGATCCTGATCATAAAGTAAGTCAGTAACATTGAGAAAACTGGCATGAAAATGAATGGTAACAGCATAAATGGGTTTAATACGATCGGCATCCCAAACAAAACAGGTTCATTGATATTGAAGAACGCCGGAACGATCGCCAACTTCCCAATACCTTGCAACTGCTTAGAACGTGCAAAAAATACCATGTATACGACCAAGCCGATAGTCATCCCGGCGCCCGTGACCGTCCCAAACTGGTCGAGCAATGAGATCGTAAAAATATGACCGCCATTAGCTGCTGTTATAGCTTCATGCGCTTTGTTCAACTGTGCGTTATCCAAGGCATTAGCAATCAGCAAAGGACTGATGATCCCACTGACGATCACTGAGCCGTGCACACCGAAGAACCACAAGAATGGAACCAGGAATGCTACCAATAAGACTCCTAAAGGAGAATCAGTCATTCCTTGCAACGGCGTTTGAATGGTTTGATAGATCCATTCTGTCACTGTCTTACCTGTAGCCAGGTCAAAGAAAATATAAACAAGTAAGAATCCTAGTACGATCACAAAGGCAGGGATCAAAGCAACAAATGAATCTGCGACAGCTGGCGGAACTTGTTCAGGTAATTTGATCGTGATGTGATGTTTCACAAACCATGAGTATATCCAACCTGTCAGTAAACCAACAAGGATCGCGGCAATCATTCCTTGACCGCCCAGCCAGATCCTGTCAATAAATCCTCCGAGCAATGTCGGAGCTTGGGACCCGCTGATGACTGTCTTTGTCCCATTCATGACAGCAGTAGTTGGACGCATGATCACGAAAAAGCTGACTAAAGCAGTCATTCCTGCGGGCAAAGGTTCAAATCCTTCATTTTTGACCCAGTGATACGCGATACCAACTACGGCAAAGATCGCCATAACACCAAATGAAGCATTGTAGGCTTGGTTCCAATACGGAGTGAGCCCAACCTTAGTGAACCAATTAAGAATCGGAGGATAAGGAAAAGAACCCAACAGCAGAAAGACTGAGCCGATCATGATGAACGGAAGTGCGATCAGCATCCCATCTTTGATAGCTTTAACCGGCCTAGTATTAACAAACCACATCATTGGCGGCATTAACTTATTATTGATCCAATTATTCATTTATTCCACCTCACACTTTCCTCTGTAAAAATGACTAACAATAAATGTTTTTACATTTATTTTTAAGAAGCGCTTTCATGATTTATTGTACTTGTTGGTACTACTTATGTCAATACCAATAAGCAAAGCCTATCAAAAAATGCTTCATAACCGCTAATTATGTCTTTAGAGGTTATCAAGCACTATATATTACGCTAAAATTGGTTCTTTCTATCATTTTAAGGGTCAAAGTATTTTCCAAAAACAAATCATTTCAATTGGATAATGACTTATATCATAATACTTGATTAAAACACCGTTCTTATGCGCATACCATTATTTATGCTCAAAGAAGGATTCGACTGCTTTTTTTCGCCAGGCAAACCATTTTGTGTTTTTTCTCGTTGGGTAAATATGATTCGTTAAACAGATGAAACCTGTCTTGTGTACAAGATCTATTGCGATAGAAGTACCCGTAAAGCCGGTGTGCCAGATCTTTAATTCCTGCGGTGTGGATATCGGCCATAGATCCCAGCCTAAGGTGCGTCCGCTATGATGATATTTTCTAAGCAATTCCATTGCTGTTGGCGATAAAACCTGTTTTCCTTCGTAAAGGCCATTTTGCTCCAGCATCTGAACAAAATGAGATAGATCGTCAAGGGTCGAAAATAAACCAGCGTGTCCACTAACCCCGCCTAGAATAAAAGCTTTTTCATCATGTACTTCTCCACGAACTATGGTGCCCCTTTCAGGCTTGTATTCGGTCGGAACGAATTGTGCCAGATCATTTCTGTGCAAATTGAAACCGGTATTTTGCATTTTCAATGGTAGAAAAATGTATTTCTGAAAACTTTCTGCTAGATCTCCATCAATTTCCTTGATCACCCAACCCAGCAAAATAAAATTTAGGTCAGAATAAATCGTTTGAGAACCAGTAGCAGACGCCAAAGCAGTCTTCTTAACAGCATTAACCAACTGAGTTCGATCAAGTCCTATAACTGCAGGCAAATCAGCAGGTAATCCGCTGGTGTGCAACAAAAGCTGTTCGATCGTTAATTGCGGTTCTCTTAATCCACTTACAAACTGACCAATTTGATCTGTTAACTTTAATCTGTGCTCGGTCAACAGTTGTAAGATCCGCGTCGTAGTCCCAACGACCTTGGTCAGTGATGCTAAATCATAAAGCATGCCCGGCTTCAAAGGGATAGCATCGTTTTGTTCTCCTTGCGTTCCAATGTATTGCGTTTCGCATTGTTTTGGATCGACAAGTGAAAACGACGCTCCATAAATTGCCCTATCACCAATCGCCAGATTAATGAGTTCAGTTATTTTACTGACATCTTCATTCATAGTATCTCCTTTGAAATTTAAAAAGCGTCCTTTTAGCGGGACGCTTATGTAACTTTATCTTCTTTAAACAATTACATACAAAGAAACAATTGTCATTTTTTATTCCTCATCTTCATCATCATTTGAAGCAAGTCTTTCTTTGACATTAGTGATCCCTGTTACACCCATCGAAAGCAACTGTGACAGATTCAATCCATTTCCAAGCAGCTGTTGGTTACCAAATTCAATGACCATCGGGAGATTTACGCCAGTCACAACTTCAATCTGAGGATATTTTGCCAACATCTTGACCGCAACATTTGATGGAGTTCCGCCTAACAGATCGAGCCCGAGCAGAATTGTTTCGTTTGGGGCAGCTTTTTGGATTTCTTTCTCGATCTCAGTCTCTAAATCATTTGGACCCATTTCCGGAGTTAGGCCAAATGCCACTGCTCCTTTAATCCTGCCAACAATTAATTCAGCACTCTTTAAAAGAGCACCAGCTAATTGGCCATGACTCGCTATAATAAGTTTCATTGAGATATTGTCCTTCCTAAAAATTTGCCTATACCTGCGTTAGTTAAAAATAACAGAGTCAAATTTGATGTGTTTCGTAAATTGACCCGCTTAGAGGTCCACATTTTTTAGCCAGCAAGTTTATGATGCTTTGCCCAAGATCCCTAAGGCCGAACAAATAATTGCTACAATAATTACGATAAAGATCGCTTTAGTAGAAGTCATTTTCTTTCTACCCAGCAGCCAGTATATCAAGCCTACAATTACGGCTGGCACGAGTTTAGGCAAGATCATATCCAACTCATTTTGCAAATTAACGGTAACTTTACCAATATGGGCGACAAATGGAACTTTGGTATTAACTAAGGTTGCGATCAAGGCTCCAACAACATACACACCAAGCAAAGTCGCTGCATCAGTCAAGGCGTTTAACTGTCCCCTCACGCGGGTAACCAAATTAGTACCTTCGCGGTAGGCCAATGGGAGCTGGATCCACCTAATATACATGACGATCAAATTTACGATCAACCACAGTACCAGCCCAAACGGATTCTTTTCAATGGCCATATTTGCTGCAATCGCGCCCATGATTGCTGGGATCAATGAAGCAAAGATCGAATCACCAATTGCCGCAAATGGCCCCATTAACCCAGTTTTCAAACCAGAAACTGTTTCCAGCGAGTCGATGCCTTCTTTTTCCTCGACCGCCAAGTCGATCCCAGTGATCATCGTATTGACATACGGGTTTGTATTGAAAAATTGATTGTGAGTTTTCATAGCTGCTTTCAGTTCAGGCGTATGATCACCATACATTTTTCTTAATTGTGGAAGGATGATGAACAAATATCCGGAGCCTTGCATTTTTTCGTAGTTCCAGCCAAGCTGGTTAGCAAAAAGGTTACGTCTGTTTAATTGTCGAAAATCTTTTTTAGTTAATTTATATTTAGTCTTCGTCGCCATAAATTTCGCCTTCCTCGTTATTTTCCGATGCTTCGGTCACAGGTTTTTCCGACTTGCCTTTTTGTAATTCGACTTCATGCTTATACTCGTTGATCGCAAAGGTCAAACCGATCAAAGCGATCGCCAACATTGAAACGGCATTAAAGTTAGCAGAAAAGCCTTTAGACACCTTTGCCATTGTCGTCCCTAATGTCTGAACATTAGTAAATAACGTACTAAACAGAGCAGTTAATGTAAATCCTAGTATTAAGTATGAAATGTGTTTGCGCACCGGTAAATAACGCAACAGAATGGCAAATCCAACAGCCGGCAGTAACGCTCCTGCGGTTGCCAGTCCGTTACTTAACCATAAAAGGCTTGTATTCAAGACTTTAACGGCGGCAGAAACGAAACTGCCCCCAAATTGAAGTGCCAAAAAGACTGGAATACCACGTGACAGTGCCCAAGGAATCGCTCCGTATAAGTAATTTCTCTCAATTGCGCTATATTCTTCTTTATCAACCAAACGATCAATGCGATGCTGGAAGAAAGTATTGGTAAAGCGGCCTAAAATATCTGTCTGAATCATCAACGATGCCACCGGTACTCCAATTGCCGCGACCGCTGTTTGTGCATTCATCCCTGCGCTGATGGAAAAAGCCGTTGCCATGATCGTACCTGAGTTAGCATCGATCTTTGACGTACCGCCAAAGGTCCCAACTCCTAAGACAGTCAGCTGTAAACTTCCTCCGATCACTAAGCCTGTTGTCACATCACCCATGATCAATCCGGTGATCAAGCCTGCCCAGACAGGTTGAGCCAACGAAGAAACGATCGTAATATCATCTATAATTTGATACATCGAATAAAGTGTAAGAAGCAGGACCTGCCATAATGCAATATTTCCGCTCATTAGCCATTACCTCTTTTCGTATAAATTTAAAATTTCTTAAGCAATTCTGAAAAATCATTCACTGGATCACTAGGGACCATTTGTGCAGTTAGCTTCACTCCTCTGGAAAGCAGATCATTAAACGCATCAACGTCTGCTTGCACAACATTGATCGATTTTGTCAGTGCTTTGGTATCATCTGTTTGCGACATATTACCGACGTTGACATCAGGAAGTGAAACACCTCCATCTAACAAGGCTATCAGGGTTTCCGGACGTTTGACCAGAATAAAAACCCGCTGTGAATCGTAACGATGACCAGTAATATTTCTAACAGCTTTGGTTGTATTCAAAATACTCAAGTTTAGGCCGGCTGGTTTCGCTAATTTCACGCCGGCTTTAGCAATCTCAGAGCCTGCAACTTCGTCGTCGATAACCATGATCCGAGTAGGATCGATAACATTCACCCACATATTAGCGACCTGCCCATGAAGCAAGCGGCCATCTATTCTTACTGCAACAATTGCCATAATTTTTGCATCCCTTCAAAATAAACTAAAAAATCTAATGAAATACTTTTTAAATATTTCAAACATATATGAATATCAGTGAAAAATCATGCTTTTGGAGGATGATTTTTCATGATATGTTACATTTTATAACATTGTAGCACTTTATTGTGCATTATACATATATTTTTGGTCTGAAACAATTAACATCATTACTTAATATTCACAAGGCAAATTTTTTCATTATCTCGAAATACCGTTTTCCCAAAATGTAATGACAACATAATATGTGCATGTTTGGACATTAGATTGGAATAGCTCATATTTAATGTCCGCTTCAAATTTTTAGACAAAAAAAGGCTTGACCTCTATAAGTTAAGATCAAGCCTTTTACAAATTATTTACTTTTTTGGTGATTTATAGTGTGAGTTTAAATTTAAAACATCACATCATAGCCCTTTATGAAGAACTACCTATTGAACTTCAGCAACGGCTTTTTTGATCAGCTCTTGTTGAAACTCTTGCCCGTATTGTTTAGCTAAAGCACCTTGCTTCTGCTTATTTGCTGCCAAACTTGGATCTTTCATAATAGCAGCTTTGAGCTTCTGTTGGACAAACTGCTGAGCCTGAGACTTAACTTTGGCTTGACCAGCCTTTGTCTTCATTCCTGCCATCTTTTTTTGCAAGGCTTTAACTTGCTTGACCGACAAATGCAGCCAGTCTTTAGGCAAACTAAACGTATTAGTCCGTTTGATCAGTTTATTTTGCATGCCAGAAATACCAAACCAGAATTTAGCTGTATTACTGTTAAACTTCCAGCGTGTTTCTTTGACCTGCAGAGTGGCACTTTTAGCACTTGTCCGTTTGATACGATTATTAGCAGCTGTATACTCATTGGCTTGAGTATGGCTGGTTTTCTTTTGATCCAAAGTTTCTTTGTAGACTTGGACTGTTTCTTTACCACTTGATCCGATATCTTGATAAAGCATGATGTTCAAACCATTTTTGGCACTAGCAGGGTAAACCTGAGTCGTTTTAGTAGTCGTTGTTTGATGCATGCCATAATGCTCATGACTGTTCAATGTTAGAAAGACTATCGAGCTGACTAGGATCACAACGGATATCAGCGTTCCAACTATCCGCCAACTGACTGGCTTAATATATACATAACTCAAAAATATTGCTATGGCGCCAATTACTAACGTAACTAATATCATTGAGCATCACCGCCTTTACGAGCAAGATCTTGTTCGGCCTTATTTTCTCCATGCTTCTGGTCTCGCAAGAAGAATGCCAATATGATACCGATGAAGGCAAAAATAGTTGAGAAAGCAAAGGCTGCATGATAACCGTCTAGTGAAGCGATCAAGTATTGGTGCTTGTAGCTGAACGGTGTGGCGTGAAGCAAACTTTTAGCAGGTTCTGCATTATTTGTAACGTTTGTCAGCAAAGTGATCATAATGGCTGAGCCAATCGAAGCGGCAATCTGACGAACTGTATTGTTAGCTGCAGTTCCGTCGGCGATCAATGAATCTGGCAAGGCATTCATTCCTGATGTCGTAACTGGCATCATGACCATCGAGATCCCAAGCATGCGGACAGCATACAAGAACACGATATAAATTGTTGGTGTGTCTAAAGTCAGCCACAGAAATGGCAGAGTCCCGACAGTTAACAATGTCATACCAAGAGTTGCCAACCGTTTGCCGCCCAAAGCATCGAAGGTTTTCCCGGTCAGTGGACTCATTAAGGCCATGACCACGGCACCCGAAAGGAGTGTTAGCCCGGAGTTAAAGGCACTCATGCCATGTGCGATCTGTAAATACAATGGCAGGACGGTTTCTACCCCTAGCATCGCGATCATAACAATAGCGGACAAAATAGCAGCCAGCGTAAATTCACCGGTTTTGAAAACCTTCAACTGTAAGAAAGGCTTAGGCATAACCAACTGCCGCCAAACGAACAAAGCTGCTACGACTGCCCCGATAGCTAATGAAATGAGGACATTATTGGCTGTCCAACCATCATTTCCGGCTAGAGAGAATCCGTACAGCAGACCCCCAAAGCCAATCGTTGACAGAACAAGCGATAACCAGTCGATTTTTTGTTTATGGGTCTTAATTACCGGCTGCATGAAGAACAGTGCCAGAACAATAACCAAAATCATGATCGGAATGATCATTCCGAAAAGATCACGCCATGTGTATTGATCAATGATCCACCCGGATAAAGTCGGCCCGATTGCCGGTGCAACACCGATCACGATCCCAACCAATCCCAAAGCAGCTCCGCGAGATTGCGGTGGAAAGATCGTCAGCATAATTGTCTGGAGAAGCGGCATAGCGATCCCAACCCCAAGTGCTTGTACGAGACGTCCACCCAACAAAACTCCAAAGGTAGGAGCAACGAACGCTATAACCGTTCCTCCCAGGAAAATCGTCATGGCCCCGATGTAGAGCCACTTAGTATTGATCGATGTAGCCAAATATGCAGATAACGGGATCATGATACCGTTGACCATCAAAAATCCGGTTGTCAACCACTGAACGGTAGCTGTTGAAACATCAAATGATGTCATCAGTTTGGGCAAAGCGGTTGCCAGCAAAGTCTGATTAAGGACCGTGCAAAATGTACCGATCATTAAAACAATGATCATCATCGTTTTTCTGAAACCGCTGAGATCATTAGCAGTATGTGCCACGTGATACTCCTTCTTTCAAATTAATTTTTTCTGTAAATATATTCTGGTTAAAACAAATTAGCTTTGAATTTCCAAAAAATTTAGGGCGAAAATTCCCCTTGCTTACATAACAATAGTAAACAATATAAATTATTTGCAGCGCTTTGTCAACTATCTTATATCATATATTAAATAGTTGATACGTTTATGCTTTTATGTTAAAAATATATATAGTTTATAAAGACAGACACACAGTTGAACAACTACGGTGTCTATTTTTAATAAGAAAAATAATATCAATTTTCAATTTAAAAAATAAGTTCGTTAGGAGAACAAAATGGATAATTTCAGTGACTATGCCCAGTGGCTGCACAATATTATCAGACCAGATAAGATTTTACTAAGTATCAGGGACGCAGCCAGAGCAGGAGATGTAACGGACACCCAGGTTCGTTACTGGATCAAAAACCACTTTTTAAAGACAGTCAAGGCAGAAAACGGAGCAATCAAACTTCCTTATGGAGAAATAGCAAAGATCAGAATGATAAAATCCTTCTTGGATTCTGGCTATACACTCAGCGCCGCCGCCAAAAAAACGCAGGAAAATGCAGATCTTGCTCGTTCTTTTTCACATTTGGTCTTGGCTGGTATCCAGCATGTTGAACGCAAAGGAAAAACGACAATTTTTGACTTGGGCCCAATTGAAAATGATCCGGAAAAGCACATTTTTGTCCACGAGACTCCGGAAAAGATCACTTACGAAATTAAGCACTCCGAAGATTAAAATATAACTATCAAAAGTGAAATATCCCACAATTATTAGCCATAGAGCTAATAATTGTGGGATATTTTGTATTTCATTTATCGCTTTTTAATACGATTATTGTACACCTCAATCGACCTAAATCATGAGCGCATAAACTTTCCTTTGATCTACCTACGCCCTCTTTGTCAATTATGATAAAAACTAGTTCAAAAAAGTGAGAGGATATCAGTACTAAAGCCACACAGGAAAATACATTGTCGTATCCTTCATGGCATTGGGCTTTTGCAGCTCGCTAAAAAGCTTGAGGCCTTTCGGTGAGATTTTTTTATTAAGTGCTAGTTTTCTAAATTGATCGCACATGGTCGACAATACGATGTGTTCGTTTTTTATGTTTTCTAGTTGTTGAATAGCATTGGTTATTATGTTTTGTTCTTCGGGTGCTTCCAAATGAATCGACGCCAGTTTTTCTTTTAATATTTGCTTGTTTCTTCTCAATTTTTAATAGCTCCTAACTAGAATTTACCTTAAAAATAAACATGCCTCTAGTGAAAAACAGTCAATTTAATTGACTGTTTTAAATATCAGCTTATAAGGGTTGGACTTTCAAGTTAGAAAAAGAGGCTTGTGTGTAAATTAAGCTTTCTAACGAGCAAAAGCAAACAAAAAACTCATGTGCTTTCAAGCAATAAATATAAGAACAACTTTAGCGATGTATTTATTATAAAACTTTTTATCGATCCATTTCCAGGCAAAAAGTAAACTAAAGTATCTCACGATCAAAGACCCACATCAGCATCAAAATTACAGCAAGTATACCATAGAGAAGCTGATTTTAAATTACAACCGAGATATAAATAATTATTCCCTGTAAAGAAAAACGCGCATTTTAGTTGCGTGCTTTTTGTGTTTATGCCTATTTATAATAAACAAACTTAGCATGATTCCAGACTCTGTTTAGATCCCCTTTGATACAGTGAAAAAGAATAGCCAAGCGGAATAATAAGCGCCACCGTAATTATTACATAAAGTAACCATTGCACTTGAATTAACGAATTGATCAGAAAAATAGGTCCACAAATAATAAAGATCCAGCCTGCTAACCGATTTGTCCCTTTCCAATTTTCTTTACTATTCAGGGTCCATGAAATACGAATACCTATTGTATAATTTTGTTTAACAGTGAGTAATAAGACTCCAAGCACGGCAAAAACTGCTGCCAAAACGATATTAACAATAACATCGGAATTTAAAAACGAATAGCCCAGACTAACGCCATAAATTCCTAGCATAGTAATAAAGGATATGGATGGGACAAGCCAATAACTGATTTTAATTATGAAACTAGCATTATTACGATTTTTAGGTTCAGAGTTGCTCATAAAAATTACAAATAATTGGATCACTAATAAAATCAATGGCAATCCAAAAACAGTAAAGACTTTACTGCTCCAGCCGTTAACCTGGTTATCTGCTCCAAAATGTGTAGCGATATTCACAGGCAATTTATTCCATAAGACAATTCCGACAAATATGGGGATTAAGGTTAATAAGGATGACCAAAGAACTGTACCTTTGTTTCTTACACTTTTCATTGGGTTTGCGCTTCCTTGGGCTTAGAGTGTGTGTTCCTTATTTGTGTTATAGCCTAAATTTTATCCAAAATCAATCTTGCCTAACATTACTTTGGTAGAAATTAGTCTGATCCTAAGTAGATCGAATCATATTCTCATTAGCGTACTTTATTCTTATAGACATTTGCATAACTATATTTTTATAACGGACAAGCATCCAAGTAACAGCGTATTTGCTTTCTTAGGTTTTAAAGGACCATTTCAACACTATGTACTTGCCACAAGGAGAAACCATAATATTTATAATATGTGTTTCAAATCACCAAGACTATCTATCAGAAAATAGCTGGGATAACGTTTATCTTTCCTCTGTAATTTTCCAATACCTTGATTAATGCGGATGGTTTTAAATGATGCTTTACTTGCCGGAACAATATCGTTGTCAACTCTATCTCCGATATACACAGACCTGCGAGCAATACTCCGACTATTTTCCAAAGCGATCTGAAAAATCATTGGATCAGGTTTTTTAACATTAACTTCTGCAGAAGAGGTAATTGTTTCAAAAAAATCCAAGATATTATTCTTTGCTAATCGACCTTCTAATCCTGGAACCCGATTGGCAATTATTCCCAGATGATAAAAGCCTCTTAAATATTTAAGCGTGGATACTGTATCCGCAAATACATTCTCATTTTGCGGATACCACTTTGGTTGTTCCTCGGTTTTTGTAAAACTTCTCCACACGTTATATAAAGGCCTTGGCTTATTCTCTTTATAAGCTTTCTCGACTAATATTCTGTAAGACCCTTTTTTGATTTGAATGCCGTTTTTTCTGAGCTTCATTTCACATAATTCAAAATGTTTTAAATAACTATTTTCTTCATTTATCAAAGTCCCCCCGACATCGAAAAAAATCCAATCAATATCTTTTGTCTTGATCATATTTAGATTCCCCTTCTTTTTGTAAAAGGTGCTTGAGACTCTAGTGGTACCAAAGCGTTTTGGCTACTCCACATTTCCAAGGATTTAGTTAATTTTCACCTAGCTTTACATAAAGTGCGCGTATCAAAGGAGACGTTATTTCATTATTCGCGGACCGGATTATTTTAAAGTTAGTCACTTAATACCCTTTTGAGATTTAAAAAAGAGGATGAAATCAGCTGTTATTTAGGCTTAATAGCCCATTTAACCAGAGAAAAATCCCGTCCATCAAATGTATCAAAAATAGTAACACTTGATGTAGGCAGTAAGCCATTTTCACGAACATCATTTAATGGGATCCCAAGTAATGATTTTAATAAAACTGTTAAAAATATTCCATGACTTGTTATTAAGATATTGTGTGCGGAACTTGCCAAGCGATAGATCTGGTGGAGACTACGAAGATTCCTTTTCTGGACGTCCGCATAGTTTTCTGCGTGGATAGAATGGCCATTAAACTTTGCTGGGGAATTAAAATAATTGGCAAGCTCTATTGATTCTTTTAAATTTAATATTGAATGCCCATCCCAATCACCTAAACGCATTTCTAAAAGATCAGGAAAAATCTCAATTTTCGGTGTCTTTAGCTCATTTTTTTCTAAAATTAATGCTGCTGTTTCTCTAGCTCGCTCTAGAGGTGAAGAATAACAGCAATCAAACTTAACGTTTTGCAAATAGTTTCCTAAATTTCCTGCCTCTTCTTTCCCGGCGGTCGTTAAAATTGGATCAACACCCCCACCATTAAAAGTGTGATTTTGATTATTGATCGTTAGACCGTGTCGAACAAAATAAAATCTCATTTAGTTTCCAGCCTCCGTTACATTATAATTCTTAAGGAAAACAAGTCCCCCACTCGATGATCATTACTGAAAGTTGTACTCATCCTTATATAATAAAACAAGCAGAGAATAATTGTCATTCTCTGCTTAAAGAGTCTCTCCTAATTTATTGAAGCTTAAATCTTTACAACTTGTGTTTGCGTCTGAAAGTTATCTTGCAAAAACTCAAAAAGTCCTAAACCACAGGTAAACAAAATATATTCAGAATCCTCATAATAAAAGCTGATTTGTTTTGAGTCTAAATTTTGGCTCTTAGTCACTGCCGTTATTTGCGTTAGCTTGATTAGTTTACGGCGGGTTATTTTAGAAGTGCGTGGGAAAGTTAATAACAATGTGTCTCCCTTGAAAGAAACGTTTGCACCCCCCCAAAGAACGTTGGTTTCCAGAAATTATTTCAACATATGTGTTCATATAAGTCTCCTCCCAAATTTTAAAAGCTTAACTTCTCTACAACATTATCGCAATGTATCGGACCCGTTTCACGACAAGTAGTTAAGATTAGTTCTTGTGAGGTAAGTACAATCGGAGTGCCAATAAGGTAGATAAGATGTGTTTTCGGAGGGTCGAAGAGGCCAGACAAGATTGTTTAAAAACGATCCTGCCTGGCCTTTTTTATGTATGGAAGGAGTGATAATGCGGCATGAAAAAACTCATTTTGGATTAAAAACTTTACCCTGCTATTTTGTAGTAATGTTTTTTTATTTATGGTTTATAACATGCAAGTGCCTGTGCTGCCCCTCTACGGAAAAAATTGGCATAGATACTAACCAAATAAGTGTTTTTGTGGAAATGATAATATTTACTGGCCAAATAGTATGGCTCTTTGCCGGATTTTTTATGGCGTTGCTGAGGGAGCTATTTTTTTCGAACGTCCAAGCGGGGGGCCAAAAAAAGCGGGCGTGGCGAAAAGGAAAACGGCAACAAGCATGTTTTTAAACTTTTATGATTCGGTATGGGAATTGGTGCTTCAATTTTGGGGAAAATAGCAGACCTCACTTCATATCACTTCGTGTTCTCCCTGCTTGCGTTTATAGCGTTCTTTCATTTTTTATTATGCTTGTATCTCCAACAGAAGAAGCGGAAAAATTTAGTATAAAATAATTATCCAAAATCTATCTTGCCTAACAATTCTTCAATGCTAGACTGGTCTAAATCGGTCATTTTAAAACTAACTGCACATTATCAAATAAAGCCACGAATTTAACCAATAAAAGCTGTAAACACACGGATCAGATCTACAAAAGATACTAACAGGAGAAAGCAAATGAAGAGCTGTCCTAGCTTTCACTACATGAAGCAACTTTTAAAAAATTAAGTTACATACAGCCAGTAGTTAAATGGACATTCATAAACTTATGTTTTATGCATGTGAAAAAAGAAAAAGGGCCTTAAAAATGACGTTGCCTTTTTGTCTAAGTCCTCTTAAATAGACTTATCACAAGTAAAATTCAGGAAATTAACTGGGTGTTTTGCTATTATTTAAGCAATAAATAGAAAAATAAAGTGACTTCTAACACAGTTTATTTTATTAAGTTGGAAGGAATTTAACCAGATCGATCTTGCGATAGCTGAGGCGATTATAATGAATTACTTTTCTAACTACCTTGCTCTTTTTTTAATTAGTGGCGGAGCAATGACCACGCTGCTTTGTTTGATTGCACTTGGCATTAGCTTACATCAAAATAAATTTCGACTGTTAAATGGTGCATTGTGCAACATAGCGATATTAGTTGGTAGTGGGACATTGGTCTTAGCGGTTATTCAAACCAATAGTACGCGGCTGATCTTTGTATTATTTGCGTTACTAGCAATTATTTTCATTCCTATATTATTTTTATACATTTTTCAAGGGATCTTATTGTTGTGGAATGGTTTCATTGTTTGGCAAAAAGAAAGTCACACTTTAGGCAACATGTTGACCCTAGCTTTAGGGGTGATCATAGTAGTTGCTTTTCCATTACTGCGGGGCATCTTTAATGATTTGTTTTCGCATTACACCGTGGCAATTTATGACACGTTTATTTTCCCAGTAATTGCATACTTGGTCTTTTGGTTTTTCGCATTTATTACCTCTTTTTTACTTAGTCGTTTGTATCGCCTCCATTATAATCAAGAATACATTATTGTTTTAGGTGCAGGACTCCTGAATGGCACTCAA
>CAKPZY010000020.1 GCA_934215475.1 uncultured Ligilactobacillus sp.
CAAAATATAAAACAATGCTTTTAGAACTTCTTTCTTTTTTTAAAAATAACGCAATAGTATATTATTTTGATGTTTCTTTTCCTGAAACACTAAAACGTAATGATTTGCGTAAAGAAAGCCAACGGTTTAGCATAAAATTGCTGAAAAAATGGTGGTTAGATAAAAATCTATTAAACCTATCTGATGAATACAGGCTACCAGAAAATTTAGGAAAAAAAGAAATAGTCCAACGAATTTTGAAAGATCTCAAATAAGCCAAACTCTGAATAAGTCTGCGCTATATAAAGTTGAAAACGAAAGACATATCTCCGCTGTAACATCGAAAATAGGCCTTAATCATTGAAATTTTTTTAGTTGTCTAACTTTTTCATTGCACTTCACGTCGTAAGCACGTCGTTTTTAATAACAGATGTCATAAAGACAATATTTGATTATTCAATTATCTTTCCGGTAGAAATAATTTTGGAGTTCGTGCTGCCAGCAACCAAATAATTATCAATGCAACTATGGTTTCCGAGATCATGTAAGTAGCGTTATAAATCGTAGAATATGCAAAGACTGATTGTCCCTTTGGGGTGTATTCGCCATAAAAGACGATCCCCGAAATCACGTTATTGACGTACGCCATAAACCCGCCGAGTAAACTGGCTAAAAATGTATAGAGAAAAATCTTACTTTGCTTTTTATTCGTGACTGCAGCTTGAAATGGACGCGCAAAAAATCCGGAAAATCCCAAAGTCCCAAATGATAGAACATAATCAAACAAGACTTGGATCGGATTTAAAAAAGAACCACCAAACATCAACTGCACGATCCCACAGATTGCCCCGGCCAAGCAATCCCAAACTGGTCCACGACGTAAGGAGATAAAGATCAGCGGCAATAAGACCAGAGATACACTGCCCCCTTGCGGCATACGGAAAACAATGATGTAGCTTAAAACGATCGACAAAGCCGACATAATTGCAGTTTCGGTTAAAATACGGGTATTGCTTTTTGCTTGTGACATGTTTTGTCCTCCTAAATCAACATAGTGAAAAACTGTAATCATAAAAACTTTCCAGCAATTATCAAATAATAATGCCGGGCAATACGGATATGCCACAAATTATGGCAAAGTAGAGAAAACAAACATTTGAAAAATACCGAGAACAATAACTGAAACTAAATAATTCCACCAAGGGATCCTAATAACCGAATAATGGGTCCGCGGTTGATTTTCAGCAAAACCGTGTGATGTCATAGCTTCAGCCAGATTTTCAGACCATTTTAACGCAGCCATGATTGCTTTAAACATTAACTGCGGAGACCAGAAATGCAGGGAAAGTCCCCGCATCTGAGCACTGATTTTTATTGTTTGCACCTCGCTTCTTATTTTGGGCACGAAATTAAAAGCAGCCAGCATTCCATAAACAAAAGTCGTCGACACATGGGCATTTTGTTCTAAAGAAGCCAATGTTTCCGTCGTGGTAGTCGAAAATGTGAAAATCGCTCCTAAAAAGGAATAAGCATAGATCCTGGTGCCCAGCACCCAAGCATAATGAATATCATGCCCGACTGAAAAGTACGCCAGTGAAAGCCATACACCAAGCGCCGGCAGCAAGGGAATCAGAAGCAATCGTAAGTATGAATGCCAGTTAGCTTTGCGCCAGAGCATTATAACAATGCCAGCTAGCACCACAATGACATTTAAAGTGATCACACGTGCAAAAGATAATTCAACCCCGCAGATCAGTGCCATTACTAATAGAACTGTTGGATTCATAGGCTTGCCTCGTAAGATAATTCTTTTTCACTCAATTTAATATGATAGTCAGCATATTTAGCAACATCTGTCAGTTGGTGACTGATCATGATCACGGTTTTTCCTTCATCTTTTACAGCCTCATACAAAAGAGCCATGATCTGATTTACGGACCCTAAGTCTAAGCCGGTCAAAGGTTCATCCAGCAGCAAAGTCGGAACTCCCATGATCAACATCAATAAAATTTGTAATTTTCTTTTTTGACCTTCACTTAACAGGTAAACAACATGCTCTTCGAAGCCCGCTAAATTAAGCTGCTTTAATATCTGCCGAATACGCTCTTGATCCCAATCATGGTTATACTGATTATTCAAACTTAATTCCAGTTCTTCTCTCACCGTCACTTTAATGAATTGGCTGGTTGGTTCTTGAAAAACTAGGGCTACATGGCGACTGTAATTTTTGATCTTTAGCCTAGAGACTTCATTGCCATACCAGGTTAATGAGCCTTGATAATCTTGCAGTTTCATCATTGCGTTAAAGAGCGTAGATTTGCCAACTCCATTAGGGCCAGTAAAAACTGTCAAATGATTTTTCATCAGCTCAAACTGTGGCTGATCGATCAAATTAACTTGGTGGCCGGTAGAAAAATTTTGTAATTCAAACTCTTGAACAGAATTTTTCTCAGGAAGATCGATCTTAGCCGGAATATGTTTTTGTTGATCAAAGGACTTAAAACGCGTAGCCTGTTCGTTTTGTGAAGCTAAATGGACCCTTTTTCCCCCGGGATCCATGACATACAGGCGATCGGCCAACTTTTTATAATCTGTTAAATCATGATCAGCTATGATCACCGTCTTGTTATGTTGCTTTACCAAATCAGACAACCGCCGCAATAAGAAAGATCTTGCTGCTGGGTCAACGTTAGCAAACGGTTCGTCTAGTAAAATAATATCTGTATCTAGTGCCAAAATAATAGCCAAGGCTACTTTTTGCTGCTCTCCGCCAGACAAAGTCGTAAATTTTCTATCCGCAAATTGACTGACACCGGTAAATTCAAAAGCCTTTGTGACTAATTTGTCCATTTCCTGCGGAGCTACTCTCAGATTCTCCAGCGTGAAGATCAATTCCTCCCGGGGAGTTGGCATAGCAAACTGCTCGGACGGGACTTGAAATAACATGGAAATAGTTTGTGCCCGTTTGGTTACGCTCATTTGGCTCAAATCTTGTCCAGCCAACGTGATCTGTCCTGATTGAAGATGACCAGTAAATTGTGGAAAAAGTCCGCTCAATAACCTTAATAGGGTCGACTTGCCAGACCCTGAAGGCCCGGTCAAAACATTAAATGTTCCTTGTTCGAACGATAGCTGCTGTTTTTCCAGCACAGGAGCGCTGTCCCTTGCATAACTAAAAGTCACGTCTGCAACTTCTATATAACTCAAACTAGACACTCCTTTGCATTACTCTATCCGGAGCATATGAGACCGTTCCAGTAAGGACACAATGGCATGGACAAGTAAGCCTCCAAAGAACCAAATTGAAATTAAACGAGTGATAAATAAGGCAATGATCATCCATGGGTGATAAGCAGCGTATCCCTGGCGAAAGAGGTCCCAAGTAAAGGTCACGATCGTAGTCGTCAGTGCAGATAAGGACAGGCTGATCATGTCGTAGCGTTTGTAGCCGGTGAAAGTAAAACCAAGCTCTGAACCGAACCCTTGGACAAAGCCGGAAATTAAGGTGGTAATGCCCCATTGGCCGCCTAAAATGGCTTCAACCGCCGAAGCTAAGATCTCACCCAACGTGGCAGAACCGATCTTTTGGAGCAGACAAGCGGCTAAAGGTGCGGCCATGGTCCATAGGCCTAAAATCAAGTCGTTGCCAAATGGTGCCAAACCAAGTGGTGTCAAAAGTGCGGTCAAGCCATTGTATAGGAAGACCGTGCCAAAAAAGATCACTCCTGTAAAAATGGCAGTTAACGTTAATAAAATCACGTCACGTAAATGCCAAGCATTAGATTTTTGTGACTGCATATTTTTTCTCCTCACCGCTGGAAAGCCATTAGCCAAAAGTACCCCAGATTTTCACCATCGTCGGGCCAGCCCACGTTCAAAAGCAGCGCATTTCCCGTAATAATAAAAAATCTCTTTTGGATTTCTGCCAAAAGAGATAGTTTATTATCATTAACATTCGCGATATGCGACCAGATAAAACTGACTCCCTTCGCCGGTACTGACCGTGTCAGGTTCAATGGGTGTTTTCTCAGCCTAATGGCACCTCAGTGTTTTATTATATTACTTGCTAATTAAAATGATATACCTTGCACTATGTAAAAGCAATATTTTAATAAGCGCGACAAGACGTGTGGTCTCAGAACATTTAATTTTTAAAACTATGGATCGGAGCGGGGATCGTGCCGCCTCTGTCGATCATTTTCTGTGCAGATGCTTCATTGACTTTCATAATTGGTGCATGACCCAACAAACCGCCAAATTCAACTGTTTCCCCGACTTTTTTCCCAGGTACAGGAATGACTCGGACTGCTGTCGTTTTATTATTGATCATCCCAATAGCCGCTTCATCCGCGATCATGGCACTGATCGTTGCGGCAGTTGTATCTCCTGGCAATGCGATCATGTCTAAGCCCACCGAACAAACTGCCGTCATGGCCTCCAGCTTTTCAATATTCAATGTACCGTTAGCCGCAGCTGAAATCATCCCTGAATCCTCTGAAACAGGAATAAAAGCTCCAGACAAACCGCCAACATGACTGCAGGCCATAATACCGCCTTTTTTCACCGCATCATTTAATAAAGCTAGTGCCGCAGTCGTTCCATGCGTTCCGACGCTTTCCAACCCGATCTCTTCTAAGATCTGTGCCACAGAATCTCCTACAGCAGGCGTTGGAGCGAGGGACAGGTCGACTATTCCAAAAGGGACTCCTAACCTTTGTGCAGCGATCGTTCCGACTAATTGTCCCATGCGAGTGACTTTGAAAGCAGTCTTCTTAATTGTTTCAGCAACCACATCCATTGATTGACCCTTAACTTGTTCTAAAGCATATTTGACCACCCCTGGACCAGACACACCCACATTCACTACAACGTCCGGCTCACTCACTCCTTGAAATCCACCGGCCATAAATGGGTTATCTTCGACTGCGTTGCAAAAAACAACCATTTTTGCGTTAGTCATCACGTCTCGTTTGGAAGCATCAACTATTATCTGACCCATTTGGGCAACTGCGTCCATATTGATTCCAGAGCGCGTGGAGCCGACATTGACCGAAGCACATACCAATTCCGTTTCCGCCAATGCTTCCGGTAAAGAACTCAATAATGTACGATCGCCTGATTGAAAGCCCTTCTGGACCAAGGCTGAATAACCGCCGATTAAATCGATCCCAATGGTATGAGCAGCTCTATCCAATGTCTTAGCATATTTGACATAATCTTTATCATGACTCGCAGACGCCACTATCGCGATCGGTGTGACTGCGACTCTTTTATTGATGATCGGTATTCCATATTCTGTTTCGATCTGCTGTCCGACTTTGACAAGATCTGGGCCAATAGTGGTAATTTTTTCATAGATTTTTCGGCAGGCAGCATCACTGTCACTGTCGATACAATCCAACAGCGAGATAGACAACGTTATCGTGCGGACATCTAGATTTTCGTCGGCAATCATCTTGATCGTTTCCAAAATGTTTTTTGTTTCCATCTTCTGCTTCCTCTCTCACATTCTCACAGTTTGTGCATTGCCTCATAAATTCTCTCATTCCGAATTTTTATTTCGACATCCACTGCCTGTCCTAAATTGTCTAACTCACTACTCAACTTTTGAAAATTGCTCTTATTAGGGAGATCGACCAACATCATCATGGTGAAATTACCATCCATAATAGTTTGTGAAACGTCTAAAATGTTGATCCGCGAATCAGCCAAATACCGGCTGACTCGCGCAATGATCCCAACCTTGTCTTCGCCGATAGTCGTTAATATTGCCCGCATTTTTCCTCGCCCTTTCCAAATCTTATTGGTCAGCCAACATTACTTGTTAATTAAAAAATAACTCAACCGTTTTTTTCAATTGCTGCTTGCGGGCGCCTGATCAGCAACAAAATTGCTGCGATGACCACATGGGCCGCAAAAAAAATTAAAAATGTATCGTTATAACCTAAACTAGTGATCAACCACCCTCCAGATAGCGGCCCCAGCGCACGCCCTAAAGATCCTGACAAACTTCCTAATGATTGCAGTGTACCACGGTTACGGTCCGACGCATATCTATTTAACAAGATCGGTATGGCTGTTAGAGCCAGGATCTCTCCAACAGATACCAGCGTAATACCCAAAATAAAACGCCAATAATCGCTAGCCCTGACGATCATCAGGTATGAACAAGCAAAAATGATGACCCCTAGTATCACACGTAATTTATCCGCAGTGAAGCTGTTATGAAAAAGACGCGTCAGAAAAGGCTGCAATATTGCGATCTCGACGGTACTGATAGTAAAAAGCATACTGTATTTGCGGACTGAGATCCCTTGGCCAGTCATTAGGACAGAAACATTGCTGTTCCACTGTTCATAGCAGATCCAAATTATGATCATCGTCAAACAAACGAGTATAATTCCAACATCGTTAGTTAGTCCTCTTTTATGATTCTTGGCAGCCAAGGAATGGCCGGAACTCCGTGTATTAAATCCCCGAAATTTAAACTTGATCAAAAGCAAAGTTAACAAAAATAAAACAGCTGAGGATGCAAAGATCAAACGGATGTTAATATCAAATAAAATACCTGATAGGAACGTGGAAATACCCATCCCAATGTTCGCCATCCAATAACCGTTATTAAAAATATTGGCATCCTCTCTATTCAGAAAGGCCAGATACCCATTGACCGCGGAGTTTAGAATCCCTAAGCCGAGACCATAAAGTACCAAAAGAACCGCGTAAACGGGCCAGCTGGGAAATAATGCTAACAAAATTAATCCCGTGATCTGCATTCCCCCGCCTAAAAACATCGTTGCTTTTTGTTTCCAGGTATCAAATAAGCGGCCCCCAATGAGGTTGCCAACGGTCATTGCTCCTGAAAAGGCCAGAAGCACATAACCTGCAACTACTAAACTCTTATGTAATGAGTTATGCACGTACAGCGTCGTGATCGGCATGATCAAACCGATCCCCATATTGACAAACATATCGGCTAACAAAACAAACTTATTCTTCAAACATCATTCTCTACCTTCCACTACATCTAAACATGTATGATTTTGTTATTATTGTTATCGTACTGATTTATTGCTAAATTTGCAACAAACTATTAAAGTTAAAACAACTATAAACATTAGGGGGAGAGCATTTGTTTACATATCAGGTCGATGATGAGATCAGTCTTGCTTTACCGCGTCCAAAAATTGATGGTAAATTGCTATATCAGTTGATCCAAGAAAGCGGAGAGGAGTTAGGGGTGTGGCTTCCTTGGGTGTCTAAGATGAACGACGCCAAAGATGAAGAAAATTTTCTCCAGCTGGTCTTAGAACATTTTATAAAGGAGGTTTCATTGAACGTCGTAATTTTGTACAAACATCAGGCTGCTGGTATGATCAGCTTTAATCGGTTCAACCAAGTCGATAACAGCGCCGAAATCGGTTATTGGCTCGGCACAAAATTCAGTGGGAAAAATGTTGTACACAGAGCGGTCCAGGCAATGTGCTCACTTGGCTTTAAAGAATATGGGGTCAACAAAATAGAGATCCATGCTGCAATAGATAACGCCCGCAGTAACCATGTGGCCCAAAAAGCCGGCTTCACTTTAGACGGGACGATTCGCGCCAGTGAACTGCTCCGGGACGGATATCATGACGGCAATATATGGACACTGCTTAAAAGTGAATGGGAAGATGGCAAATGATCCGATGAATTTGGCACTAAGCGTTAAACTATTTAAAGAACATGCCATGTTCCGGTGGGAAGCTTCCACTGATACCAAAATCATTGTCAAATATCAGCACCTTCTAAGAAAAAATTGGGGCTTTAATAATTTCAAGACAAACCGGCCAATGTTAGTATTCAATGATATTCCACGCAAGTAAGAAAAATACTTTTAAGTTGCCATTTTAATTTTCGGGTTGACATCTTTTTTGCAGCGGTTATAATAAAACCAACTTAAATAATAATTAAAAACTAAGAGCAGACTAGTAGCTACAGGTCCACGCAGAGAGTGTCCGGCGGTGGAAAGGATACATGGTAATTTGTAGTGAATCACACCTGTCAGTTGATTTTCCGAATAAACCAGTAAGAAAATTCCGGGACGCCCCGTTAGCGCATGAGTTTGATCAATTTAAACTTAGTGAGGTCATTTGTGTGAACAAATGATAAACATGAGGTGGAACCGCGAATCGTCGTCCTCTTAGGCTTTGTGCCTAGGGCGGCTTTTTATTTTTCCTCGTTCTTGCAAGTTATGAAACAAACTCACTGAGGTGATCTGTGTGAACAGATGACAAATACGAGGTGGGACCACGACAATAGCCGTCCTTTTATGTTATTTAACATAAAGGGACGGCTGTTGTCGTTTTTAGCCTACCGTTAACCATGGCCCATTTATTCTATCAGCGTTAGTTGAACACTGTTATTTGGTTGAACTAAGCGAACCGGCACACATTGTTTTAACCCTCACAAAAACACAGCCAAGGATCACGCTATAACAGCGAATTTGCGAAATGGCTGACGCCTTAACTGGACACTAAATTTTAAAAGGAGAAATCTTATGACTTATATCGAACAAATTGCACCTTCACTACTCTCCGGAGCTTGGATGTCTATTAAAATATTTTTATGGACACTGGTGGCTTCTCTGCCGCTGGGAGTCATTGTCAGTTTAGGGCTGCTATCAAAATTCAGCCCACTGCGTGCCGTTTTAAAATTTTACGTTTGGATCATGCGAGGAACCCCACTATTACTACAGCTGATTTTTGTCTTTTACGGACTACCGATCATTGGGATAATTTTTCAGAGATATGATGCAGCGATCTTCGCTTTCATATTAAACTACACAGCTTATTTTGCCGAAATTTTCCGGGGCGGATTTCAAGCAATACCAAACGGACAATTTGAAAGTGCTAAAGTCTTGCGCCTCAGCAAAATTCAAACGCTGCTACATATCGTGATCCCCCAAGTCATCAAGATCGTCATTCCATCGATAGGCAATGAAGTCGTCAACTTGGTCAAGGACACCTCATTAGTATACGTCATCGGGTTAGGCGATCTGCTAAGGGCCGGCAATGTAGCGACAGCCCGTGATGTCACCTTGATACCGCTGGTCTTGGTCGGAGCGATCTACCTGATCATGACAGGCCTTGCTGCTTACGCGTTGAGAAAAGTGGAACAACATTACGCTAAGTGGCGGTAATAGAAAGCCCGAAAAGCCTCAAAATTAAAACCGATGTAACCTGTTACGAGGAGGAATTCACATGCTGGAACTAAAAAATATTACTAAAAAATTTGGTGTACGCACTATTTTGGACGATCTGAATTTACAGATCCCTGACGGGCAGATCTTAGCGATCGTGGGTCCATCCGGTGCCGGTAAAACCACACTTTTACGGTGCCTGAGCGGTTTAGAAACTCCGGAGAGCGGCACATTTTTACTTAATGGGAAGCCGTTTAAGCCTACTTCACCTGATAATAATGAACAAATTATCGGGGTGGTTTTTCAAGACTACCAGTTGTTCCCCAACTTAACTGTCCTTGAAAATATTACACTTTCACCCAAGCTTGTCCTCAAACAGACTAAAGCCGAAGCGAACAAGAAAGCGGATGAATTGCTGAAAAAATTAGACCTGACCGGCAAAGAACAACTCTATCCTTATCAATTATCCGGTGGTCAGCAACAACGTGTCGCAATTGTTCGCGCATTAGCGATGGAGCCGCAAGTCCTTTGTTATGACGAACCAACTTCCGCCCTCGACCCGGCATTGCGTGAAAAAGTCAGTCAAATCATTTTAAATCTCAAGGATGAAAAAATGACGCAAGTGATCGTAACCCATGATATGGACTTTGCCAAGCAAACTGCTGATAAGATCTTCACCGTCAATGCATTGGATGCCGTAGGAGGGGAAGCTAATTGAAGAAAAAAAGCAAATTTACGTTTTTTCTCTTGCTGAGCTGCGCTCTTATCCTCACCGGTTGTGGTGTCTCTGTGGGGAAAAAAGCGGATAATACCAATAATTGGAACCAGATTCAAAAACGCGGTTATGTTACTATCGGCGCGGATGACACTTTTGTCCCAATGGGTTTTCGGCAAAAAAGCGGTCGCTTGGTCGGTTATGATGTTGACTTAGCGAAAGCTGTTTTTAAACTGTACGGTATTAAAACTAATTTTCAATCGATCGACTGGTCGATGAACGCGACCGAGCTGAAAAATGGGACGATCGACCTGATATGGAATGGTTTTACCAAAACACCAGAACGTGAAGCAAAGGTGGCATTCAGCAAAACTTATTTACAAAATAATCAAGTCTTAGTTTCATTAAAAAAGAATCATATCAATTCGTATGCTGATATGAATGGTAAAGTTCTCGGAGCTCAAACCGGCTCCTCCGGTTCAAATGATATCAACAAGTACCCCACGCTGCTGAAAGACCGGATCAAAGACCACGAGCCTGTCCTCTATGAATCTTTCACCAATGCTTTTATCGATCTCAATTCCAACCGGATCCAAGGTTTGCTGATCGACAGCAGCTATGCTGACTATTATATCGCCCATCAAAAAAATCCAGGCGATTTCCAAACCATCCGCGGAGCATTTCGACCGGAAGCATTCGGAGTCGGTATGCGTAAAAGTGACGTCACTCTGCGCAGCAAAGTCAATGCAGGCCTTAAAAAACTCGCAGCCGATGGAACATTAACTAAAATAAATCAGAAATGGTTTGGTAACAAAGCCGACTCGCCCTTACTGAATAATCAAAATTGAACAACTTTATCACCAGTAAACTAGTCTTAAAAACGAAACTTTTATTCAACTGTTTTTACGTCGTGTTTTGACTCACGTGATATAAAAAAGACCGCCCGATTTCTCGGAGCGGTCTTTTTTAGTTAGCTAATCTTTTTCTTTGAACTCGCCTTGGATGACCGAATCATCATCTTTTTGTCCCTGGTCACTGTCTGGCATTAGGATCGCTGCAACCCAGTAGAAAAGCAGCCCCCATATGATCGAACCGGGGAAAATAATCAAAAAGGCTCCGACTAGGCGTGTGATCGTTTTGTCCCAATTAAAATATTCAGCGATCCCGCCGCATACTCCGCTGATAACTTTATCAGTTGATTTAGTTAGTTTCTTTTTCTTACTCATGTCACTCACTACTCCCTTTAAACATTGTTTCTGATTTTGCGTTTTAACTTTATTATGAAGGCCGGCCACTTTCCTGTGAATTTTTGTGCTTATTTTCAGGTTTAAATACCCTGTCTAAACTATTTTTGTAGTCGCTCCACATTTGATAGACATTTGCCAAATGCTCCTTGCCGCTGCCTGTGATCTTATAATAACGTCGATTTCTTCCTTGAAATGGCTGATCATAAGTCGTCAGATAGCCGCTTTTGTTTAGCCTGCGTAAAACAGGATACATGGTGGATTCTGAAATCGAGATCGCCTTTTGCATGTCACGAGTCAAAGCGTATCCATAATAATCTTCACGATTCAATAAGGCTAAAACTAGTCCGTCAAGCAGATCGGCAGTCACTTGGATTTTCACACGCAATGTTCCTTTCTTTTGACTTGCCTGTTGCTTACCGAACGGTATTATCTCCATCTGTATTAAAGATCGTCAAAACATTAGTGGCCGTCCCACTATGAAGAGAACCGCTTTTCTGGTGATTGCCAAACAGATCATTATGAGAATTGGCATTGGCTGTCAAATCATACCCGCCTGCTTTAACATTGGTCAGTGTATTATTTCCGTCATTGTTAATGAGTGAATAGCCATTGGTAACGGTGCTATCGGTAATTTTAACATCACCATCCGTCACGTTGGCTTTGCCACCATCCAATGAAACATTACGCATGGTAATATCACCATCACTTTGCTGCAGTTCAACTCCCCGCAAAGTGCCGTTTTGAGCGACAACATCACAATTATCCCCTGTGATCAAGCCGCCTAAGATCGTTGAATCTTCCAAACGAATATCGGCATCATCACGAACTTCAATATTGGTGTTATCCACATTGACATTTCTCAGATTTAACAACCCTAAAGAACCGATGGCTTCCAAATAACCCGTACTTACTCCTTCTATAACCGTTGTGCCGCGATTATTTAAATTTCTTATTCTATTTAACTTAACATTGTCCGGAATGTAGACTGTCAATTTATTAGAAACGCGGTATTCATCGCCGCTCCAATGAAAACCAAGGAAATTTTTTCGTACCAAGTTGGTCCCTTTTTGCCGAACGACCAGTCGGCCATTCAAAACTTTTACCCGTGGGCGGGCACTTTTACGGCCGTGGTACTTAACTCCATAATTATCTCCTCTGCGGATCACGACATTGGCATTACCAACTGTTACATCGACCTGTTTAAAAGCCTCAGTGGAATAACTATGCTGATAATTAGCCTTGTTGCTGTAAACAACTGGTTTCCAACCATTGAATACGACGTCTTTGGCACCATGGGCAAAAGCTCCGATCGCTAGGAAAATCACTCCGACGACCAAAAATAGCCAGCCCCACTTAAACATTCTCTTCATTTTTTCTGCCCCCCTTACGACTTCCGTACTTGCGGTAAACGAAACGAGAAAAGTTGGCGATCCCCTGGATCACAGCAGAACATAGCCAATATAACAGGGGGGCAAAGATCATTATTACGGCAGTGCCCACCAAAGCAATTCCGATGTAAAACAGTGCGACAAATGGAGCGCTAAAAAGAAGACCCAAACCAGAGTAAAGTGCCATTCCAGCTGCAACAATGATTGCCGCCACTAGTACTACCAGGCTGATTGCTAGCGCAAACAAAACTGCTCCGACCACGATCAAAGCAACCAAAGCAAAAAAGCCAACAGCCAAAGTTAGTGGTGAAGTGATGATGGCCAAAGCAATCAACCAGATCAAACGTGAATTTGAACTAAGCGATGCAAACTTGTGATGCGCTGCCTCTTGATCAGTTTGCTTGATCGACTGATCCACCAAAATCTTGCGGCTCAGCCGTCGCGGCGTTCCCAGTGCTTTTTCTATCTCTTCTCTGGTCGTCAGACCGGCGTCAGAAATGTATTCATCATAATACTCAATGATGTTTTTCTTTTCCTCTTCACTAAGCTCGTTGAGATATTCCTCTAAATCAACCAGATACCTAGCTTTATCCATAGATTACTCCCCCCTGCACCTGACTAATTTTGTCTAGGCTATATGATTCTAACTTCTGACGATAGTATATATCGTATAATATTAAAAGTAAAGCAATAATGTTCGAATAATTAATTATGCATTCATTAGACACGATTCTGGTTTCAAGCCAAATGAATGTGTCACATCTTTATTCTTTTATCAAAACTATTATGTAATTTTGAACATATTTCGGGTAAAATGATATCAAATAGAAAAAATAAAAAACAGCACAATTGAAAATCGCTCAAGAGCAAGTTCTTGTTTTTAAGCTTGCTCATCACTGCTTTTTCTCATTCTTTTTGCCTGCTCGCTAAAGGAGGTCATTTTATGGATACCAAATTAACCGGTTTTACCAACGTTCAAAAGCTCGATCCTGATATCATCGTTGATCTGCGTTACGCCACGAACAACAACTTCACCGGTCATACTATTTACGACTTTACTACCGCCATCGCCAGGACCGGCACAGCCCAAAAACTGGCCAAGGCAAGCGCACTCGTTAAAAAACATGGGTTTCGTTTAAAAATCTGGGACGCTTATCGTCCGACCATAGCACAAGAAAGGCTCTTTGAAGTTTACCCCGATCCGGAATTTGTCGCCCCTCCTGATCCTAATTACAGCCATCAGAAGGGAGTTACTTTTGATCTGACATTAACTTTCAGTGATGGTCAGGAATGTCCGATGCCGACCGGTTTCGACGACTTCACAGGTCAAGCGCGCAGATCTGCTGACTGGTCCAGCGAAGCCGCTAAATATCACCAAATTCTAGACTCTGCGATGAAGAAAGCTGGGTTTATCGGTTATGAAAGTGAGTGGTGGGATTTCCGCGATTCACAAATGGATGAATACGGCCCGAAACAGGCTGATCCCAATATGTATCAATAACCATCACGAGAAATTTAATTATTGTTTTTCCCGGCAGTCATAATGTTTATATAATTCATGACTGCTTTTTTTGCAGTTATTTTTTCTCCTACCCATTCAAACACGACGCTAAACTATGAAAAGCTTGGATAAATCTGGTCACGTGAGTAATTCCCTAAGAGGCAATAGTTGGAAATTTCAATAAATGCAAGTATTATAGTATTGTTTATCAGATGCCTGTTAATAGCGGCAGGAACGACATTATTTTATAATTACCTGGCAAATGTTTAGCAAGTTTTACTTTTGCTTATTAAAATAATTTTGGGGAGGAAATCCAATGCAACGACAACTGGCAAGAAAAAAAGTCAAATTTCAAGACACAGAAATTGCTTATTATGATGGAGGATCTGGAACTCCGGTCATGCTGCTGCATGGTTTTCCAGATTCGGCAGACGTTTGGCGAAAGGTCACTCCCTTGTTGATCAACGATGGATACCGGGTCATTGCCCCCGACCTGCGCGGCTTTGGAGAATCTGCAGCTCCGGTTGCCGTAGGAAGTTACCAGATGCGTCGCTTGATGAAAGATCTGCTCGAACTAAAAAAATATTTGGACTTATCGCAACCGCTGGACCTCGTTGGACATGATTGGGGAGCTTTGATTGGCTGGAGCCTGATCACTTTTTACCCAGAAAATTTTAAGTCCTTTGTTCCAATAAGTGTCGGCCACCCCAAAGCATACGCGAATGATGGTGGTTTTGAACAGCAAAAAAAAGCCTGGTATACCATGGCATTTCAGCTAAAAGGGTTTGCAGAAAAATTATTTTCCCAAAATGATTGGGCTGTACTTAGGCTCTTCACTGGAAATGATCCCGAAGCAGTTTCAAACTGGATACCTGATCTCAACCGACCAGGAAGATTTACTTCTGCATTAAATCTTTACCGTGCAAATCTTAAACCCCGAAAACATAAAATACCATTTCCACCCACACAAGTTCCTGTATTTGGCATTATTGGCAAGGATGATCCATATTTAAGCAGAACTCAAATGTCTGCATCTAGGAAATACGTTGGAGGATCATTTTCCTGGCTGAGTATCAAGGGTGAGCATTGGCTGCCTTTAGAACAGCCGGAACTGATCGCGGAACTGCTCACTAATTTTTATACCTTACCATTGCCACCACTGAGACATCGCGCAAAGCATATTGAAGCAAAGGGCTGGGAAAAGTTTTTGGATACAGCCAAACACCTTAAAAACAAATAAAAAACGCGGAATCTAACTTGCTTTGTGAGTTAAATTTGGCGTTTTTTAAAAATTTTTATTCATGCAGCTCTAATGGCAAGTTGTCTGGGTCAAAGAAAAAAGTCATCTTTTCACCCGTAAAATCATCTCTCCTGATCGGTTCGCATTCTATACCCAGCTGAGTTAATTGCTTTACCGCATGCTCTACATCTGTCACGTGAAACGCCAGATGACGTAAGCCTAAGGCTTCTGGGTCGGTAACTCTTAGAGGTGCATCAGCTTTGATAAAAAGTTCCAATACTATGTTGCCAGAGACCAAGTGAAATAATACATCCTTTTTTTCAGGGCGTTCATGCCGGTCTTTAATACTGAAACCAAGTTTGTCAACGTAAAAAGTACGAGCTGCCTGCTCATTACTGCAGATCACAGCAATGTGATCAATTTTTTCCAAGCGCAAACTATTTTCCTCCTTTAACAAAAAGCAAGCTCCCACTGCTGGGAACCTGCTGTTACGTACTTGAAAGATCAGGTTTAATCGTACAGGTCTTCCAATGTTTCGTCGACCCGCTTGATCTTTTGTCCAATTTGTTTGACTGTTTCAACGCTATTTTGATATTCAGGATAGGTCATGTCTATAGAATCCAGGCAGGTTTTAACTTTATCCTTAACAGCTTTTTCGCTGCTTTTACCCTTTTTAGTTAATTGAATATAGACCTTGCGTCCATCTTCAGGAACATGGGCCCTAGAGACCCAATCATCTTTTTCCATGCGTTTCAAAAGCGGAGTCAGCGTACCAGTGTCCAACTTCAAACGCGCTCCGATCTCCTTGATCATTAATGGCTGTTTTTCTTCCCACAACACTAGTAATGTCAAGTATTGCGGATAAGTCAAACCAAACTCCTTTAATGATTCAGAATAAAATTTAGTGTAAAATTTTTGTGCAGAATAAATTGCAAAACAGAGCTCATTTTCAATATGCTCTGGCCGATATTCTTCCATGTGATTTCTCCTCTCTTAAACACCAAAGCATACAAAACATCCATGTTATTGTCGGCTTTGGCCTTTAGGTCCGGGTGGTGAGAATTTTCTATATAATGTTCCCGCTTTTCTTATGCCTTCTATAGTTATTGCGGGTCAACTACGACCGCACGCCGTGGTTCGCTCCCTCGCGAATACGTCTTGATATGCTCACTATCTGCCAAACTAGTGTGGATGACTTTACGTTCCAAGGCAGGCATTGGATCTAACATGATCGGTTTGCCTGAAGCGATGGCATCGCGCGCGGTTTTTTGAGCCAGGTGGTCAAGCGTTTCAGCTCGGCGAGCACGGTAATCAGCAACATCTAAAATAACACGTACCCGATGATGGATACGTTTATCCAAAAAATCTTGGGCTAATAATTGCAATGAATTCAAATTTTTACCCCGCTTGCCAATCAGGAGGCCTTCTTTTTCAGTATCGAAGTCATAGTACACCGTGTGTTTTTCAGGTGTCACATTAATGGTGGTTTTGATCCCCATGTTTTTTGTAACTTCTGCCAAATAATTACCCAACGCCACTAATGTATCTTCAAATGAAACTTCCTTTTGGGCGTCTGCTGTCGGCCTTTCTGATTTTTGTGTATCATTCGCCTCAACTTTGGCACCCTTATCCTCATGCTTTCGCTGCTTCTCTTTTTGGTTGCCATCTGAAGATCCTTGCGCATTATTCAAAGGCCTGGTATCTTTGTTTGGTTTAAGCTCAGCTTTCTTCTGTGGTTTTGGATCGGCATTCTTTTTTGACTCCTTAACAGTGAGTTCAACTTCTGCTAATTGCTTGCCGATTCCTAGAAAGCCCTTTTGACCGCGCGAAATAACTTGAACATCAACTTGCTCACGTGGTTCTTTTAACGCAGCTAGTCCTGCAGAAATCGCTTCTTCGACTGAATTTCCTTTATATTTCGTCGGTGTCGCCTCCTGACATTTTATAATTTACTTTCTCCAAAAATAACCGCTATGAAAGCGCAGTTAACATATATAAGTATACCACAACATACATTAAGGTTGAATTTTTTTAAGTATTTTTGCAACCCATGTAACCTAACCTCAGCGCCTAAGCAGCCAACTTGAAGGCCTTTAACAAAAACAAAGTTTTGCCAGATATTTTTCTTACTTCTGTGGTGACCACCTTTGCTGATTACACACTTTTCTGCTATGATCATCCATAATTTTCAGTTGATCTCAATTAGGTCCTTTTGGCTAAGATCAGAAAAAAAGAAATACGTTTTACGTAATTAAAAGTTAAAACTTTCACTTTAACCGTTGACTATTTTTATTTAATTAACTACAATTTAATTGGATATTGAAAACGTTTACAAGACAAACGTATTACTATACTGGTAGCTTATTTTTAGCTTGATCTTTAATTAGCAGGTGAAAGAACCAACTTACTAAGAATCAGCTATCGGCTTCTTTCATAAGTCGTTTTATTCAAGACCGACCGTAATTATTAACTATTTGGACAATGACTTCTGGTCTGTCCAGGTTTAACAGGTCTTGCTTACTCTAGTCATTATTAGTTGTTGTCGTGGACATGGTTGCTGATCTGAGCTAACTCGCTGGGCCCGCAACGTGATTGCGCTAGACACTTTGTTTTGCAATATCTTGTTAGTGCCGCCATTATCATCCATGTTCCGTTCTGTCATTTTGTGAGGAGATAATTTCATGGAAAATAGAAAAACTGCTAATGTTCTGTGGTTTGATGATCTTCATCGGTCAGATGTTGAATTAGTCGGTGGTAAGTCTTCATCACTAGGCGAACTGACATCGTCTACTAATATCCCTGTTCCATACGGCTTCGCGACTACCGCTCATGCTTACCGGTACTTTATGAATTCAACTGGGGCTAATGATAAGGTCAATTCGTTACTGGAAAGCATCAAAGACTATGAAAGTTCAGATGAACTGCACGAAACATGTACGAAGATCCGGAAAGTGATCACAGATAGCGAAATGCCAAAAGATCTATCCGACGGCATCAAAAAAGCCTATGATGATTTGGCGGATAAAGTGGGGCAAGCTGAACCGTTTGTTGCTATCCGCTCAAGCGCAACCGCCGAAGACCTGCCTGATGCTTCTTTTGCCGGTCAACAAGATTCCTATCTAAACATTCGCGGGAAAGATGACGTAGTGCAAAAAGTTAAAGAGTGTTACGCCTCTCTCTTCACAGAGCGTGCTACTTATTATCGGCATAAACAAGGTTTTCCACATGAAAAAGTTGCTTTGTCGGCTACTGTCCAAATGATGGTCTTCTCAAAGGCTTCTGGGATCATGTTTTCCGTCAATGTAGCTACTGGTGATGATACCAAGGTGATCATTGACAGTATCTGGGGTTTGGGAGAGTACATCGTTCAAGGAACCGTTACTCCTGATGATTTTGTCGTCGATAAAGAAACAATGAAGATCGTCTCTAAAACTATCAACCAAAAAGATATTGAATTAATTCGTTTGTCAGATGGCGGTGTCAAAGAACGTAAGATCCCGGCTGACAAAGCTAAAGAACCTTCTTTGACTGATGATCAGGTCGTAGAATTAGCGGGCTATGCTAAAGAGATCGAAAAACATTACGGCTGTTACATGGACATGGAATTTGCCTTAGACCAGAACACCAATAAATTGTGGTTAGTTCAAGCACGGCCTGAAACCGTATGGTCTCAAAAGAATAAACACAAACAAGAAAAATCTGGAGATGAGAATGTGGCTAACTTAACTGACGCTAAGGCTTTGGTAAGAGGTTTAGCAGCAAGTCCGGGTATCTCTTCAGGGAAGGTCCACGTGATCGCTGATCCCAAGGACATCGAAGAATTCAAGAAAGATGAAGTCTTAGTCACGACCATGACCTCACCTGACTGGGTCCCAGCAATGAAAAAGGCCAAGGCTATTGTTACCAATAATGGTGGGATGACCTGCCACGCAGCCATCGTTTCTCGGGAAATGCAGATCCCTTGTATCGTTGGGACATCCAGTCGAGGAACTGCAGCCATGGACGTTTTGCATACCGGGGATACGGTCACAGTCGATGCCAAAAATGGGATCGTATATGACGGCAGCGTTCAATCGATCTTGACACCAGCTAAAGAAGAAGTTAAAACCGGTGAGATCGCCGGTAACGCCGAGTATTTTGCAGCCACAGCCACCGGTGTCATGATGAACCTCGGTGACCCTGATTTGGCACACAAATATGCAAATCTACCAGCAGACGGTATTGGACTGATGCGTGAAGAGTTTATCTGGACCAGTTATATTCATGAACATCCGTTGTATCTGATCGAACAGGGCCATCCTGAAAAAGTGGTCAACATGTTGGCAGAAGGCATCAGCAAAGTTGCACGAGCAATGTCGCCACGGCCAGTTATCCTCCGGTTCTCCGACTTCAAGTCAAGTGAATATCGCAACTTAAAGGGTGGAGACAAGTATGAACCGCATGAATCTGCTGATCTTCTCGGGTGGCGTGGTGCTTCACGTTATTATGATCCGAAATATGTCGATGCTTTCAAGTTGGAAGTGGAGGCGGTCAAAAAAGTCCGGAACGAATTTGGCCTGACCAATTTGAATGTCATGATTCCGTTCGTAAGAACTGTTCCTGAAGCTCAGAAAGTTACAGACATTATGACTAAAGCCGGTTTGGTCCGCAGTGCAGACTTCAAGGTTTATATGATGGCTGAGATCCCGTCGAACATCATTTTGGCCGATCAATTTAACCAGTTCATCGATGGGTATTCCATTGGTTCTAATGACTTAACAATGCTTTTGCTGGGTTGTGATCGAAATAACGACACAGTTTCCACCTTGTTTGACGAACGTAATCTAGCAGTCAAACGAGCAATTACCCATTTGATCAAAGTGGCTCATAAAGACGGCAAGACAGTTTCTATTTGTGGTCAAACACCATCAGAATATCCTGAATTTACTGAATTTCTAATTCAGCAAGGAATCGATTATGTTTCTGTCAACCCAGACATGGTTAAAGCTACCAAACATAACGTTGCCCAATTTGAGCAACGGATACTGTTAGATAGTGCGACTGGAAAAGGTCGTCAAGATCCAACGGATTATGAATGGTAAAAAATAACCAAATACTAATGGTCCCCGCTTCAACAGAGAAGCGGGGGCCATTTTCTTACTGCAATCGTTTGGAGGCAAGTCAAAAGCCACTGAATATATAGTTCGCTCAATAAAAATCAGCGACAGTTTTTCGCGATCTGTTGGATATCTGCAGGAGTTGTGCGGCAGCAACCGCCAATCAATGTTGCGCCAGCCTGTTTCCATTGTGGTGCCAGGTCCGCAAAACTAGGTGCGTGGAAATTTTTGCGCCACTTTTTTGTCACAGGGTCATACGTATCTCCATTGTTTGGATATACTAGCACAGGTTTAGGGGAATTAGCCTTCAATAATTTTACCAAACCTAGAATATTCGTGAGAGCAGTGCAATTAACTCCAAGCGCAAAGATTTGATCATCATCGGCAAAGTAATTAGCAGCTTTAGCCAGTGGCGTACCATCGCATAGTTTATCATGCCCATCAACACTAAAAGAGAGCCATGCACCCATTTCCGGAAATTCATCGTATAGCAGTTCCCCCAGGGCTTGGGTTTCTGCGAAATTGGGCTGGGTCTCAAAGGCAAAAATGTCTACTCCTCCCTGCGCCAATAATTTCATTCGCGACCGATGAAAATCTTTGAATTCTTGCTTCGTCAAATGATAAGCTCCTGTGTACTCACTGCCATCTGCCAAATAAGCCCCGTATGGTCCGACACTTCCTGCGATCAATAAAACTCTCTGCTCTTTGGGGAAAGAGTTCTGAAATTCAGTGCGCGCCTGGCTAGCGACCTCGACAGACTTAGTGATCAGTTGACGACTAATAGTGGGAGAATAGCCAGCCTCCTCGAAAGCACCAAGATTTGCCTGGTAGCTATCTGTGATGGCAATGTTTGCCCCCGCTTCAAAGTAACTCTGATGGACCTCTTTAACTGCTGTGGGATCAGAGATCAAAGCAGTCGCCGACCACAGATCATTGTTGGTATCGACCCCTTTTTTCTCCAATTCAGTCGCCATCGCCCCATCAACCACTAAAAAATTATCGGCTATAATATTTTTGATTTTTTCTAGTTGCATGTTTACCTCCATCAATTGGTTTTACTCACAAGCCAACTGGCCGCCATTTGATCAAACTTGCCATAAATTCCCACTCTTGCCATTCCAAGCATATAACTCTAACTATAAATAACCAATACGTTATATGTAATTCTAATTTGATAATTTTTATTTTGGAGAACTCCTTTATACTGGAAATATAAAGGGAAAAGCCTTATTCTCTAGTTCTTTTTAACACCAAACTAGGAGGTGAATCAAATATGAATGATCGAACCAATGCTGATGTTGGGGATTATATGAAGACCTTTGCCTGCACGGCGGTGATGCTGCAGCCTATTTTATCACTATTTCTTACTCTTGGTCTTACCCATCACCAGCAGATCGGGGCTGGGATCACTTACGACCTGATAAAATTCACGGCACCAGCCTTTATCTGCGGGATCCTTTTTTCAACGATCCGCAGTAATCCAGGATGTACTCTGAAAAATTATCCGGCATACATTAAAGCGCAATGGGGAGCCTTATTCGTTCCGACTATTTGGTGGACATTAGCTTATTTGTTAATTTTTCCAAACGTTCAGCAAGTAAGTAAATTTCATAGTGTGGGAACTTTTTTATGGCAATTTATCAACGGAAATGCCGCACCGCATTTATGGTATAACACAATGATGCTGCAATTCATTATCTTGATGCCTATTTTCTGGGCTTTAGCCAATTATGTCAACAAAAATGCCAGCCATGCATGGGCCACGTTACTAGTTGGTCTGCTGCTTTTCTTTGCTTGGATCATTTTTTATCAAACAGAGGTTTTCCACGGTCCGCATATGCAAGACTGGTATTTACTTGACAGGATCTTTGTAAGCTTCTTCATCTATGGAATCTTCGGAATTTTAGGATGGAAGTTTCGCGGACCAGTGCAGAATTTTCTCAAGCGAACTTGGTGGCTTTTTGTACTAGCATTCGTAGTAATTTTTATTTGGACTAACCGTGAACTCTTTAGCTTCGGTTTTCCGGTCCTTCTGACCAATGCTCCTTATTACAAAATTTCTATGACACTCTACTGTTTCGTCGTGATTGCGCTGATCGCAGCCTTGGCCTTTAAGAATATTCGCGATGATTCGCCCGCATTAACTGTTTTCCATTTTCTATCGACCTATGCATACCGGGCCTATCTGTCAAACGTCTTTTGGCAGCAAGTACTTTGGCATTTATTCGGTCAGGTCCTCGCTAAAAATGCTCACCCAGCTCTCGCTATTACGATAATTTATGTGCTGACATGGTGTCTATCCTTTGCATCCGCGGTGCTCTTTCACCAAATTTGGAGCAAAACCAAAACAAGATTCGCATTAACCAAAGCATCATAAATGCATCATAAAATTTGACTTAAAAAAATCCCTCTAAGGTCGCACCTTGGAAGGATTTTTTAATGCCCAGAAATTATCGTTTCTCTTACCATCTTGTAAAAGCACTAACATCACGTATGCCTTTATCAGTATGTCAGTCAAACATCTTAGTATCAGTAACCAGTAAATATTTTTTTAACCATTTTTAAGCACAAAATGCCGCAGCAGCTGGTTAAACCTTCTAGGGATCTCCGCCATTGGATCATGGCCACAAGCTGACAATACTACTGCGGATATATTGTCGTTATTTTTTGAACAAACCTGGCTAAAGTGAAAATCATAGTAAGGGCTATCCGTAGAGCAGATCATCATCACCGGGACTTCGGTTGCAAATAAAATCGGCCGCCAATCCAGTAATACATGATCCAGCAATAAGGGTATATTTCTTTTTCTGTCAAATGGGCTTGCAATTTTAGCTCGGTTCAGTTGTAATGAGACCGAAGGAACTAACCCACGGTATGTTTCATGGACCTTTTGCGGGTGGGTCAACTTTTTCTGGTAATCGTCTAAATGAATGTCTCTAAAACCATAATGCCACTCTTCATCGTTGATCATTTTAGGTGACTGATCGACTGCCAGCAATCCTCTAACAGAAACCTCAGGGTGTTTTTGCAGCAAAGCATAGCAAACACTAGCCCCCATTGAGTGTGCCACTAGCAGCGGCTTGTCTAAGCTCAGTTGGTGGATCAGTTTCGCCAGATCATCCACCAGATCAATAAATAATGGACTATCTGCTGTCCGCTCGGAATGGCCGTGATTACGATGATCATAGGTAATCACTCGATAACCCATCTCGAGCAAGTAACTGACCTGTTCGGTCCATATTTCTTGATACCCGCCAAATCCAGTCACAAAAACGACAGGTTGTCCGTGACCTTTATCAGTATAACTGAGCCGGGCACCATTGACCTCAATATCCAATACTTTCTCTCCTCCTGTATCATAAAAAGCAGCTTAATTTCAAGCTGCTTTCATCTGTATATTCTGCTGCTGGCCAAACTAATTTTCTTCACCAAACGGATCTTCGCTAAGTTTAGGACCAGTGACTGTCTTGACCAAAACTGTCTGAGTTCTGGCATTCGCGTATTCCTCCAACGAAAAGCCATTTTGACCACTGACCACTTGGATATCAGCATGGACTCCATGGGTATTGATTCTAGCGAGCAAGTCTTGTGCATCCTTTTGTGATAACTTAGGGCAATCTTTTAAAAGGATGTCAAGGTCACTGGTAGCCTTCACGGTTTCATGACCAGTTGCCAGCTCATAACCGCTGCTGCCTGCAATTCCCCAGTGATAACCGTGAAAGTCTTTGGTAATCTGTGGCAAAGCATGTAACGCAGGCAGTTTTGCCCGCCCAGATGCCAGTTTTTCCCACGGACGATGTTCTGCTAACTCATAAGGAGTTGTGATCTTTAAAGAAAAATTATCCGCCTTAGGATCCAAATAACCGCCAAACCTGTGGGAACGTTCAAAACCACGTACGCCCACAGGGATGTGGTGCCATGTCTGATGACCGCGCCTAACCACCACTGTTCTGGTGTCGTTTAATGAATTTTTGACCCAACTTGGCACCTCAACATCACTATGAAACGCACTGATATTTGGCAACAAGATCAGATCGTGGGGAGCACAGATCATTGTTCCCATTGGGCAGCCACGGCTTTACGCATCTTCAACGTTGCTTTGCGCCCGCTATCCTTAGCAATATCTGTTTCATAGCGGAAATGAAGGTTATTTTCACCTGCTCGTGCACTTTCAATTGCTTCACTGATAGTCTTTTGAACAGTTTTTAGCCCTTCGCTTGTCGGCTCCCATGATTTGATATTTGGCAGTAACTTGTAAAGTGCTCCTAATTTGCTGTAATTAACAATGTCATAAGCCATCGCAGGAACATTCTTTGTAGCTTCCTCTAATTCTTTGATGGTCCGCTGAGTAATTCTAGCGGAACTTTCCTTGGACATAGCCTGAATGGTGATCGAGTCATCATCTAAAGCGATCAATCGGTTAGACTGTGCTCCATGGGCTAAAAAGCCACCTGAAACTGCATCACCTGGAATAAAGGCCATGACCGGATGACCAGCTTGCCTTGCTTTAGCGTAGGCAGCCGCACTTGAAGCTAATGCAACGTGGATCCCGATCAATTCCTCTTTATAGCCATATGCTTGGCTGGGAACATCTACTACCGCGACGATCGGACGCTTAACGTCTTTATCCTCATCTGCTTCGATCACATGGTTAACAACATTGGCCAGTGTAAAGCCTTCCTGCAGACCGGCTTCCCCATGTCTGACCCGTGGAAAACGATTATTTTCATCCGGCACGATCGCGGTATATTCGATCCCATCGACAGTAGCATGCAGGATCGTCGGGACTTCGCTGTCAGCATTTTTAATGCCCGTTAATTCTTCAAACCACAAACGGCCCCGACTCTTTGTGTGTTTAGCAGAGCCTCCGCCTTCTACTGCATCAGGCAGCGAATGCTTTTTTACATCAACATTCTGATACAATTTGCGGTAACTTTCTGGAGTCGCTGGTTTGGATAAGTCCAACTGATCTAACAAGGAAAGATAAAAATCAGCATGTTGTGTCCGATGAGCGTCCTTCTTAGAATTAATGGCCGCAATGACCGCCTTGCGGATAGCATCAACGGAGTCTTCACTCACTTCGTCAGCTAAGCCCGTGGCTACACGTTGTCTAGTACCTAAGGTATTCCAAATCAAATCCTTATCACTGGAATCAAACTCACGCACACCAGCCTCTTGTTCGATAACTTCTGGTCCGTTTAATGCGATCCGAGCCTTAGGAGTAGTGATCAGATACGACAAAATTGCCGCAGTGATAGACATGCCGCCAAATGAACCAACGCGGCCTGGTACTAACCCGATAACAGGCACGTATTTCTTCAAAGCAACTACAGCATTATGAATTTCAGAGATCGACAAGAGACCATAATTAGCTTCTTGTAGCCGGACACCACCCGTATCCAAGATCAAAATGGGATAAATGGTCTGGCCCTTCTTGTTATCGGCTAATGCTTCCTCTAAAGCGGCCACAATTTTTGCGCCGCTGACTTCGCCGATGCCGCCGCCTTGGAAGGCACCTTCGATCGAAATCACTACCGCATTATTGCCGTTGATTTCGCCCTTCATGATGATCACACCGTCATCACTTTCTGGAACGATCCCTTGTGGTTCCAAGTGCGGTGAGATCATGTCATCGAATGGTCCAACTAATTCACGACTAGTTTTAGGGTCAAGCAACGCCTTAACCCGCTCACGTCCATTTAATTCAACAAAACTATTCTCCATTATTCAACACCTCCATTGCCTGGGTCAAACGAAGATTAACTACACCTGGCGTAGCTCCAAAATCATTGATTTCAAAATCCGCCAGCAATGGATAGCGGTCAAAGAAACGGGTCAAAACATTTTTCCAAACTTCTTTAAAGCCGTCACTTCCTGTAACGATCCTCAAAGTTGCTTGTTTGCCCTTAGCAGGTCGCAAGATCACTTCCAGGTCGCCCGAAGCAACAACGCCGATATGAACTGGCTTTTTCGCTGGCTTTGTTGCATCAAATTTAAACGATAATTTTTCCATTTCATTTTCACTCCCCGTATTTTAACAGAGTTGGTAATAGTGACACTACCTACTTTTAAAACGATCATTTGTGCGCAGTGCTTATCTCAAAGCTGATATTCTTTAAAAAACATGCCCCTCATAGAAAGTTTCACAGAGCCTGCTTTATCAAGTTTAGCTTGCTTCGCTGCTTTTATGACCAGCTTCTGAATTTTGCTGGTGGATTATACAAACCACCTGACCACTTGACAATATCATCCATCGTTTGTGCCGCTAACAATGACCTCTTTGCCTGGCCTCTTTTTACACAAAGGTCTTCTGGCAAGGCAACTATGCCACGATTTCTTAAGTCCTGCAGGGTATTTTTATCGCTTCTTAAGCCGATCGGTGTCACACCGGCAATAGCTTCGATTGCTTTCTTACGCTCATCGATACTATCGGTTTTGTACAGGTATGCGATACCTTCTTCAGTTACGATGTGAGTAGTATCTTGCGAATATATCATGATCGGCACATTTTTTAATTTAGCCTGTTTTTGCACTTGTTCTGCATCCAAATGATCGACAAATGTCGGCTTCTTGTTTGAGCCGAAAGTTTCAACCATCTGAACAACTAATTTTTGCCCTTTACCCAATGGATCGTCTTTCGGGCGCAAGCTTTGCCATGCTGGAGTGGAATGCCTCCGTCCGGTTGGATTGCTGCCCATATTAGGTGCGCCGCCAAACCCTGACAAGCGACCATTTGTAACCGTCGAAGAATGACCTAATTGATCGATCTGCAAAGTCGAGCCGACAAACATATCTAACGCATATTGCCCGGCTACTTGTCCCATTGCACGGTTAGAACGCATCGTGCCGTCACGACCAACAAAGAAAATATCCGGCCGCGCTGCTATATATTTTTCCATCCCGACTTCACCGCCGAAACTATGGATCGATTTGACCCAGCCGCTTTCAATTGCGGGGATCAATGTTGGTGTCGGGTTTAATTCCCAGTTCGGCAAGATCTTGCCTTTTAATCCTAATTGTTCACCATAAGTCGGCAATAATAATTCGATTGCTGACGTGTTAAAACCAACGCCATGATTGGCTGATTGAACATTGTGTTTCTCGTAGATACCACGGATCGCCATCATGCCCATCAAGATCTGGATCTCGGTGACGTTTTGCGGATCACGAGTAAATAATGGTTCCAAATGGTATGGATAAGGTGCTTGAACGACCACATCGACCCAGTCACCTGGAATGTCGACCCGCGGCACCTTATCAACTATTTCATTTGCCTGCACGAGTACGATCCCGTCTTTGAAAGCCGCTGCTTCTGCAATAGCTGGCGTATCTTCGGTATTATACCCGGTATATAGATTACCGTCTTTATCGGCTTTATCAGCTGCCAACAAAACAACGTTTGGGATCAGATCGATGTACATCCGCGCATACAATTCCAAATAAGTGTGGATATCACCGACCGTCATTGTTCCATCTGCGATCATTTGCGCCACTCGTGTGCTTTGGGGTCCGGCAAATGAAAAGTCCATCTTACTTGCGATCCCTTTTTCAAACACATCAAGGTGTTCCGGTAAGGAGATCGACGACATGATCACGTGCAGATCATGGACTTTTGCTGGATCAACTTTCGTTAAGGCCTTAGCCAAAAAATCAGCTTGTTTTTGGTTGTCGCCTTCTAAAACGACCCTATCTCTAGGTGAAATGACTGCTTCTAAAAGTTTTTCGATCTTATCGGGATCGCCAACTTTGCCGTTGACCAAATTTCCCAAGGCTTTTAACTTGGCTTGTTTGGCTTCACGGTGTGTGCTCCAGTCTTTTACGCTGTTACCCATTATTAAAACCTCTCTTCCACTTGTTTAACAAAAATGCAACGTCATCAACTGACATATTTCCTAATGAAACAGTTTGAATATCAGATGACTTTTGCTTCATTAGTTTGGTAAACGTTTGTCCTGGTTCAATTTCAACTGTTACGTTCGTTCCAAGTTCTAAAGCAACTTCGGCCATAGTGTCCCAGTATACCGGGTACATCAGATTGTGGCTCATGTCATAGCCAATATCTTTGGCCTTTGTCACTTCATGTCCATTGTAATTAGCCAAATAAACACAATTTGGATCTTCCAGTTTCAAATGAGAAACGTACTCGGACAATTTCTTGGCAGCAGGCTCCATCAAGGGCGAATGAGACGGTGAAGGAACTGCCAACCTCTTGGCGGTGCGTGCGCTATGGCTGCGAGCCAAGTCCAGGACCTGATCGATCCCTGCGTAGGAACCAGAAAGGGAAACTTGCAGTTCAGAATTCTGGTTGGAAGCAAAAACCGGAGTTTTCTTAGAATTGACCTGTGCTGTTAATTTTTCAACTTCGTTGCGCGTTAAACCAACGATGACGCCCATGCCGTACCCGCTAGGATACGCATTTTTCATCAAATTTGCCCGATGATAGACCAATTTGATCGCATCATCTTCGCCAAATACACTTGCACAAACAGCTGCAGCAAAAACTCCTAAAGAATGTCCGCCAACGATATCAGGAGATAGGTCTGCTTTTGTAAGCTCTCTGACATCGTTTAGTTGAAGAACTAGCAACGATAACTGAATTTGCACCGGATCTTGGTAAGCAGTGGAATCGTCCGGCAGATCAAGTCCAGTCAGATCCTTGACCCGCTTAAACAGATCAGGAGAAATGTTTTTCAGCATACCAGGAAATTGAGTACCTTGACCAGGAAACATCCAAAAAGTTTTCAAGCGATCTCACCTTCTTTGGAATATAATTCAATGTTAAATGAGTTAAAACAAACAATATTGTCATTCATTTTATTGCTACAGGTTAGATGCAGGGTATTGAAACAGAATAGATACAACTTTCGCTTCCTAAACTTTAGTTGAAGTATAGAAAAAAATTGCCCTACCATTACGTAACTTTGCCATCCTGATTCACTGGCCTGCTTCCACTGGTTGCTTAAATTTGAATAAAGGCCTCCTTAACTTAAAGTGTAAATGTGTGCATGCCATTGGTAAAATAGTAAAATAGAAAGGTAGATAACCAATTAGTTATTCAAAAAAACTGGAATGTGCTGTTCGGTACAGTAAACTCCACCACAGAATATTTGTTCAAGGCTTATGAGTCAAGCATTTAAGAGTGCTTTCAATATACTCAAATATTCTAACCTTACTGCATATTTTTATTCGACAAGCTAAAGATGGAGGCCTTAACTGTGAACTTAAATCAACTGCACTGTTTTTCAGTGGTTGCTCATCAAGAAAGCATTACCCACGCCTCACGGGAATTATTCATTTCTGAACCGGCCGTTAGCAAAATGATCAAGCAATTGGAAAGCGAACTTGCTATTCAATTATTTGACCGAACAGGTCGTTCATTAAAGCTCAACCATGCAGGCAAGCTATTTTTAAGTTACGTGGACAGCAGCCTGGACGAATTACATCGTGGCCTAGTTGCTCTCAAACAAAAAACAAAGGAAGAGGAAGAACAATTTTCGATCCTGTTTCAAGTAGGATCGGGAATGATCGGAAATATTGCCGCCAGCATTCAAAAATCGTTGCCCAACATTCGTCTCCAGATCGCCCAAAAATTTACCCAGGAAACAGACAAAACTCAGTATGATATGATCCTATCGAGCAAAAAGATCCACGACTTCTTTTGCGTTCCCATCTTTACCGAGGACATTTTGATTGGCAGCAGCGGCTCAGGTTCAATTCAAGACCCTTGTATCAATTTTGGAGACCTCTACAAGTTTCCTTTCGTCGGTCTCAGTACTGACAGCCAATTGCGAAAGACAGTGGACAGTTACTTTGAAAAGACTGACCTGCTGATCAATTATAAATACGAAGCCGACATTCCTTCAACCGTCCGTCAACTCATGGAATCTGGTGTCGGCGCGAGTTTTGTACCGGCGGTCACTTGGCAGGATATCGGCCGCAAATTACACCTTGCGAAAATCAAAGATTTCCCACTGAAACGAACGATCTATGTCTGTACCCCGCAGTCTAAGTTAACCGAAAATCAACGGAAGGTCACCAATCAATTGTTTGACATATTTGTCAAAGCTAGGCAGACTGCTTTAGCCATAAATTAATACAAAAAACCGGTGGATCGCTTAGACCACCGGTTTACTATTTATAATTTGCTTGTTAACAAGCCTAAAAAAATCGTTAAGATCAATAAGTCTGCCGATCCACCCAAACTTAACTTTTTGGTGGTGAAAATTTCATCCAGTTCACGAATTTTTTTGGACCCATTTCTAGTACTACTCCCGCCTAATTCTAGAAACTCTGCGGCTTGACGCTGAGCCCACGCGACAATGTCCAACGAACCGGCTCGTTTGATCAAATTACTGTCTTGTGTACATGAAACAATTTTCATAAAAGTATCAACCAGCCGTTCATTCCTGGTACCTTTTGTCTCACACAAATAAGGAAAACCATATTCGAAAACAGCCGGGAAGCCCGCTGCTGCCTCTCCCCGGATGCCGGTGATGCCGTATTTGACAAACTGCCGCTCACCGGCTGTCAGTTCCTGCTCCTTTTTCAAACTTGTATTGGCAAAATCATGTTCCACCATTCCTACCAACATCTTTTGCACGATAGCTGGCAATTCTTGCGCCAAAAATTCACCATGTCCCTGTTGGTACCCGACTGCGGTCACTAGGATACCTAGTGAGAAAATGGCACCTTTATGTGTATTCAAACCCGAAGTCGTTTTAAACATCTCTTTTTCCGCCACAATCCCATATCCCCTGATAATGGAAAACAAATGCCTGAGATCCTCTTCGTGAAATTCCGCTCCCGCAGCGAAACACTTTTCAAAATACGGCTGTAAGCAAAGAGCACTGTCAATAAAATCAAAGGCATCCATGTCAGGATGTGCACCGGAACGAGTCGGGTCGACTAAACCTGGCTTGGGATTGACAGTGACTTCGTACAACAAAGCCCGCACGGCATCATTTACCACGATTTCTTTACTTTGTTGTGTTGCCATCTGATTCACTCTCTCATTCCTTTTTTCCTATTAAAGATCAAGACTATCAATACGGTAGTTTACCACTCACTTCAAACAAACGCCACCTTCAACACGGTTACAAGGGAAAATCATTTTAAAACTAAATCGGAATAGAATTCGTAAAGTTTCTCTCATTCATCCTGGTGGAAACCAATTATCCTAGTTGATTTTTGCATTTTTATTGGCAACCACGCTATCAGACATTACTTCGCTATTTTTATGTCTGATACTCAGGTATCCAACATTACTTTCCCGTTTCTTTATTAGATACTCCACTATCCAACATTACTTTCCCATTCCTTTATTAGATACTCCACTATCCAACGTTACTTTCCCATTCCTTTATTAGATACTCCACTATCCGACGTTACTTTCCCATTCCTTTATTAGATACTCCACTATCCGACGTTACTTTCCCATTCCTTTATTAGATACTCCACT
>CAKPZY010000021.1 GCA_934215475.1 uncultured Ligilactobacillus sp.
CATTTTTTTGCTTAAAACTTTAAATTCACTCATACTCAATCTTATTAAATATATCATATGGTGTTGTTCTTTTTACCATGTATCTCACTGATAAATCCTTCAAATAAGCATGAATTATAAAAACGGTATATAATTGCCTTTATGGAAATTTGCACAATAAATTTAGCTTTAATATTGATGAGCTAAAGAAAAGTTCCATTATAGGAAAAACACAGCCACAATAAAAATTTATGGAGGGATTTTATGGCAGAAAAAGTAAATAATCCTAAGAAAGTCAGAAAATCTAATTTTGAACTTTTGCGAATCGTAGCAATGCTGATGATCGTTTTTCATCACATTGACCTAATAATACCCAATTGGCCTGTTAACATGGAGTTCCCCAAAATATTTGCCGCCTATTCTTTGTCATCTTTCGGTAAAGCCGGCGTAGACATTTTTGCTCTAATAACGGGATATTTTATGTACAACAAAAAAATTAAACCAAAAAGATTTTTTCGCGTGTGGTTTGACGTTGATTTTTATGGCTGGCTAACCTTGGCCATTGTTCTTATATTGGGCGTAAGCATCTCTCTCAAAAGTTTAATAACCTTGGTGTTTCCAGTGATTTTTAGTCTAAGGTGGTACGCAACCGCATATCTGGTCTTATACATATTGCTCCCATATATAAATTTGGTCATTGCGAAAATCAATTTCAAACGATTCACTAGTTTATTATTAACTTTCACTGTTGTTTTATCTATTTTGCCCACAGTAAAACAAACAGTTGCGTATTCAGATGTAATGTGGATCCTGTTTGGGTATCTCATTGGCTCCTTTATTGCCAAATTCAACCAGCAGATCTCTCATAAATTGAGAACGGTCAATGAAATCATGGTCGCAATAGGAAGCTTCGCCTTGATCTTGCTCACCGTTTTTTGTGTCCATGTCGTGGCAGCAAAAACAGGACATCTACAGCACAACATGAACTACTTTTTTATACAAAATTCTTCGTTTCTGGTACTGATTTTTTCCGTAGCTCTCTTTCTGGTTTTTGAAAAAATACAGTTTCAATCGATTTTTGTCAACAACATTAGCAAGCTCATGTTTGGAGTATATTTATCTCACGCACCAATACTAAAATTCTTTCTTCCTGAATACATTAGAAAAACAAACTTAATAAATAGCGGTGTAAATTTCTACATTTATCTGTTTATTGCTCCGATAATTGTTTTCTTGTTTTTTACCCTAATTGAATATATTAGACTGAAATTATTCAGTAACTTACTGAATAAACTATCAGCCAAAGTTGCAGCTTCCTTTACAAAGTTAGGGCGTTCTACTTTCCGAGCACTTTTTCCCACTGAAAACTAAAAGTAGCGCTTTGCTTGATTTCCTGCACCACTAATGACATGAAAATGACAAACAAAAAATCGTACTTTAAATTTCGAAAGAAACTTAAAGTACGATTTTTTTTAAACATACTTTATCTATTCACCGATCTGCTGCGTAAATCCATGCAAGGCATCCTGCCAGCTTGGAAATTTAAAACCGGTTTCCTTTGCCAAATGCATTACAGAATATGAAGGACGAAAAGCCGCTTGCGGATACTCTGCAGACGTCACGGGTGATACTTTCACGTCTTTATTTTTCAGAATCTCAGTGGCAAAATCATACCACGAACATTCTCCATCGCTGCAGCACTGGTAAACACCATAATCGACATGATTGTCCACTAAATAAGTAATGAATTCCGCCAGGGTCCTGGTCCACGTTGGCCGGCCGACTTGGTCATCGACCACGGTAAGCTTATCATGCGTTTTAGCCAAATTCAGCATTGTATACACGAAGTTATGTCCCCACTGACCATAAACCCAGGCCGTCCGGACAATGTAATACTTTGAACAATATTTTTGGACAGCCTCTTCGCCCAGTAATTTAGCGCGTCCGTATTCATTCTTAGGCCCCTTAGGATCATCAGGCATATATTCGGTCTTCTTCTCACCATTGAAAACATAGTCTGTGCTGATATAAACCAAAGTTGCATCATATTTACGGCAAGCCTTGGCAATGATCTCCGTCCCTGTCGCGTTGATCAAGTGATTGGCTTTTTTGCCTTCACCTTCTGCCTTATCAACCGCCGTGTAAGCCGCACAGTGATACACAATTTCAGGTTTATTTTTTGCAAAGTAAGCCTCGACCGCATCCGGCTTGGTAATATCCAGGGTAGCAACATCAGCTGCGTCGTAAGCGATGTTTCTTTCGTCAAACAAGTGCTGCATTTCGCTCCCCAGCTGTCCATTGCCACCAGTGATCAAAATTTTCATTGGGTTTCTTCCTTTCAAATTTAGACCGTATTCAGATAAAAAGGCCCCATCACAGAGCCCTTGCCATCTCAAATCAATTTAAAGCTGCGCGTTCCTTTAACGGACGCCACCAATCTTCATTATTTAAATACCAGTCGACTGTTTTTTCTATCCCAGTATCAAAGGTATACTTAGGTTTCCAACCTAACTCAGTTTCAATCTTCGTTGGGTCGATCGCATAACGCTTGTCATGACCCAAACGATCAGCAACGTATTGGATAGCATCTTCGCCTAAGCCGAGCTTTTTGACGATCAGGTGGACGATCTGATTGTTGGTCCGCTCATTGTGCCCGCCAACATTATAAACCTCTCCCTTTTTGCCCTTGTGCAATACGAGGTCGATTGCCTGGCAATGGTCATACACATGGAGCCAGTCACGAATATTCTTTCCGTCACCATAAATCGGCAGCTTCTTACCATCCATTCCGTTCGTGGTCATCAACGGGATCAGTTTTTCTGGGAATTGATATGGACCGTAATTATTCGAACAACGAGTAATATTTACGTTCAAACCATAAGTTTCGTAGTAAGCACGCACCATCATGTCAGCTGAAGCTTTGGTGGCAGAATATGGCGAATTGGGAGAAAGAGGACTAGTTTCTGAAAAATATCCAGTAGAACCTAAAGTACCATAGACTTCGTCAGTAGAAACCTGCAAGTACTTGTTCACCTTTTTGGTCCTGGCTACATGCAGTAATGCCACTGTTCCTTGCACATTAGTTTCTACAAAAATTTCCGGGTGTAATATTGAACGATCCACGTGGCTTTCAGCGGCAAAATTAACGATCGTATCGATCTGGAATTCATCGATCAAATGTGAAACCAATTCACGATTGGTAATATTGCCATGCACGAAAACATGATGAGGGTTATCTTTAATGTCATCTAAGTTATGGATATTACCAGCATAAGTTAATAAGTCCAGGTTAACTATCTTGTAATCTGGATATTTTTCCAACATATAATGGACAAAGTTGCTGCCGATAAAACCAGCACCGCCAGTCACTAATAAATTGTGCATTTATTTATCCTCCCCATATACGAAGTTCAGGTCGGCATCCTTTAACCGAGGGTGGTGCTTGTCTTTTTCTGATAAGATCATATGATCAACAGGCATTGGCCAATCGATTGCTAGGTCAGGGTCATCAAACGCGATCCCGCCGTCCGCTTCCGGTGCATAATAGCCTTCCACTTTATACATGAAATTAACGTTAGGTGTCAGTGTTACGAAGCCATGAGCAAAGCCCTTGGGTACTAGCAGTTGACGGTGATTATATTCACTTAGAATATAACCTTCCCACTGACCGTATGTAGGCGAGCCCTTACGGCAATCGACTAAAACATCATAGACAACACCAGTTGCCACCCGGATCAGTTTTGTTTGGGCATATGGAGCCTTTTGGAAGTGCATCCCCCGTAAAACACCTGGTTCCGTGGATAAGGAATGATTATCTTGATTAAAGTCGAAATCGATTCCTGCTTTTTTGAACTTATCCCTTGTATATGTTTCCGTGAAGAAACCGCGGTGGTCGCCAAAAACGTCCGTTTCCACGATTTTAACATCTTGTAATTTAGTCTTGATTAGCTTGACCATAAATTTCATCCTCCATATTTACTCGTAAAAATTTTTCAAAAATCAATAATATTTATCGAAAGCTCTGCTGCGACCTTGATTATCGATTAAACAGGCTATTCTAAAGGAACATTTTCCTCAGATATCCGCAGCAAATATTGACCATAATCGTTTTTCTTTAATGGCTGAGCTAATTCGATCAATTTTTCTTTTGAGATCCAGCCCTGGCGAAAAGCAATTTCTTCCAGGCAAGAAACCTTCAAGTTTTCCCGTTTCTGGATAGTTGATATAAAACTGGCAGCTTCCAGCATCGAATCATGAGTACCTGTGTCTAGCCAAGCATAACCGCGTCCCATCAATTTAACGTCTAAGTTTCCACGCTTCAAATATTCTTTATTGATGTCGGTGATCTCCAACTCTCCCCGAGCAGAAGGCTGCAAGTTTTCTGCGATGTTAACCACATCATTGTCATAGAAATACAAGCCGGTCACAGCGTAATTGCTCTTTGGGTGAGCGGGTTTTTCTTCGATCGAGAGCGCATGCTTATGTTTATCAAACTCCACAACGCCAAATCGTTCAGGATCGTTGACGTGATAACCAAAGACAGTTGCACCTGTCTTTTTGGCTGCTGCCTCTTGCAATAACCGGGATAAGCCGCTGCCATAATAAATATTATCTCCCAATACTAAACAAACTGAATCAGACCCGATAAAGTCTTTGCCTAAAATAAAAGCCTCGGCCAAACCATTAGGCTCTTTCTGAACTTTATATGATAAATTGATGCCAAAATCTGAACCGTCGCCTAATAACTCCTCGAAACGATCGGTATATTCGGGAGTCGAAATGATCAAAATATCACGGATCCCAGCCAACATCAAGCTAGAAAGCGGATAGTAGATCATCGGCTTGTCATAGACTGGTATCAACTGTTTTGAAATACCGCGGGTAATAGGATAAAGACGCGTGCCGCTGCCGCCGGCTAGTATTATGCCTTTCACTGTTAGTTACTCCTTTTCGAAAATTAACTATTTAAATGATTATCCATACACAGACTCTATTTTCTTATATTTGGCCGTAATAATCAAGCTAGCGAAGAATTACTTAAAAATTTGCTTTACTTTTTGAAAAAAATGAAAAACCTCTGGCAGAAATTCACTGCCAAGGACAACACAAATCCTAGCCTTCAACTTTCTGCCAAAAGCCTTTTTACCCGTCACGAAATATCACTACTTAAGCCGATTTTTCAGAGCAGAAAGCCTTTTAACAATTTACGCCCGTAAGATTTTAAGATATACTAAAAGGAGTAGTTTATACCCAAACTTCCTACAAGCGGAGGTTTATTCGAGGAGACTTTTATATGTCACAGTCAATAAAAATCGTTACCGACTCTTCGGTCCTTTTGAGGCCAAATGAAATCAAAGATAATTCCATTACGATCGTACCCCTATCCGTTGAAGTCAATGGACAAAATTACGTGGATGGAAAAGACATTACACGCCAAGAATTAGTTGAAGCTTTGCGTAAGGGCAATATACCCAAAACTAGCCAACCAGCTCTAGGAGCTTTTGTCGAAGCATTTGACAAGTTAGGCCAAGACGGCAGCGAAGTTGTGGCTATTATTTTATCCGACGTACTTAGCGGTACCTATGGAGCTGCACAAAAGGCAGCAGAAATGACCGACACCAAAGTGACCGTCATCAATAGCAAATCAACTGACCGTGGCATGGCATTCCAGGTCCTGGCGGCTGCTGACGACGTTCGCGCAGGCAAAAGTGTCCAGGAAATTCAGCAGCATTGCGCAGAAATATACTCACGCACATCAGTAGAGGTCCTAATAGATAACTTGGATTGTTTAGTCGCTGGCGGTAGGATCAGTAAAATGGCTGGCTTAATTACCAAACTGGCCAACATCAAGGTGGTTGTCGAACTGCATGACAAAGCTTTAGATGTTGTGTCCAGGGGCCGCAGTTCCAAGAGCCTGTTGCGATTCTGTAAGAAAATTGCCCAAACTCATAAAGAACAAAATAATAAGATCCAGGCACTTTCCCTTTCAAATGTCGCCGCAGACAAGTCCATGCTTGACAGCATCAAGAACATTTTGATCGGTGAGCATCCGCAGGCTTCGTTTATTGCTGAATTGACCAGTCCGATCATTATGACACACACAGGTCTCAAAGCCATCGGGGTCATTGCACTATCCGAAAAGCCAGTCCTTGATTTATAAAGTTGATTTATTAAGGTTCACGCCATCACCTTGATGGCTTTTTTTGTGCCTAATTTTTGTTACTGGGCCCGGAAAAATGAGCTATCTACATTTTAAGGTATGGTCGAAAAGCTTTTTAATTTGTCAGAGTTAGCTGACACATTTACTGATATATTAAGGCTTTGCGGACCTAATTGAAACTCTTTCTCATTTAGAATTTTTCTAGTTTACTTTTATCAAAGCCGGTGTTAGTATCAAATTAAAAAGATAAGGATGCCAGCATGACCAATTATGGTTCGTGGACTTGGAGGTGAGAGGCATGAAAATGACTCATATGCAAAAACTAGCAGCTATTTTTATTATTGCAATTATTGCCTTAATTTTTGAATTTGGCCTACATCACCCTTTCTGGGCTCAGGCCTTGATCACGCTGACTGGAGCATTTCTGGCAGTATCCATGTTTGTCGAGATGATCAAAACTTTGCTGTCCGGCAAATATGGGGTTGACCTGCTGGCGATCACAGCCATCATTGCAACGCTTGCTGTCGGCCAATATTGGGCCGCAATGATTATTTTATTAATGTTGATCGGCGGGGACACCTTAGAAGATTATGCTTCCCACAAGGCCAACACAGAATTAAAGTCTTTGCTGGAAAACTCCCCTCAAGTTGCGCACCGGTTAGAAAAAGGAACAACGAAAGATATTAAGAGTGTAGATGTTACAGTGGGGGATAAGCTGCTCGTCAAACCCAAAGAACAAGTTCCTGCTGATGGCCATGTTTTGAAAGGTCACAGCTTATTGGATGAATCATCCTTGACTGGAGAATCAAGGCCCGTAGAAAAAAATTACGGAGATAATGTTTATTCCGGCTCAATAAACGGGGATTCCGCATTAGTTATCCAAGCAGATAAGGAGAGCAAAGATAGTCAATATCAGCGTTTGATCGCACTTGTACGTGAATCCGAGGCCAAACCGGCTCACTTTGTGCGCATGGCAGATAGATATGCCGTCCCTTTTACCTTAATTGCCTACCTGATAGCTGGTTTTGCCTGGTATCTAGCCCAGGATCCTGTCCGCTTCGCAGAAGTTCTGGTAGTGGCTTCCCCTTGCCCCTTGATCTTGGCTGCACCTGTTGCATTAGTTGGCGGTATGAGCCGCGCTTCTCGGGCGGGAATAATTGTAAAAACCGGAGATGTTTTAGAAAAATTGGCAAATGCACGCACTTTTGCTTTCGATAAAACTGGTACCATTACTTACGGGACTTTGAGCGTTGAAAAAGTCACACCAATCGACGGGTGGGATCCAAACCAACTGCTCACGTATACAGCAAGCGTCGAAGAGAATTCAAGTCATATTCTAGCTCGGTCGCTGGTCAAATACGCCAAAAACAAAAAAATTAAGTTAGTCCCAGTAGGATCAGTCACCGAAGAAGCAGGAACCGGCATCCAGGGTGAGACCCAAGGAAAGCATGTCAAGATCGGCAAAAAAAATTTCGTGACTGATAAACCGCTCTCCATTAGCAAAAAACAAACTGCGGTCTTCATTAGTATCGATGGCAAATATTGCGGATACATCACTTTTTCCGATAAGATGCGGCAGGAAGCTCCACAAACCATGCAAAAATTAAAAGAGCATAATGCCAGGGTACTCATGTTGACAGGCGATCAGCCAGAAATTGCTGAAACAATCGCCAAAAAATCTGGGATAACAGAGATCCATGCTCAATTACTCCCAGACGAAAAAATCCGCTTGATCACCCAAACTCCTAAACATGGACGCCCAATCGTCATGATCGGCGACGGGGTAAACGACGCGCCGGCGTTAGCGGCCGCTGACGTTGGCATCGCGATGGGAGCACATGGTGCAACGGCAGCAAGTGAAACTGCGTCCGCAGTCATTTTAAAAGATGATCTATCTCGGGTTGAAAAAAGTGTTGAGATCTCAGAAGATACGATGCGGGTGGCTCAGCAGTCTGTACTGATCGGGATCGCCATTTGTACAGGACTAATGCTGATCGCAAGTGTTGGCGTTGTGCCAACTCTGGTCGGAGCCCTCCTCCAAGAGGTTGTTGATACGATTTCCATACTGTGGGCTTTAAGAGCCCGGCATGGCCGTAATTTAGTCTGCAAAATAGATAATGGTGCTAAGAATCTTGCGCATTCTTAATAAAATTGTGACTATTTGTTAACCAATTCTTTACTTGTTTACTCTATGATTAAAATCATAAAGCGAATTAACTTACTCCCCCTATGTGTAAGTATTTTGTGACTACTTGTCTCCAGACTGGTAGTTTGCATTATTCCTTTTAAGCCACTTCGTGAAAACGAGGCGGCTTTTTTATGAGCACACCCTTGAAAGGGCTGTTGCTCCAATTATCACAATAAATTAAACTAAAAATTTTTTAGTCTGATAACTGCAGAAATTGCAAAAGCAGAACTTTACATATATAATGTTGTAGGAATAGTTTTCAAAAAACTGCAAACGGGCAAAATTTTTGTCCGTTTGCTGCATAATAAGGCAGGGTCTTTATTGAAATCTGAAATTTATGTCGTAAGTCACAAAAAAACCAGGATGCCCCCTGACCCGATCTACGTACCGCTCCAAGTCGGGACAGCAAAGAGTAATTTTCCTGGTTTTTTACGTGATAATACAGGAGATAATATCTCCGCCAAAAATCAGCATTATTGCGAATTGACCGCCCAATATTGGGCAGCTAAAAATCGTCATGCTGATATCAAGGGACTAGTTCATTACCGGCGCTTTTTTTCAAATGGGAAAAATCATTTTTTCAGTTCACTTCAACACAAATATGCTGATATCATGACTGAAAAGACTCTGGCAAATCTGATTCCTTCTCATCAGATGATTGTTCCTAAGAAGAGAAATTATTATATTGAAACTTCTTGGTCACATTATGAGCATGTGCACCATATTAAAGATCTAAAATTGACCAGACAAATTTTAGCCGCAAAGTATCCGGATTATTTACCTTCTTTCGATAAAATGGTTCAAAAAAAAGCTGTGCACATGTTTAACATGTTTATTGCAACAGGAGATATCTTTGATTCATATACAGACTGGCTGATCGATGTTTTAGAAGAAGTCGAAAAACACGCAGACATTTCTGGTTATACTGAGTATGAACAAAGAATTTTCGGATTTATCGGCGAAATATTGTTAGATGTCTGGATCGACCACAACCACATCGATTACACTGAACTACCGGTGATGTTTATGGGAAACCAGCACTGGATCAAGAAAATCAGCTCATTTTTGCTGCGAAAAATTAAAGGGAGACCTGAATAATGATGCCACCTACAAACGAGGAAGCACCAGAAATGTCTAAAAGGATTGGACACATATGTTACCTTGGTGTAAAACGTTTATTTGATATCATCATTTCCATTGTTGCGTTATTTTTTGTAGGATTAATATCAATTGTGATTTTTTTCATTGATAGTTTTGGTGATAACAAGGGACCCGTTTTTTTCAAACAAAGACGGATCGGTAAAAATCATCGAGTATTTTACATTTACAAGTACCGTTCAATGGTAGTGAACGCCGACAGAAAGTTAAAAGCGAACAAGAAGCTTCATAAGTTATATGTTAAAAACAATTATAAACTTCCGCCTGAAAAAGATCCGCGGATCACGCGTTTCGGCAAGTTCCTACGAAAATCATCGGTGGATGAGCTGCCGCAATTTCTAAATATCCTTAAGGGTGAAATGTCTCTGGTGGGCCCCCGTCCGATCGTGGATGAAGAATTAAAGGTATATGGAGATCAAGCGGATAAATTTTTATCAGTTACTCCTGGGGCTATGGGCTACTGGCAGGCTTCTGGCCGCAGTAGGATCGCGTATCCGCGTCGTTGTAAATATGAATTATACTATGTTGATCACGCATCACTTATCTTCGACCTGAAAGTTATCTTTAAATCCGTTGTCAGCATCTTCAAGGGCGATGGAGCATACTAACTTTAAACATAGCTTCGCTTTCATTAAAAAACATAACATTAAAGCCAGCAAGCGTTGTTTCCAACACTTGCTGGCTTTTACATTTATTACTTTTGAACCAACAAATAAACCAGCTTGTTCAAATGACAAGCCAAGATCAGATCCCAGGCCTTGCCCCTAATGGTGGCAGTTTGTCGGTATTCTGGATAATCCCATAATCTTAGCAAGGATCCGAGGCTCTGTTTCTTAGAAAAACGCAGCCTTGCACGTAAATAACCAGCAATATGGAGCAAGTGCGCTTGGTCTAAGTCATATGTCTGACATACAATTTCAAAGGCGTTCGATAATTGTTTAAATTGGCGTATCTTACCTTGACGGGCATGCTCAAATGATCGAACCTTACTCTTTGCACTCCAATCGGAACTAACTCCTAAAGTGTTGTCACCATGCATCCGATATGCCATTAATGACTCATTCAGAAACCTGCATCCTCCAGTCCCTGAAGCCAATAAATTAAGAAACCAGTCATGGGGTAATTCAAAATTATACTTGGCTACAAACACATCCCTAAGTTCTTTGGTGATACACGTCGAACAGCCCGGTGAAATATTACGTTTGATAATGTCATCTAGCGAAAAATTGTTTAATTTCTGCAAAGGTCGTTCTGAATATAAAAAATTAGCATTATAAAAATTCTTTCTTGCCGGAAGGTCAATAGGATGATCTTTTCCGTCGATCAGGCGGATCAGAGAATTTAAACTTTTGATTGAGCGATCTTTTTCCATAATTTCGGTCATTATACTAATTTTATTCGGATCCCATTTATCATCTTGATCAGCCAGGAAAATAATATCACCAGTGGCTTTTTTTAATAGGTTATAAAAATTTTTTTGGTACCCTTGATTGTTTTGAGCAGTAAAAAAATGCCAATTTTCTAAATTATTATGTTTAATAAAATCGGCAATTAACTCTGCCGTCTGATCTGTAGACCGATCATCACAGATAATTACTTCGTCTGGTTGCCTGGTTTGATCTTTGATCGACTCTAATTGCTCACTGACAAATCTTTCACCATTATATGCGGCAACGACCACAGAAACTTTCATCGATTCTCGCCCCAAACTATGCTTTGTCTACTGCTTCTAATGCTCTATGAGTATAGTATCCTTTTCGCAGCCTAACCGCCATCTGAGATACATTGCGTTTCATTTGTTGGTATCTTTCTTCACTGACACCGTCTAAAACGGAGTCTAATTCAGTCAGCTCACTAACAACAACACCAATATCATTGTCTAAAACAAAATCTGCCAAAGCTGCCTGGTCCCAAATCACTATGGGAATCCCCGAACTAATATAAAGAGAAGTTTTATGCGGATTATTAAAAAGCAAATAATGCCCAAAAACGCCTGCACAGGTCTCAACACTCGGACCGTCCCAAATCAAACCATAATTTTGCGTCAAGTGCGCAGTCAGCTCAGTGGGAGGATACTGTCCAGCATAAATAGTATTTTCACCATGTTCAGTGGGCATATTAGAACCAAAGACATAGAACTTATTCTTAGTCCTCAGCTTTTTAATGAATCCTGACTTGAATAAATTTCCAGCAAAGCAAACTGTCCTGTTATAGGGTTGTTCTGATTGAATTGGCTGTGGATTATCATAATCAAAGATCTTTAAAACTACCTTTTCTGTGGTCACACCATGATCAGATAACCACTGCTTCATCTTGGTATTATGTACGATCAGCAAATTAGCCGTGTTGAAAAGATCCAATTCCCACTTAACAGTCGCATCATCTGACCCGCTTTGTAAACCTTGAATATCATGGATCCAGATAACCAGCTTTCCCTGGATCTTTTGCTTTAACTTTGCCATAAACTTTCCAACCATATACCGCGATGGTATAGGATATTGTATAATTACATTGTCGATTTGATCTGCCTTAAAAAACTTCATCATTTTGAAATTGGCATAGTATAATTTGGCCAGCTTATTGGGCTGATAAGGGTCGATCTTAAACGGAATATAGCCATCTTCTTTGGCAAATTTTATGATGTCTTCCTTGGCCTTACTGCCGCCCATTTGTCCTGGATCATTTGAACTTACAATATAATTTGCCATAACTTACTCCTTACAAATTCACTTACGTTTGATAAATAGCAGGTACCAATCGCCTAAATACTGGCGATAACGCGGAAAACAATCCCAATAAAGTGCCAATTTGATCCCAGTCAAAATGCTCCGAGTTTCATAAAACCTTGTCCGTACATTCAACCACTTGGTGTCACGTTTTAATACCGTCGCTTGCGTCTTCTTATTCTTGTGGACATCCTCGTTTAGAAAACGTGTCAATGTATCATTAAAGCTTTTAGCAAAGTGTATCCATTTTTTCTTCTCACCAATAGTCTTTAAGTCTTTGCTTTCTTTAGAGAACGCACTGGTATTATGTTTGCGCCACCAAATCAACGAATCTGTATAAGTATATAAACCTTCATCAAAAGCAGCTAAACGCCACACTAGTGCATCATGGGGGTAATTTGCCTGCCAATACTTCTTACTCAGCTCAATGATCTTACGGGAAGTACAATGCGTACACCCTGGGCTTTGAACAAGCAAATAATTTGGCTTCAAATCAATTTTGTGCAATTGTTTATCATTTGTCCAAGGCTGTGGCTTTTTCATTCCCTTGTCATTAAATTCTATGTAGTTCGAAGTTAATAAATCTATCTCAGGGTGTTGTTCCATCAAGGCTGCCATCAATTTAACCTTGTCCTCGCGCCACAAGTCATCTTGGTCACATGTGAAAACGATGTCACCTGATGCAGCCCACATAGCTTCCATGAAGTTGCGACGCCAGCCTTTATTCTTTTGATTGACGGAAATGCGCCAAGAATCGCTGAGGTCATAATTATTGATATACTCACTCACAATTTTCGCAGTCTGATCCGTTGACTGATCGTCAAAAATGAGTACTTCATCTGCGGGACGAACTTGCTTCCTGATAGAATCAAGCTGGTCTCTTATATATTTTTCTCCATTATAAGTAGAAATTACAACCGAAGTTTTCATGCTTACTTTTACCTCTTCTTACGAAATAGTTTACTTTTCTTCGCAAATTCGTATAACTGCCAAACTTTACTATATATAGGATAACCCAGGTTTAACATATGGTAAGCGATCTTGTCTCTCCGAGGTGTACGCGGGTCACTCAATACTTCATTTTCGTGCTCTTTCAAAAATTTAATTATTTGCTTTTTTTCTGCCACAGCAGCTTTTGTCCCCAGCATTTGATTTAACGTACTAAATCGCGCATATGTCTGGCGCCGCAAAGTAGCTTTCTGTAACTGTGGGTAATTCGCATTGACGTAGCCTGCCATTTGATCAGTCATTTTCAATAGATCCAACTTGCCTGCATTAAAACTCGAAGTTGTAATAGAATCTTCTCTTAAAACATAAAAATATTTCGGCTTAAATCCGCATGCCACTGTTTGACACTGATCAAATAATAGATATGTTGTCGCTATATCTTCAAAAAGACTCCCTACCGGGAACCGGACGTGATCATACAGTTCTTTCCGGCCTAATTTTGCATATGCACAAGTGTCAACTAAATCATGGTAGCACATTTTTTCAATACACTTTTCACCAGAGAGCACTTGCTCAGATCCATCTCCTTGATTCACTTGCTTGCCATTTGTCGAATACACATCCATCAAAGAACAAATTGCTAAAGGAGAGTTAAAGTCATCGTTTTTTAGTAGTCTATATAAGTATTCGACGTAGTCTTTTGCCACAAAATCGTCAGAATCAACAAAAGACAAATATTCACCTGTCGCGACTTCGATTCCTTTATTCCTAGCTGAAGACAGCCCGGCATTAGACTGATGAATGATTTTGATTCGTTCATCTTGTACAGAGTAATCATCAATAATCTTACCTGAACCATCAGTAGAGCCATCATCAATAAGTATTATCTCTAGATTTGCGTATGTCTGTGCAATAACCGAATCCATGCATCTACGAATGTAATTGGACACATTATAAACTGGTACAATGATGCTTATCAAGGGAATCTTTGCCATTTTTTCACCTCATCTAAAAATAACATATTATTGACGGGCTATGTGACTTTCCATCGTAGTAACAGTTGTAAAGTCAGATAAAGTTAATTTTTTTCCTGTTAAGTTGAAGAAAAGTGTCTTGTTTAAACCAACTCAAATTGGAAAAAAGAGCCATAAACATGATATTAAATGATAGTTCATCCATATGGTGATCAATCAATGAACTCAATACAACCAGGATCAAAGCGATTTCCAGAGCTAAAAATCCATTATTCATAAATTTTTTTGACAAAAAACAAATCATCCACACGACTATTACAAAAGCTACGGATCCGTTCATCATCAAAATACGCAAAAAACTGCAGTCGATGAAAAAATAGTCGAATGGCCCATGATGGATCCCACCGTTGCCATTCTGCGGTACAAACTGACCAAAGGTTTTCACGTTATATTTAACAAATGCCTTATGTCCCGTACTCAACCGCCCAGATAATGCTTTGTCGATCAGAGCAAACACTGGATTGCTTCCCGAATAAATGTATGTCAGGCCAATAACACCAGCTATTCCCAATACACCAATAACAGAAATAATTGTATTGCCAACAAAATTTAAGAAATTAGCCAACGACCGATAAAAAAGAGCGGCCAAGAGTGTCAAAAGCATCAAAATCAAATCAAGTCTGGTATTGGTGACCGTAAAAATCAAAATAGTGAACGCCAGGCAAGCGATAAATTCAGGTAAATTCAACCTAAATCTGCGATAAACAATATAAAAGAGCTGTAAATAAAACGCACGAGAAGCCAAGTCCGTTGGAAAAACCATACCCAGAGCAAAACGGACACCAGGATCACCGTTGCGGCTATTAGTCATGTTCATAATTAAGCCAAAATGTGCTGATATGAAAGTAATTATAAGACCAGTTACAATAGCAATTAAAAACAATCTAATGATGTTTTCCATCTTTATGTTTTGCGCGGCCACCATAAGCAGAAAATAATAAATCAATTCCCAGTGTCCTGTATGCTGACAGCTTACTAGAATCAAGAGCCCAACTGCAGTATATAAAGCTAGTTCATGCCAGTTTTTGAACTTATTAAAAAGTAAGATCTTGGCAAATGCCAGAACACCAGCAACCATAAAGATCCTATACGGAAAGGAATCCGATGGATATTTAACAATAAACATAGTTCCTTGAGAAAACTGGGTGATCATGTAAATGATAAATGAGATCCAAAATAAGAGGTTTCCCCATATTGGTGAAACCCGCAGTTTTTCCATCCAATGATCTCTTAGAGTAACAACATCCATAATGTTCCTCCTACTTTTTTCTTATCGAAGCTAGCAATTCTTTACCTTTTTTAACAATAGTCGGTCTCAATATTAAAATCATCACCACATATATGATCATACCAAGCAACACTTCAGCAAAGATACTTATAATACTAGTGTGTAAAGTTACGTTTAGTTTGAAGACTGGTAAGAACATCACAAATCCCGCCAAGAGATACTTAGGAACATTAAAGAATAATTTTTTGTAATTGACATTCTTTCTAATGACCCAAAGCTGATAGCCTGTCACACAAGCCTCAGAAATTACTGTTGCGACAATAGCACCATTCAGGGACTTAAAATAGATCAGCGGAACATTGATGATGATGTTGACTATGGCCCCGATGGTTACAGAAATAGTATATTCTTTATTGTGATTCGTAGGCAACAAATATTGCTGGCCGATGGCATTACTCCACCCAATTAGCATAATAACTGGAGTTTCATACAGCATCGCTTTCCCAACCGGTTCGAACCCAGGACCGTAAAAGTATGGTCCTAAATGCAGGGCAAGTCCAGCTAAACCAAACATCATTGCAATAGACAGGAAAGAAACAAAGTCAAATGACTCATACAGCATCTTATTAACACCCTTGTTGTCTCCTTTGGCAAAAGCGTTGGAAACGTGCGGTAACATGACCATTCCTGTCGCAGTAGCTAAGGCTAAGACAGTTTTAATGATCGTATCAGCATTATTATAGTAACCTGAAAAGACGGTGTCACCAGTAATTTTACCTAACATCGTTTTATTTAAGACAGCATAAACATTGATCGCTACTTGCGGAATAAATAAGGCCACAGACGGACGCAAATGTCTAAAGGGATGCAGGTCACGAATGCGAACCTTTTTAACTATTCCCCTTAAGAAAGGCCATAAAGTCATATTTCCCAAGAAAGATCCCAATCCCAAAATAATTATATACAGGCCTAAGTCCTGTTTATCTTTAACAAAAAGAACTATGGCGAGGAAAGAGAGGATCTTGACTGCAGTATTCCGGGTGACCGTCTTTTTAAAATCTTCCAATCCCATATAAAGCCAAGAAATATCTAGGATAACTGCAACCAGATTAATAGATTGAAATAACATCAATACTGGAAATTTACTGATAGGCATGTAAATTAAAAAAGCAATAAATGTTAAAACAACGGTAAAAGTACGCAAGAGTACTATTTCCCAGAAAGCCTGAGACATTTCTTCTTTATTATCACGCAGATATGCGATTTGCCTATTACCATATAGATTAACACCGATACTGCCAAACAGTACGAAATAAGAAATAATCGAATTAGTATATGCATTGATTCCGATACCAGTGTTAGTCAAAACACGACTGGTATATGTTGCGGTAATTAGCGGCAAAATAACCAATAAAAGCTGGTAGCCAGCGTTGTAAAGGTAATTATGAACGACCTTCATAAGCTTTTATCCCTCGAATTCTTTTCTAACAGCCACTAAAGCTGCCATAATTACTTGATCCATGTTGTAATAGCGATACATTCCTAGGCGCCCGCCGAAAATAACGTTTCCGCCTGCCTTAGCGGCCAGTTCTGTATACTTTTTATACAGTGAATCATTCTTGCGATCATTAACGGGATAGTAGGGCTCGTCTCCCCGCTGCCAGTTTTTCGGATATTCACGGGTTATAATCGTCTTATGCCTGTCACCCTTGCCAAAGTCAAAATGCTTGTGCTCAATGATCCGGGTAAACGGTGTCTCAGCGTCAGTGTAATTAACCACAGCATTACCTTGATAATTACCAGTATCCAATTCCTCGGATTCAAAGCGCAATGAACGATATTCAAGTTCTCCTAACTTATAATCAAAGAATTGGTCGATCATACCTGTAAAAAGTACGCGGTCGTAATTTTTAAGGTATTCATCTTTATGATCAAAGAAATCTGTCCCTGTCTCCACTGTAATCAAATCACTTGCAAACATTTTTTCAACGATTTGGGTGTATCCGCCGATCGGGATCCCTTGGTAAGGATCGTTAAAGTAATTATTGTCGTATGTAAAGCGGACTGGAATGCGGCGAATAATAAACGCAGGCAGATCTTCAGCCTTTTTCCCCCATTGTTTTTCTGTATAGCCCTTGACTAATTTTTGATATAAATCATTACCAACCAGTGATATCCCTTGCTCCTCAAGATTCTCCGGTTTCTTTCCTTTCAGCGCCGCACGTTGTTCTTCAATTTTGGCTTTAGCCTCAGCTGGTGTGGTAACACCCCACATCTTATTAAAGGTATTCATGTTAAAGGGCATGTTGTAGATTTCACCCTTGTAATTTGCAATTGGGCTATTCGTATAGCGATTAAACTCCGCAAATTGGTGGACATATTCCCAAATTTCTTTTTTATTGGTGTGAAAAATATGTGCGCCATATTTGTGGACCTGAATACCATCTATTTCTTCAGTATAAATATTCCCAGCGACATGATCACGCTTTTCAATAACTTTTACTTCATTTCCTCTTTTAGCCGCCTCATAAGCGAAAGTAGCACCAAACAAACCGGCGCCAACTACCAAGTACTTCGTCATTATAGATCCTCCTCATAACAATCAATGCAGGGTATGAGCTTTTAATTTATTAACATACTCACACAAACAATAACCTTTATCCTTACAGCTTTTATTCAAATCAATTAAAAAAGTTTCAGTAGTGCATATCTTTTGAATTTCATGGTGTTTCAAAAATGCAATCTGCCTCATTTTCCTATATTTTCACTAATAGTTCAAGTATCCATAAAAATTATAGTAATTCTTAAGCAATTCTCAATGAATATTCTTCTCTGTTTTCGCTTTTTAATAGTCCTGTTGCATACTGTCATAAAGCCCATTATTACCTCATGAACCTCGTTATAAGATATATTCTTGAACTTTATTTTCGTTCTTATTAATAGTATAGTTAATAAGCGTATCAGATAAATATTTTTTAGTTCGAAATGAAAGTGACTGAATCTAATTGATAAAACTTGAAACAAAAGATGTTAAAAAACGTTTATTAAATATTTTGTTAGCCTTGCAAAAATTCTGTAATGATCATGACCTGCAGTTTTACCTCTCTGCCGGCACGCTTTTAGGTGCAATTAGGCATCAAGGCTTTATACCCTGGGATGACGACATAGATGTTTGCATGTCTCGCCCTGATTATGATACTTTGCTAAAATTGGCACAGAAAAGCAAAAATTTTGGGGGACACTACAAGATTGAATGCTTCTTTTTAGGAAACTCCAATTATCCCTTTATCAAAGTGATCGACACTAATACCAAAATTGACCCGACTTATATGGAAGAAGGCTCCACTGGTTCCTTGTTTGTCGACGTCTTCCCAGTTGATGCATTGCCGGATAATATAAGCAAAATAAAAAGCATTTATAGAAAAGCTGAAATTTATCGGCGGATATTGATGTTAAATTCTGCTAAAATAGGAACTGGCAAATCAAAATTAAGAACGCTTATTAAACCTTTCCTAGTTCCTTTTGCCAAGTTGATTGGAGTAAAGCGCTGCAACCAAAAACTAGATCAACTTTCACGAACCTACAATTTTGCTGCGGGTCAAAAAGTTGGCTCAATAATGTGGGGGCTTTATGGTCCTGGAGAGGTTATGCCTAAGCAAGGGTTTGATCAGAGTATAACAGTTACTTTTGAAGGGCATTCATTTCAAACGATGGCCTGCTGGAAAGAGTACTTGATCAATATGTATGGTGATTATATGAAGTTACCGCCAAAAGAAAGCCGTCGGATCCACTTGCTGACTGCTTGGGAAAGAGAGTGAAGACACATGAAACGCGTGATTACTTACGGAACATTTGACTTAATGCATTATGGGCACATCAACTTATTACAGCGGGCTAAATCATATGGGGATTACTTAGTAGTAGCAATTTCGACTGATGAATTTAACTGGGAAAAGAAACATAAAAAAACTTATTTTTCCTATGAACAACGTAAGCAACTGGTAGAAGCAGTACGTTATGTTGATTTAGTGATTCCCGAAGAAAGTTGGGCCCAAAAGAGATCTGATGTCCACAAATATGACATTGATACTTTTGTAATTGGGGACGATTGGAAAGGCAAGTTCGACTTCTTAAAAGATGAAGGCGTTGAAGTTGTTTATCTTCCACGCACCCCAGAAATAAGTACCACTCAAATTAAAAGTGATTTGAAACTTAAAAAATAAAACGGCTCGGGAACTTGACCGGTCAAGTTAGGCTTTTATCCTAATTTGGTCGGTTCAAATTCCTAAGCCTTATTTTTTTGCAGCTTTTTATAATTAGTTGAGATCTTTAGTTGGGCTAATAATCCCAAAAACATGACGTTGTATGAAGGATCTAAAAAATGCTGGTCGATAGCTGAGCTAATTATCACTAACATAAATCCGATTGCATACATTTCTTTTCTTTGAACCATAAAATTGTGCAGGGTGTAGTAACTAACGACTAACATTATTAGAGAAATCAGAACACCAGAAATTATCAGCAAACGCAGGTATGACGAGTCAATGTAGAAATAACGAAAGTTTCCGCCAGGAAGCATACCATTGCCTTGTTCATGAAAGTGCTGACCAAATAAAGTAATGCCCTTTTCATGCAAAGCTTGTTGACCGATCTGAATGCGCCCAGATAAGGCCTTGTTTAGCTGATCAAAAAACCATATCTGTGGGGTGTAAAACACTGAAATCAAAACATTTGCCAATATGTATATCAATGATATTAAAAAGACTCCGGTCGACTGCAGTCTTTGCACGACTTTTTTTAGCTTTTGCCCAACAAATCCGCAAGCGAAGAGCAATAACAGCAAGAAGGTATCCAACCTGGCATTTGTAAAGTGATAAACCAAGAGGATAGTCACAACCACTACTACATTCTCTTTCCAAGACATCACGAATTCATTCAACACATAGTAGGCCAAAAGTACAAAAAATATCCGCGCAGCAAAATCCGTTGGCGTGAAAAAGCCAAATGAGTTACGGACTAAACTCAAGCCTTGTCTGCCAAATAATTCATTAGGAATGACGCCGATGAAGCAAAGAAACAACACGGAGAGAATACCTATTAGCGCACTGAATATATAAATTTTCAATATCCTGGTGAATCTAATCTCGTGAGCACCTAACACAAAAATCAAATAGTAAAAAAAATCAAAGTTTTGTGAGGGAATAGATAGTAAATATCCCCCTACTGTTGCCATTACGAGGATAATTTTCCAGCGCCAAGTGGAGTGCGGCCCAAAAAATGAATTCAAGATCACGACTAGACCAGTAACCTTGAACACAGCAAAAACTGCGCCCATGCTCAGATGCGCAGACACCACTAGTGAAGTTTTCAAAACTCCCACAAATATAAACAAAAATAAAGAGCTTAAATAAATATTTTCAGCTATATTTGAATTTTTTAAATCATGTTTACTGTCCATCAAAACAAGACTACCTCCACAGCAGCATTCGCACCCGCTTTATAATTGTAGTAAGATGAAAGAGAAAATTTTCGTAGAATGTGAGGCTCGCTAAAAAATGGAAAAACCATTAATATCAATTATAACAATAGTAAATAAAAATACGGTGTATCAGAAATTTCTGGAAAGTTTAGAGAAACAACAAGATATTACTTATGAACTGATCAAAATCAATAACACACACCATGAATTTCTCGCAGCCAGAGATGCCTACAACGCAGCAGCGAAAAAAGCTCAGGGAAAGCTACTCTTTTTTTGCCATCCAGATATTCGTTTTCTAAATTACCATGCACTTTATGATATCACAAATTATATCCGGGGAATTTCCAGCTTCGGTGTAGTTGGAGTTGCGGGCAGTCCTTACGAGCTTGTTAATGGTAATCGGATTATCCTGTCTAATATCGTGCATGGAGCAGACAAGGTAGCTGCGGGAAACAAGATAAGTGAACCAACTCAAGTTCAAACTGTGGATGAATGTTTTTTTGTCATGACCAAAGATTTTTGGCAAAAATGTCCTTTTTCAATCGAGGGCGGTTGGCATTTGTACGCTGTGGAACAATGCCTTGCTGCCAATGAACAGGTTTTAACAAATTATGTTGTCCCAGCAAATCTGTGGCATACTTCTGAGGGAAAGTCCGAAGATTATCACTACTACACTTATCTACGCCACCTAGTAAATAAGTATCGCTCTACCCTCCCACATATCAATACCACCGTCAAAATGTGGCCGACTCAAGGATTACGCAGTCAACTATACATTAGTTACTGGCAATTGAACCGGTGGACGAAAAAAATCTTACACATCAAAGTTAAATAAAAATAAAACAATTAAGGATTCCAAACCCCGGAAGCCACTGTTTTAGGGGATGTAATTCCATGACTTGAAAAGATAATCTAATTAAGTTATCTTTTTTTTAATTTGGTTATTATTTCTTAAAGATAAAATTATTACCACAAATTCCTGATTTTTATGGTAAATTAAAGGTAGCGGAATTTTCCCAAAGCTGATATTTAACTTATTAAATGCAGCTTCGATTGGTTGGATTTGATCGTTTTTGGTCTTTATTATAAAAACCATCAATACTCTTATTCCAGAATTCAAGGAGATCATACATGAGCTTAAAAACAGCATTACACGCTAGCATCCGAAGAGTTCCGTCTTTTATTAACTTGAAAACAGATTTCAAAACCGATGAAAATGTACGTCAAGCCGACCTGAAATATTTACTCCCCGGAGTGGTAAATTTGGGCCGACTTTTGCTTGAAGAAAAGAAAAAGACACCAGTAAAATATGGCTTAGTCATTGTAGCAATTGCCAAGAATGAGGCACCTTATCTCAGTGAATGGATCAACTACTACCTGACCTTAGGTGTTTCTCACTTTTATATCTACGACAATGAAAGTACAGATAATATTCAGGAAATTTTATCTAAGTACGGAAATCTAGTGACATATACTAAATTCCCTGGCCGTAGACGACAACTAGATGCCTATAATCACGCATTAAATTGCTTTGGCAGATCATGCCATTATATGGCCTTCTTGGATGTAGATGAGTTTCTTTACGTACAAGACCAAAAACAAAACCTACTCGATATTTTATTCAAATATTTTTCTACCAAGAATGTCGGCGGGCTAGCAATTAACTGGCAAGTCTTCGGCTCGTCACACTTAGAGAAAAAACCGTCCGGGCTTATGACAGACAATTTTGTGTACCGTTCAAAAAATGACTTTGAGAAAAATCATCATGTTAAAAGTATTGTAGATCCCAAATATACAGCTGGTTTTATAGATAACCCGCACTGCCCCTATTATCTTCCAGGCCATCATACCATCGATACCAATGGCTCAAAACTAACCGGAACTTTCACTAAAAGTGTCAACACCGACACAATGCGGATAAATCATTATTTCACCAAATCTAAGGAAGAATTTATGCAAAAAAAGGCGCGGGGAAGAGCAACAACGAAAGCGCAACGAACTATGCAAGATTTTGTTGACCATGATAAAAACGATATCTTTGACGATTCACTAAGACAATATAACCGAGCACACCATTTGAGTGAAAAATAATTTTTTATGAGGAGCAGTGTCATGTCACGAAATTTTAAAATAGCCGTCATTGGTACAGGGTACGTAGGCCTGAGTATTGCAACTTTATTAGCACAGCACAATGAAGTTCATGCAGTAGATATAATTCCGGAAAAAGTTGCGTTGATCAATGCTAAAAAAACTCCGATACAGGATAAAGAAATTGAGTATTTTTTGGCACACAAAAAATTAAACTTGACAGCAACTCTTGATGCAAAAGAAGCTTATACTGATGCAGATTTTATAATAATTGCCACGCCGACTAATTACGATAGTGAAAAACACTTTTTTGACACGTCTTCTGTGGAGGAAGTTTTAAAACTTGTTAAAACATATGCTCCAAATGCAACGGTGATCATCAAGTCAACGATCCCGGTTGGGTATACGATAAATATTCGCAAGAAACTAGGCATGAAAAATATACTTTTCAGCCCGGAGTTTTTGCGAGAAAGTAAGGCTTTATATGATAACCTCCACCCTTCGCGAATTATTGTCGGTACTGATTTTTCTGACAAAAAATTAACAGAAAAAGCTCACGAATTTGCCGGATTACTGCAAGCAGGCGCAAGCGACGACAACATTAATACACTATTCATGGGCTTTACTGAAGCAGAAGCGGTCAAATTATTTTCCAATACGTACTTGGCCTTACGTGTCAGCTTCTTCAACGAACTGGACACATACGCAGAAGTTAAAGGACTGAGCACAAAAAATATCATCGAAGGCGTAGGCTTAGATCCACGGATAGGCTTACATTACAATAACCCATCATTTGGATATGGCGGTTATTGCTTGCCTAAGGATACTAAACAATTATTGGCCAACTACCAAGACGTTCCTCAAGATTTGATCGAAGCCATCGTGAATTCAAACGCAACTCGCAAAGATTTCATTACTGACCAGGTCTTAAAAATGGCCGGTTACTATAATTACAATGAAGATACAACATTTGATGCCGCTAAAGAAAAAGAAATTACTATTGGCATTTATCGCTTAACCATGAAAAGTAATAGCGATAATTTCAGACAAAGTTCAATTCAAGGTGTCATGAAACGTATTAAGGCTAAAGGCGCAAAGGTGATCATCTATGAACCAACTTTGCCCAACGGCAGCACATTTTTTGGCAGCAAAGTAGTTAACTCTTTACCTAAATTCAAGTCCGCATCCAAAGCAATTATTGCCAACAGATACAGCGATGCCTTGGACGATGTAGCAAATAAGGTCTATACGCGCGATTTATTTGAACGTGATTAAATTATAGCAACTACAAAAAAGCTTGCTTCTTTATCTGAGAAACAAGCTTTTTTGGATTTTATCAGTAGCAATTAAAGAACTACAAAAGATGACCTAGTAGACAGTGATAAGCCTTTAGTAGTTAGGATCAACTTGTTTGCCCATTTTACCTGCCATTCCATCTCTAGCAGCCTTAATAATGATTGGGAAATTAGTCCTAACATTGCCATCCTTAACTGACAAAGCAACATAATAAAGCACCATCAGGAGGGGGCTTATCTTTCGCACCATCCATTTCTTCCCGTACCGCTTATCAAAAACCACGTTGTTGCGAATGAAGTAATAGTCCTTCCAATTCATCGGGGTTTTTTTCTCATTATGGTTGATTATTTTTGCGGGTAATTGTCTGAGCAAAACCGCGTTTCTAACATAAATAATTTTAGAGAAGCGCAACAATCTTTCGGCATAATCTGTATCGTCGAATTGAATAAAATATCCTCCGTCAGGTTTGCCAACTCTTTTAACTAATTCATTACTGATCAGAGGCCCTTCAAAAGTCATATCCTTGACAGTGTAGGTGTCCCTGTTCAAAGGATGCTTGGCATATTTTTTACGCCACCAGATGAAAAACTTTAAAAAATTAGTTGTATCTAAATCGATACAGACTTTATCCGTAAAATTTGGCCCCTTTCTGGCGGGGATAGTAACTTGAACTTTATTTTGCTGCATTTGGTTCAGCAAAATTTCAAGACAATTTTTCGTGGGTGCTACATCATCATCCATGATCCAAAGATAATCAAAATCTGCTTGACTTGCTAATTCGACTGCAAGGGAAAAACCTCCGGAGCCGCCTAAATTTTCACTACTATGATAATAGGAACGGTCGATTTGCTCCTCTTCTCCACGCTTAATTTCTGAATAGCCTTGCTGCTTTAAATATTCAATGGTATCGTCACTGCTATTGTTATCAAACACTAAAACCCCTGCAGGCTTTACACTTTGTGCTTCTATAGCTTTGATCGCAGTCGCCAAACAATTTGACCGATTATATGTCACTAACACGACACAAACACGTTTATACATTTCCACCATTCCTTAACTCTGATTCAGCGTCTGATCCGTAAGAGTCTATCAATAAATACATTCAATATCAAAACCAGCTTGAATTGTTTATGGTGCAATAATCTGCGAAATATTGGTGCTTTTCGGCTCAAAAATTCATCAAATTTTTTCTCTGAAAAAGCATCATCATAATGATAGTCACTTGCAATTTGACTTAACTCCCTCGATGCCTCTGAATAAGAAATTCCCTTATTTTGGCATAATGGGCCAAAATAACTATCTATTAAAAAGATAAAACCAGTCAGTTTTGTCCGATTATTAATATCCTCAGCCAATAAATGATGATACTTTTGCATTAGTTGCTCCATCTCTTTCCGAAAATGAAGTTCGGAATGCAAATTTTTAGGATTATAGTGAAATAGAGTATGAGATGCTTGCAAAAAATAAAATCTCTTTGGCGACAAGATCAGTGATTGCGCATAAGAAACGGCTTCTAAAATAAACAACATGTCCTCGGATACGACAAGTTCAGTATCAAATAACAAATGATTTCCCATTAAAAAAGGTCTCTTATAGATACGTGAGCCAATGCCCCAAGGTAAGGTAATATCTCCAAAGCGCAAATTAATTTTCATTACACTGAGCTTTTCTTCATCAATTAAGTTATTGAAAAATTTATCTTCTTTTATTCCGTGAACATCTTCCAATATTATATCTGGATCTTCTTTTATTTGCTGCTGAAACGTTGGATAGAAATCCTTGGCGAAAAGGTCATCACTGTCCACAAATGTCACATATCTGCCACTGGCCTTTTTTAAGCCGACATTTCTGGCATTACTTACGCCATTGTGCTGTAAAGCAACAACATTGATGACCAAATTTGTCTTTGCATATTCTTTGAGCCGCTCAAGTGTATCATCACTTGACCCGTCATCGACACAAATGATCTCGCACTGCTCTTTAAACCTACCGAGAGACTCCATTAGACTTTGTATTGTGGTATCAATGTATGTGCTGGAATTATATGTTGGCATTATCACAGATAAAACAATTTTTCCCATATTTTCCCTCTAAAGTTATAAAAACGTTGGATTTTCAATTCTAACATTCCTGAAGATGCGCTTATTTCTTCTCTTTAATAATATAAACCGGCCTCTTTTTAACTTCCAAATAGATGCCTCCGACATATCTGCCTAAGATCCCAAGACAAAGCAACTGGAGTCCGCCAATAAAGAGAACAACAGAAACTATCGAAGCCCAGCCATTTACACTGCCTCCATAAAAGATTTTACGACAGACAATGAATATCAAAGCGATTATTGACACCAGAAACGAACCGAATCCGATATACGATGCTAAATATAAAGGAGTTTCGGAAAAGTTGATAATGCCCTGTAAAGAATACTTAAACAAGCCCCAAAAAGACCAGGACGTCTTACCGGCGACACGATCACGATTCTTATATTCTAAAAATTTGGTATTAAACCCGACCCAACTGAAGATCCCCTTAGAAAAGCGGTTATGCTCCGACATTTCAAGGACTGAATCAACGACCTGCCTTGTCATCATCCTAAAATCTCGCACACCGTTTAAAAACTGAGTATGAGAAATTTTATTGATGATTTTATAAAACATATTTGAGAAGAAAGATCTGATAAGCGGCTCTCCCTTGCGATCCATCCTGCGTGTGCCCACTATGTCATAGTCTTCGTCTTCAATTCCTGCAAGCATGTCTGGTAGTTGTTCCGGTGGATCTTGGAGATCCGCATCCATTACAGCCACATAATCTCCGGAAGCAGCCTGTAAACCAGCATATAATGCGGCCTCTTTTCCAAAATTGCGCGAAAAAGAAATATAATGAACTTCTTTACTATCTTTTTCATGCAGGCGGCGTAATGTTTTTAGTGTCCCATCGTTTGAGCCATCATTTATAAAAATGTACTCCAACAAACTTCCGCGCAGACGTGGCTTTATTTTTTCTATCTCTGCATAAAAAAGAGGGATCGTTTCCTCTTCGTTAAAGCAAGGTACCACAATTGATAAAGTTTTTGGCATTTTTACCCTCTTCTATCACAATTTATATTATCTTCAAGTCATTTAAATAAAATTCAACGCCATTAACATCCTATTTATTACATTTTAATATTAAACTATTGCACTGTTTCAAGCAAAGTAAAGCTGGAGATAAAATTCCTTGATACATGTTTTGTTAATATCCATTACTAACCGCCGAAGCGAGTAATATTCAGCGCGCGAAGAATTGAGCCCTAGCTAAATACTGTTGGCCGGCCGTCATATCATATTGGACCAACTGATAATCGTGCAGCAATTTTTTCTGATGCTTACTCAAAGCTCTTTCGCCCACTGGCTTTCCATTAGCATCAACAAAACGGTTCTCTTTGTCAAATATATCCGAACCGTATGTCGGCAGATCCTGATTGACTTTGGTCAGCAAAGCCACATAAGGATCAACTTTTGAATTGCTTTGCTCTGCAGCCAGGGCAAAGAAGTTAGTTGGACTAACAAACTTAGTAGAGTTCCTATCTATTTTATTTAAAGCAGAGTTATGTTCTCTAGCATACTTATTGGAATAAATAAAATAGTCAGTCTCATGCATCTTCAGTTCGTTTTCTTTCATGGGTACTCCAGGATAATTTCCTGGCAGATGATCACCATAAAAAACAAAAGTGATCGGCTTATTGACATTATCCAGCTGCTGGATGAATTTTCTCGTTTCTTGATCCGTAAAATTCATGCCCATTGTATATTGTTCAATATTAGCCGCATTGGTCGGGTTCATGACTGCTTCGCCACTAACATGAAACTTGGTGTTGTTATATGTGCCAGCGTTGTATGGCAAATGATTCTGCATAGTTATCAGGTTGATGAACTGGCCGCCACGCCGGCTTTTGATTTGAGCAAGAGCATTTTGGTAGGCAGTATAGTCTGATAAATAATTACTGTTGTCTATTTTCTTCTGATATTTAATTGGTGTTTTGCTGCCTAGGTAAGCAAACTTATCGATCCCAAATTTCCGATAAACATTTGGCCGGTTATAATAAACTCCCTGATAAGGGTGAATAGCCGCACTGTAATTAAAAGATTTTACAAATGAAGGCGCCACGTTCATGTGGTCTACCAACTGTGTATATGGCGTAGATAACGTTGGGGAAAAGTTACTGAGTCCAAAACCCGTCAAAGCCATATATTCCATATTGGCAGTTCCGCCGCCGTATCCGCCACTGATCATGATCCCAGATGTTGTTTGCTTTTTTAAAGACCTAATATATAGCATTGGGTCCTTGTTTAGATTCAATCCAGGCACTCTGAATGGGTCAGAAAAGCTTTCACTTAAGCCCATAATGATCGTTTGATCAGCAATTTTATTCGAGCGTCCTTTATTGATCTGCCGCTGTATATTCGCATATTCTTGAGCTATTTTTTGCATACGTGACTGAGAATAACCAGCAGGCTGATCCATAACTTTGACATCAATGTTATTGATAAACTGAAGCAAGCTGCCATTCGCCCTGGCACCATTGGCTTGATTTTGAAAGAACCGGCTATCACCCATCAGATCCAAAAGTATTTTAGGCGGAGTATTTGCGTGATTTGCAAAAAATGCACCGCTTAAAAAAATCAGCGCTAACACTGTATAAATAGTCATTTTACCAAATGACAGGTTGGCTCCCGGGTGTTTGACCTGCAAATATAAAGCCAGCACCAAAAAGACCACAAGTGTGGAAAACAAAGCTATGACCAGTTTTAAATCGATCATGCCCAATAAACTACCGATATTTTTTAGTTCTGCCATGTCAGAAGGAACTACAGGCTCTTGCCGTAAATTCAGCTTGACCTTGGCAGCCACAGACCAAAGTACGACAAACAAGCTGGTTAAAATAAATGGGAACCAGTATCTTCTAAGAAAAATGAAGCGCAATATTGTAAAAATAGCCAGAATGATCAAAACATTTAACCAAATAATTTGCTGACGCACAAAGAAAGTATAAGTAAAAATATTCATTGTCAGCAATGTTGATGGACTAATAGTAATAGCATCGTTCATTATAAGCAGCGAAAATGCTGCTAACAAATAAAAAACGCAGAGAGTAAAAAAGCCTCGTGAAAAAATTAATTTTGTAATATCATTTTTGGCAATTTCCATCGCCTGTAAAACATGTGCGCTTTGATATTTATGTCCCATGTTAAGCTTAGAAAATAAGCTGCGCAGTACCAGCTCACAGAGAAACAAAATTATAGAAAAAGCCAGTGCTTCCAGTAGTACGACCCAAAATTTTTGCCAAAAAGTCGTAAATGGCAAGTTATTATTAATTGCATTAATTTTACTGATATTCCCAAATGTACTGATCATCAAAGTTGCTAGACAGTACAGTACAAGATGCTGAATATTAGCTGCAGTCACAACGTTGATGTGTAATTTTTGCAGTTTGCTTTTAAAGCCATCGAATAAGAAAATGCTGATCAGAATGTTAAAGGCAGAACTGCTAGGGGTAAACCTCCCAGCAGTACTGAGATCAATATGGATACCAAAAGAAATGTAGGGCATTATTAAGTTCAAAAACAAATCTGAAAGAATAAAAAAAATTAGCCACTTAGTGTGCCTGTTAATTAATTTCGCATCTGTAATTGCAAGCAGGCTTCCCAGCATAAACATATAAAAAGCAAAAAGAGTGGTATTCCCTGTGCTAAAACCGATAATATCCTTGTTAAAAATAGTTGGAATAATTCCAAGAATAATTGCGGACCTAAATATGGTTTTGGAATCGTAAACAGTCAGCAGCTTTTTTAAAACAGGAATTGCCAACTGCCCTAAAAATAGTCCAGTAACCAACGGATACGTATTCCGGGCCAATGGAAAAATAGTATCAAAGAAATTATTTAAACCCTCCGCGTTAAACCCCATCGAAAAAACAATGAACAACAGAATACTGATAATAAAAACAGAGAGCCACTGCTGGATTATATACTGAATCTTTGTCTTTCCGCTTTTGGAAAGAATGTATCCGATAAAAAGCAGCAAAATATTTAAGAAAATACTACTAAATCCCTGAATAGAGCGAAAAACCGCATAATACAATGAAGGTTGTTTTGTTAATGAAAATATAGGCAGGTTCGAGTTCCACAGTAAATTAAAAAATATGACAGCCGTTCCTATTGCAAGCAGCAGCATCCATAATAATAGCTGATGAACACGATCGTGTCTTGATAAAAATTTGAAGTTCACGGAAATTTATCTCCTTAATCAATAATATACTAGATTTAAGTATATTATACTCGTTTTTGTTTACTATAATTTACAAATTAATACTTATTCCTTAAGTTTGATTTTTGCCCATCATTGGATATGATAAAATAAGTGGTGGTTT
>CAKPZY010000022.1 GCA_934215475.1 uncultured Ligilactobacillus sp.
CAGTAATGGCAACAGGTTTTGCGGATACTAAAACAGCACGGGCAATTAGTCCAAATGCAAAACTAATCAATCAAAATCCCTTTCTAATGGGTGGGATAGCTGCTGAAATTATGCTTAAAACATTAAATAATGAAAAGATAGATCAAAAGAGAGTAATTGTGCCTGCTATAATTTCATAGTCACATATATAACAAAATACTACGTCACCATATAGTCATAAAAAAGCATCTCATAATTGTCAGCTTTATGTGTCTAACAATTGTGAGGTGTTTCATCATTCTGCAGTTTCTCCAATATTGAAAATTAATGATTCTTCGTAAAAGAATAAAAATGTGTTTCTTTTGTTTTTCAAATTAATCCTCTGAATCCAAAATTTTTCCCTTACCACCTAAATACTTGGTAGTTATCTCAACCAACTCATTGCTCACTCTATTGAGATAATCATCTGACGTCGCCTCATTACCCTCTACAATGTAAAAAATGTCTTTCGAATCCGCTGTGATCTTTGTTTTATTAACCTGTTTAACTTCCAAACGACAAATCACATCATTGTCACCGTCGACGTAACAATACTCTCCTGCTTTAACTTTCTTTGCCTTATGAGAACCAAGTGGAGCGTAATTTTCAGTACCATCAGTGATTTTTAATTGGACTTTTGCTCCACCAATTTTGTCAATATCGTGGGCGCCTAACGCCAATTTTGTTTCAATCGAAATGAGGTTGTAAATATCGACGATAGGATCGATCTGAAATAAGTGGCCTTTATTTAACAAAAGCCGCAACAAACTCTCGCTGCTTGAACGGTTGTCGCGCCGCCTGATTTGAAGTTGCTCATGCAAGTGCCAAAATCCCTGTAAGATCTCATCTTGTTTATAATTTTCAGGATCCAAGCCTGCTAAAACCGCAGCACTTCGTTTTTTTAGAAGTTCTTTTAGTTCGGTAGGATATGTCGAATTGGCGACTCCGGATATTACTACTCCCCTAACTTTAAGTCCCCATTTTTTCACTGCTGGTTCAACAGTAAAGGAAAAATCATCAGTAACGCTCATATCATCATCCTCTTCATAAAATTTTTCAAAAATAAATTACAGCGACAAATAATTAACTTGGTCTCTATCCCCTGGTTCCTTCGAAACAAATTGGCAAATAAAATCCTAAAAAAAGGAAAAAATCTCGCCATTAAACACCATGGGTTATAGATGAAAAATTTAATTGCAAACAAAAAACGTCCTTGGTTTTTGCAACCCAAGGACGTCTTGTGACGTGTTACAACCTTTATTTTCGCTCAGCTCTCACTAAGCAACTCAACGAGTACAGCAATATTTTGCTCAACTCAGACACTATAATGGGTATTTCTCCACGCTCATTTTACCTTTCGGCTCGGCAAGCGATCACTCCGAGACCATTTTCGCAAACTCTCTAACGTTCACTTCCACCAAAGTGTGAACTCTCTTGGGATAGATAACGCTCCACTACTCATCTCATCATCGTTTCGTTATGTAATTACAATTTATGGTGCATTATAGTTAATAAGCTAACTAATGTCAATCAAAGCCTTAGATACGCATTTATTAGCTAAATGAAGTTTTGCCTAAAGTGCATAAGTACCCACATTAACCGCATTTTTATAGTTTAGCTATATATCTTCTCTTATAATCGGCATTGACATACAGCGCGGGCCGCCCCGCCCACGGGATAATTCACTGGAGCGCACTTCATGTACCAGTATCCCATGCCGTCTTAACAGTTCATTGGATACATAATTCCTGTCATAAGTCACGACCTCACCTGGAGCGATCGCCAGTGTATTGGAACCATCATTCCATTGCTCCCGGGGTGCTACCACCGGATCAGCATTACCTGTCGGAATTAGATCGAGTTCCGGTTGGTGCAGATTTTCTTTCAGCACTTGCAACAGATCAGTCCGATATTCACTGGCCAATCCCCCATCTGATCTTGGATGCAGGATCCACATATCGATCCTACCCCCTTCTAAAATTTCAGGATGGACCGTAAACTGAGCATGATTGATCATGGTAAAGACAGTATCTAAGTGCATCATGGCATGGTTATGCGGGATTTTGATACAAATGACCGTGTCATAACTTGATTTGGAAAATAGATTCTTCGCGATCTCTTCGATTGCATCAGCGGAGGTCCGTTGTGAGATCCCAATCGCCAAAACATGAGCGCTTAATACCAATTCATCTCCGCCTTCCAGCCGCGCTCCAGGCTTTCGACTCCTCCAGATATGCACTCCCTGGTTCGCAAATCGAGGGTGGTACTTGATAACAAATTCCATAAATAAAGACTCCCGCTGACGCGCAGCAAAAGTCATTCGATTGATTGAGAGCCCTTCTCCGATCGCAGCGACTGGATCACGTGTAAAGTAAAGATTTGGCAACGGGTCAAGTAAGAAGGGATAACCTACATCTTCTGAAAGCAAACGCAAATCTTGCGGTGCAATATCAATATCACTCTTTCTAATGCCTTCCATAACAGTGGTGACCAGTTGTTGTGGTTCCATATTGAGCAAGTACTCTGCTAATGCATCGTGAGTCAGTCCACGACTAAAACCAGATTCCTGCAGCATTCGGGCGATAAAATCTTTTTTTACCGCAAGATCGACTAAGACTTCAGCCACTAGCTTTTCCAAGTACAAAACTTCGATCCCACGTTCAGTTAATGTTTGCGCGAAAAAATCATGTTCTGCCTGCGCAATAGGTAAGTACGGGATATCATCAAATAACAAACGCGGCATCGTATTGGGTGTAAGATTTTCAATCTCCCTGCCTGGCCTTTTCAGAATGACGGCTTTAAGCTTACCAATTTCGGAAGTCACATGGATCGGACAAGTAAACCCGTAATTTTGTGGTTTGGTGATCTGTTTTGCCACTGTATCAACTCCTGTCATTTGGCGTATCCTAATTATTCGGCACTATTTTAATATGAGTTTATGTTACCCGTTATCTCTTGTCAAATCTATGTATACCAATATTCAATAAATTAAAAATATCCATTTATAAAGATAAAGAAATAGCTCATTTTATGCATTTCTAGCCAGCCTTTTTTGAATAAATTTAACTTTTTTGAATATTTTTGACATATTAAAATACCTCTTATTTTTTCTAATCTTTTCAAAAAATGCTGACTTTCATGATAAAAAAAGATGCCGATCAACCATGATCAGTATCAAAGGCATATCATTCAGCACCTACCCTATTTTTTCAGCAAAATAATCATTAACATCTTCAAACCCGTTAAAGATCTTATTTGCCTTGCTCTGATCCATTTGATAACCAGGATATTTTAAAGCCCATGTTTCTAAACCAGCTGCCTTGGCTGATCTTATCCCAACAGGGCTGTCCTCAAGTGCCACACATTCCTCCGGTTTTAAGCCAATATTTTGGACACTGGTCAAATAAATATCGGGTGCCGGTTTGTTTTTGGACACATCTTCTCCACTCAAGACTGCAGCAAAATAAGGTTCAAAGTGACACTGCCTGATCATCTGCTTGATCAAAGTCCCATTTCCAGCCGACGCGAGCGTCACGATCTTCCCTGCTTTTTTTAAAGCTTTAAAAAAATCTGTGACATGAGGATGCACATAGTCCGGATAATAGATGGGATGGTCACTAAAATATTTTTTATATCTTGGCAACAAGTCTCCCCACAAAGAAGTATCAGGCACCATCATCTTCCAACCATCGGAAAATGATGCACCGATATATGGCTGCAAGTCCTTTACACCCGGCTGTAACCCGACAGATTTCAGAAATCCTAGCCTTGTTTGCTGGTAAAATTTTTCACTATCGACGATCACGCCATCCATATCAAATATAAACGCTTTTTTCATATCTTCATCACCACAAAGTTTTCTACTTTTAAACCCTTATAACTACAATTAAATTCACTGACAGACCGTACTTTCTCATCTTATTTTAGTTAGCGCATAAAAACAATAATTTTACTTTTTTACGGCTGGTTACACCTCTACCAAATAAAAATTAATTTACTTGGTAAATTATATCTTGTTGAACGACAAAAAAGCCCTCTCAGATTTTTAGTAGGGGACTTTTTGCCAATATCTGCTTATTTCTGGGTGAGTTTGCTGGCTGCAGCCTCATCCAAGATCACAATTACGTCAGAATGATTTTGCAGAGCACTCGCCGGCATGTCTTCAGTAACGGGCCCATCGATCATCTTAGCAACAGCGTCTGCCTTTTTTTCTCCATATGCTTCTAGAATGATTTTCTTTGACTTCATGATCGAACCAATTCCCATCGAGATAGCTTGCTTCGGTACATCCTCAATTTTATCAAAAAAACGTGAATTGGCTTTAATTGTTGATTTTGTCAAATCTACAATATGAGTGCCACCATCAAAAGGACTGCCAGGTTCATTGAAACCAATATGTCCATTTACACCGATCCCTAATAATTGGAGATCGATTGGATAGTCAGCGATCAATTTGTCATAACGCTTGATTTCGGCAGCAGTATCTTTAGCCATGCCGTTTGGCAAGTAAGAGCGCTTAAATGGTTTCTTCGAAAATAGATTTTTGTTCATAAAGTACCGGTAACTTTGCTCATTGTCAGGACTGATCCCCTTGTATTCATCAAGGTTAATGGAAATAGAATCAGAGAAATCTAAGTCACTTTTGGCGATCCTCGCGTAAGTTGTTAATGGTGTTGAGCCAGTGGCCAAGCCAAATACTTTTGCACCATTTTCCAGTGCCTGGGCAAATACCTTGTAACCTTCGACCCCTGCCTCTTCGGGGCTTTTGGCAATAATAACTTTCATCTTTCCAGCCTCCGTTTATGCTTCTTATTGGTATAGTCCAATTATAATTGATATAGACCAATAATGCAAGCCTTCGAATGAAATTATCTCGCCAAAAGTACCAAAAAATCTCTTGTTAGCAAACTGAAGTGCCCCAAAGTTATCAGATACAAATCTGCTAACCAGGGACACTTCATTAGATAGTTATAGCTGTTGATGATATTAATACGCTAATGTTCTTTACAATCTTGATATGCCAGAAACAAATTCAACACCTAAATTGTCAATTCATATAGAGTGATGTACTCTGTAATTCTTAAATGTTTCCGCCTGAATCCACTAAATCAAAATATTCTCTTATTCTACAGTCACGCTTTTTGCTAAATTCCTCGGTTTGTCCACATCATAACCACGTTCTTTACTTGTATAATAGGCCAACAATTGCGCTGGAATGATCGCCACTAAAGGCGTGAGCAATTGATGAACTTCTGGTAAAACGATCTGGTCCGTCGGTTGTGCCAATTGTTCTGCTACTATATTTATCACACTCGCACCTCTCGCTTCAACCTCTTGGACATTGCTTCTAGTATGCTCTGCTGTCTTCTGGTCAGTAATGATCGCGATAACCGGTGTGTTTTCTTCGATCAACGAAATTGTGCCGTGTTTTAATTCACCAGCAGCAAAACCTTCTGTTTGCACGTAGGAAACTTCTTTCAATTTCAAGGCCGCCTCGATTGCTGTCTGATAATCAATACCACGCCCAATATAAAAGGCGTTTCTAGTCGTAGCGAGGTATTTAGCTGCTAAATCCTCGATCAGGTCCTTTTGATCGACCATAGCTTGAATAGCATTAGCAACTTTGGTTAGCTCTGTACCCAGTTTGAAAGATTTCGCATATTCAGTTTTCTTGTGCAAACCTAAACCCTTGGCCAAGATGGATTCTGCCGTCATCTGAGCGGTATATGCTTTGGTAGAAGCTACAGCAATTTCTGGCCCAGCATTTAGCAACATGGTAAATGTGGCTTCCCGCGATAAAGTTGAATTAGGAACGTTGGTAACCGTCAAGCTTTGGTAACCCCATTGGTTGACCTTATCTAAAACTTCTCGACTGTCAGCAGTTTCGCCGCTTTGAGTCAGGAAAATGAAGAAAGGTTTGTCAGACAATAATGGCGGATTATAGCCAAATTCTGAAGCAATATGGACTTCTGTCGGCACTCCGGCAACTTTTTCAAATAAATCTTTACCGACCAGACCGGCGTGATAACTGGTTCCAGCTGCAACAATATATAAACGGTCAGCTCCGTCCAGCGCTCTCAATAAATCCTTATCAATTTTCACGGATCCATCTTGCCCCAGATATGTCTGCTGAAGCCGCCGAATAACAGCAGGCTGCTCATCGATCTCTTTTTGCATGAAAAATTCATACGCCCCTTTTTCTGAGGCACTGGCATCATCATCCACGTGAAACTGATGCCGCTTGACACTGTTTCCAAATTTATCTTCAATAACAACCTTTTGCGGTGTAATTGTTACCACATCACCATCGGTCAATTCGATAAAATCATGGGTCTCTGCCAACATAGCCATCGAGTCACTGCAAACAACATTGAAATCGTCGCCGACTCCGATCAACAACGGGCTCTTTTTTTTGGCGACAAATAATGTATCTGGTTCTTCTTTGTCCATCAACAAAAAAGCATAGGAAGATGAGTCATCTATCAAACTCAAAACGTGGGTAAAAGCCTCTTTCGTTGCCATTCCTTGGTCAGCGAAATGTGAAACCAATTGAACGACAACTTCAGTGTCAGTATCACTCACAAACTTTGTACCGGTTAAGTAATCCTTTTTTAGCTGACTGAAATTACTGATCATCCCGTTATGTACCAGATAAAAACGGCCATCAGCAGAAACTTGCGGATGTGCATTGTTTTGACTTGGTTCACCGTGAGTTGCCCACCGTGTATGACCGATCCCAGTTGTTCCCTTAACGGCTGGTCCAACTTCAGCGCATAAATCTGCAATGCGGCCATTTTCCTTAACTAAATATCCATTGCCTTTTTGATCATTAACGTAAATACCTGCTGAATCATAACCGCGGTATTCCAACTTTTTCAGACCATTCAGCAAAATATCGGTTGCATTTTCTTTACCAGTAACTCCAACTATTCCACACATAATAAGACTCCCTTACCTAAACTTTTTAATATACCTCTGACATTATTCATTATTGGTATAGATGTATTTGCTATCTTTTTAACATTTGCAATGCTTAAGATACAACATTGTAATAATATTGTCAACCTTTTTAAATATATTGGTCTGCATATATTCCAAAAACGATTAAGATACTGTAATAATCACTTGCATTAAAAAGTTGGTCAGTTCAAACTGCACTGCTGCTTACTCATTTTTAATAGATATCTGCTCATTGTGGAACTTTTTTGCACTTCTTTTACTTTCATGATCAAAATGCAGATCAGTTTGCCGCTCAACGATCTAATGACGCAAAAAGACCCTGAACTGTTCTTTTAACAGTTCAAGGTCTTTTTGATAATATCTAGAGCAATTTTTGAAACAATTATTTTCTAGAACTGATCGATCAGCAATTGCCTGATTTCTGACAGACTAGGCTGCCGAGGGTTCACAGCCGTACATTGATCACCATAAACAAGATCAACTAACTTATCTAAAGCACCATTGAATTGTTCTTTGGTGACTCCGTTTGCTGACAAAGTCGGTGTTACACCAACAGCCTTCATCAACTTGTCGATTCGTTTGCATAGAGCATCGACGAGTTCGGCATCGTTCTTGCCTGTGCACCCAATATAGCGCGCAATATCAGCATAATCCTTTTGAGCCGTATACACTTCATAGCGAGGGAATGGGGTCCGTTTAACTTTCCCGGAAACTCCATTAAAGCGGATCACATGCTGCATAGCGATCGAAATCACCAAACCATGTGGTAAGCCGAACTCCCCACCTGTTTTGTGAGCAAGTGAGTGATTGATCCCCAAGAAAGCATTGGCAAATGACATTCCGGCCAAGGCAGCGGCATAGTGCATGTTGACACGTGCCTGTTCGCCACCCTTAGTCCGGTGCTCGATCCGATAAGTGAAAGAATCTTCCAAGTTTTCAAATACCAATTTGATCGCCTGCAAAGCCCATGGGCGGGTGAATTCTGAAGACATTACAGAAACATATGATTCAAGCGCATGGGATAAAGTATCTAAGCCCGATAATGCCACTGTCCGCGGCGGTACCGTCAAAGCAAACCGTGGGTCGATGATTGCTACTTCAGGCGTTAATTCGTAGTCTGTCAACGGATACTTAACGTGTGTCTCATCATCGGTAATGACTGCGTACGGAGTAACTTCTGAACCAGTCCCTGAAGTCGTTGACAAAGCAACCAGCTTGGTATGGGTCTGTGGTTTGAAAGATACGATCCGTTTTCTGATATCCATGAATTTCTGCTGGAGTTTAATAAACAATGCCTTTACTTTAGCATAGCTGTCCAAAAATCCATCTTCCTCATCATATGAATATTCATAGATGTAACGAGCGATCTTGGCAGCGTCCAAAGCAGAACCGCCACCGATAGCAATGATCGTATCAGGCTTGAACTGCGCCATTTGTTTTGCGATTTCAATCGTTTGGCTCAAGGTTGGGTCAGGGTTGACCGTACCATAAAGTGAGATCTTCACTTGTTCAGGGCGCACATTTAATTGATCGTAAACCTTATCAACAAAACCGAATTGGACCATGCCTGGATCAGCTACGACAAAAACTTTCTTTAAACCGGGCATTTCCTGCAAATATGTGACTGAGTCTTTTTCGAAGAAGATATCTTCAGGCAAGCGGACCCACTGCGGACGGTTGCGACGCTTGGCAATTGTCTTAATGTTCAAGAGGTCTTCAGTCGATAAGTTATGTGACAATGAATTATCACCCCAAGAGCCGGTCCCGAGCGTCAAACTTGCACGCATAGCATCTGTGTAAATGTCGCCGATCCCGCCCAATGAGTCTGGTTGGTTGACTAGGATCCGAGAAACTTTGGTCCGGTTGGCAAATTCTTTGATGAATGGATCAGCTTGGGTCCCAACTTGAATAGCAGCGTTGTGGCCAGCCCCTTGATAGCTTAATAATTCACAGACGATCTGGATCCCTTCTTCTCTGTCCTTGGCCTTATATACGGAGATCAACGGGCAGAGCTTCTCAGAAGATAGTTTCTCACCGATATTTTTGCGATCAAGTTCAAACATCATGACATCTTTATCTGCGGGCATCTTGATCCCAGCGTGGTCAGCGATCCAATGAGCCGACTTACCGGCAATCTTGCCATTAACACCGTGTTTGTCATTAAAAACAAAATCAGCTAATGTTTTGTAGTCCTTCTTCGGTACCAGGTAAGCCCCGCGTTCTTGCATCTTTTGCAGCCATTCATCATAGATTGGAGCTTCGACAACGGCAGAGTTCTCAGTTGCACAGATCATGCCATTATCAAAACGCTTAGACAGCAAGAGATCTTCGATGGCCCGATCGATCCGAGCCGTATGATCGATAAAGATTGCCCCATTACCGGCACCAACACCCAAAGATGGGTTGCCGGAACAAAGGGCTGCATTAACCATTCCTGGCCCGCCAGTGGCTAAGATCGTCGCAATGTTTTGATTTTTGATCAAGGCAGTGGTGTTTTCCAAACTGGGTTTGTCGATCCACTGAATGATATTTTTGGGTGCGCCTGCTTTAACAGCCGCATCATACATAATTTGAGCAGCGTGTGTGGAACATTTCTGTGCTTGCGGATGGAAAGAAAAGACGATCGCATTCCTGGTCTTCATTGCTAACAAAGACTTAAACATGACAGTTGAAGTCGGGTTGGTTGTCGGCACGATCCCCGCAATAACTCCTAGTGGAGCGGCAATTTTTATGCTGCCGCGGATCACATCATCTTCGATAATACCGACAGTTTTATCATTTTTAATAGTATGGTAGACATTTTCAGTCGCGAACTTATTTTTAGTATCCTTATCTTCAACAACACCACGTTCGGTCTCATCAACCGCTTCATGTGCCAACGATAATGAAGCCTCAGAACCAGCTAAAGCCATGGCGGCTACGATCTTGTCTACTTGTTCCTGGGTAAAATTGCTGTATTGCGCTTCCGCTTTGACCGCTTTACTAACTAATCCACTTGTATACTTATCTGCTCTTTCCTGCAAATCAACAGGCTCAAGAGTAATAGTTTTCTCATTTTTGACAGTTGCTTTCATCATAACATCCTCCAACATCAATTTTTTGATTGTTCAAGTGAAATATTTCACTTAGGATAATACATCTTTTGTGCATATGTTTCAAGTGAAATGTCAAACAAAATCGCTAATATTTTTTGTAAGCGCTTCACAATTTCCAAGCGTCTTCCCCTGCTGCATAAGCTTTTATAATTTTGAAAGTACATATAAATATATTGATGAAAGCCTATACATTGTTGGATAACTATTAGTTTAAGAAATAGTAAGCATAATTTTAAATTAAATATGTTAACGTTTTCACAATTATATCTATCAAAATTTATTTGAAGTGAAACAAATTCATTAGTGAGCAATAATGCCGGTAACTGGTCCCAATTATGGTAGACGACAGAAAAAAATAAGTTTGATGATCAATAAATCGACCTTCAAACTTACTTTCCGTTTTTTAATCAGAGAACCATTATTATCCCGCTTGCTGGTCTTGCTGTTTGTGAGTCTTAGCGATTCGTCCGTGTTCAATGTAAATTGCCAGGATCGACATGTCTGCGGGATTAACCCCGCTGATCCGGCTCGCTTGTGCCAGCGTTTCAGGTTGGATCTTTACTAACTTTTGCCTAGCTTCTGTCGCTAAACCATCGATCGCATTATAATCGATATTAGCCGGGATCTTCTTAGCTTCCATCCGGCGCAACTTCTCAACCTTTTGCAAAGACTTCTTGATATAACCAGCATATTTATACTGGATCTCGATTTGCTCGGTTCCTTGCTGATCAAGTGGTTTCTCAGGTCCAGGAATAAATTGGAGCAAATCATTGTAAGTCACATATGGCCTTTTCAAAAAGTCACAGGCTAGGATCCCATCTTTGAGTTCGTGTTCATTGTGATCTGCCAAGTATGCATTGATCTTAGCGTTAGGCTTGATCCGCACACTCGCTAAACGGTGCATCTCTGCGACAATATCTCGTTTCTTAGCCTCAAATTGCGCATACCTTTCATCGGATATCAATCCAATATCGTGGCCGAGATCTGTCAAACGCAAATCAGCATTGTCATGCCGTAATATTAAGCGGTACTCAGCGCGTGAGGTCAGTAACCGGTAAGGCTCATTTGTGCCCTTAGTGACTAGGTCATCGATCATGACACCGATATATGCATCGCTGCGCTTTAAAATGATTTGGTCTTTGCCTAGTGCATGTCGGCCAGCGTTGATGCCCGCAAGGATCCCTTGGCCCGCGGCCTCCTCATACCCTGAAGTACCATTTGTTTGCCCTGCGGTATAGAGACCGCTAACTAATTTGGTTTCCAGGGTCGGACGCAACTGATAAGGAGAAACAACATCGTATTCAATAGCATAACCCGGACGCATCATCTCTGCCTTTTCCAAACCAGCTATCGAATGGACAAATTTCTGCTGTATTTCTTCGGGCATTGAAGTCGAAAGTCCTTGTAGATAATATTCATCCGTGTGACGTCCTTCTGGTTCTAGAAACAACTGGTGCCGTGGTTTATCAGCAAAACGCACGATTTTATCTTCGATCGACGGGCAATAACGAGGGCCGACACCTTCGATAACGCCGGTAAACATTGGTGCTCGATTCAAATTGTCATGAATAATTTCATGTGTGGCGCCATTGGTATAAGTTAACCAGCAGGATAACTGCTCTTTGGCAGGCAAATAATCTTCATCTTTTGATTCAAAAGAAAAATGGTGCGGTTTAACGTCACCCGGCTGTTCATCAGTTTGGGAATAATCGATCGTATTTCCATCAACGCGTGGCGGTGTCCCAGTTTTGAATCGTTTTAGTTCAAACCCGAGTTTTTCCAAGTTACCTGATAACTTCATGGATGGCTGTGTGTTATTAGGACCAGAAGAATACATCAACTCGCCGATAATGATTTTACCGCGAGCCGCAGTTCCTGTGGTCAAAACAACTGCTTTAGCACCGTAACGTGCGCCAGTATTAGTCACAACTCCTTTGACAATCCCATTTTCAACGATCAAGTCGTCCACAATACCCTGACGCAACGTTAAGTTTTTCTGCTGCTCCAAGGTATGTTTCATTTCAATGGAATACTGTCTTTTATCAGCTTGTGCTCTTAATGCTCGAACTGCTGGCCCTTTGCCAGTATTTAGCATCCGCATTTGAACATAAGTTTTATCAATATTTCTGCCCATTTCACCGCCAAGGGCATCAACTTCACGAACTACGATCCCCTTGGCTGGACCGCCAATTGATGGGTTACACGGCATGAAAGCTACCATTTCAAGATTAATGGTCATGAGTAATGTCTTGTTACCCATACGGGCAGCTGCTAATGCGGCTTCAACGCCAGCATGACCAGCTCCGACTACGATCACATCGTAATCTTTTCCGGGATATTGTTTTACTTCCTGCATTTTTACTTTCTCCTATTTCATGATGAATATTCTTTACTCAAAATTCTCTCTTTTATACACCGATAATTATCGGTTATAAGAACGGCTTTTATTTGCCTAAACAAAATTGACTAAAGAGCTGATCCAACAGTTCATCCTGGTATGAATCTCCTGTGATCTCGCCAAGGTCATCCCAAGCATCCGTCATATCGATCTGGCACAAGTCCACTGGCATCCCGTCATCGATGCCGTTCAGCACAGCATCCAACGAATCCTTAGCCTTGTGCAGAAGTGCTATGTGACGTGAGTTAGTCAGCATGACTGTCGTTTGCGAATTATCGATCCCGTTGAAAAACATCTGCGCGATCCGTTCTTCCAGCTCTGACAAGCCATCATTTTGAATGACTGAAGTACTTAGCAATTCAGTCGGCGTAGTCAGACGCTTAACTTCGTCCAACTCAATTTTTTGCGGTAAGTCCGTCTTATTTAAAATAACTAATCGCTTTTTGTCCTTGGTCAGCTCAAGTAATTTACGGTCACCATCTGTCAGCGGTTCACTGGCATCCAACAGTAACATAACTAGGTCAGCTTGCTCGATCGCCTTACGCGAACGCTCGACCCCGATCTTTTCGACCTTATCTTTCGTTTCCCGTATCCCGGCCGTATCGATCAGTTTCAAAGGAACATCGCGAATGTTGACGTATTCTTCGATCACATCGCGCGTTGTCCCGGCGACATCTGTCACGATAGCTTTATCCTCATGCAATAAATAATTCAATAAACTTGATTTACCAACATTAGGGTGCCCAACGATCGCGGTCGCTAAGCCTTCACGCATAATCTTGCCCTGATTAGCGGTCTTTAGTAAGTCTTCTATCCGCTTCTTAACCTCTTGAGCTTTCTCCTTGAGCAAATTGGTCGTCAAAGTTTCCACATCGTCATATTCAGGGTAATCAATGTTAACCTCCACTTGAGCCAAAACATCCAAAATGTCTTGCCGCAAATTTTTGATCAATTTAGACAAATTACCGTCCAACTGATTAAGGGCTATCTGCATTGAACGATCAGTTTTGGCCCTGATCAAATCCATCACGGATTCTGCTTGGGTCAAATCGATCCTACCGTGTAAAAATGCTCGTTTGGTAAATTCTCCAGGTTCCGCTAAACGCGCGCCATTTTGCAACAATAATTGTAAAATTTTGTTGGTGGGCACGATCCCACCATGGCAATTGATTTCAATAATATCTTCACGAGTGAAAGTTTTAGGTGCACGCATCACGGACACCATCACTTCATCGATATCCTCTGACGTTTCTGGATCAACTATGTGACCATAATTGATCGTATGCGAGGCTACTTTTGCTAAATCTTTTCCTTTAAATATCTTTGCCGCTACTGCCAATGATTCCTCGCCGCTCATGCGCACGATAGAGATCGCACCTTCACCAGGAGGAGTAGAAATCGCAGCGATCGTATCATATTCAGTTGTCTGCATCACGGTCATTAAAAAATCCCTCCCTAGGACACAAAAAAAGCGCTGCTCCACGCCAAATAAACAGCATGGACAAAGCACTTTGACTACTTTATCTTTATTTAGGATAACAATTATTACTTACAATATACGAGCAAAAAAATAAAAAGTCAAGTACAATTAGAAGGTAAACGGTGTTCGGAAGCACGATTCACAGGCTACAAATACCAGTATAATTTGTCATTTCGATTCAAGAAGTCACATATCAGTCGCCCGAATTCTACAATTGCTTGTATTTGTTTAACCAACAGCTCGACGAGTCAGCTAAATAATGACGCCCACAAATAGGCAGATGTAATTGCTTAAAAATATTATGGAAAGTATGAGTTTAACTATGTTTTTAATTGATATCACACCACCGAAAAATGATGTTCATGATCCGATCCTCAATCAATCGATCGATAATTATCTGATCAATAATTCTAAGTTTCACGGGCATGGCTTGATCTGTTATATCAACCGTCCCTCTGTCATCATTGGCTCTGCTCAAAACGCTTTTGCTGAAGTTGACCTCAACTATTTGGCAAAAAACGATGTTTCATTAGTTCGGCGTACATCAGGTGGCGGTGCAGTGTATCATGATGAGGGAAATATTATTTTTGAAAATATCATCAGTGGAACGCAGGAGCACTTTGGGGATTATGACTATTTTGCGTGCCCAATCTTAACCGCATTAGCTGATATGGGCTTAACAAATGCTGAGATAAATGCCAAAAGCGCCCTGATAGCAAATGAACATAAATTTTCAGGCATGTGCATGATCAAGGGTAAGGACGGCTACGCAGCTGGCGGGACTTTGATGTTTGACTTGAACATTCAAAATGCTAGAAAAGCATTGACACCTAAAAAACGTAACCAGGTGAAGCGAGGTGTTTTGTCCACAGATCGCTCGATCACTAACCTTGCGCCATTAATGCCCATGCGAATAGCCAATATGAGTACTGAACAGTTCAAAAATGAATTACTCAAGCACCTGTTCCACGTGAAACATTTGGCGGATATCCCTACCTATCACTTAACAGAAACTGATTGGAAAAATATATATGATCTCGTTCACAAAAAATATGGACGTAACGTGTGGAACTACGGCAAAAATCCGGACTTTGAATACTATGCTAATTTGTCTTATAGTTCCTCGAGTATGCATATCAATTTTTCACTCCAATGTAACAAATTATCACAAGTCAAAGTCTTTGGAACCAATATTACTGCTGATGCTGCTGAAGTTTTGGAGAAGGCGCTACTTGGTGTTACCTTAGATGCAAAGCCACTACAAGAGCTGCTGTCCGAAACTTTCCTAAATACCAGTCCAGGGCTCTTAAATAAAGTAATAAATGCCCTGATGTCCGCAGAAAACACACATCAGATCCTTGGTTAGTGTGATAGTACACACTAATCAAACTATTGAGTTGACGAAACAAACACAAAATTTGTTAAATTTTCGCACTACGTAGTTATTCGTAGCTGCTTTTTTATTTCCAATTTAATAAATTTCACAAAGAATTTGTGCCTATCAAATCTTACATCACACCAGTGCAATAATCTGCTTCATATGACAGCTAGGTTAGATATGTTCCTTTTAAATATGCTAAAATACTATGTTTGTATAATTTAAGTTTGGGGTTTTAATTTTGAATTCAATTAATAAAACAAATAAAAGTATCGTCACCTTCGCTCTGTTTATCGCGACATTTTTGAGTGCCGTTGAAGGCACCATCGTTTCGACGGCCATGCCTACGATAGTCGGAGATTTAAAAGGAATATCTCTCATGAATTGGGTCTTTTCTGTTTATTTGCTGACCATGACTTTGGCAACGCCCGTCTATGGTAAGTTGGTCGACGAAATTGGTCGTAAGCCTGTCTTTATCACCGGCTTATTTATATTTTTGGTTGGCTCGATCTCAAGCGGCCTCTCATCAAACATGCCGGAACTGATTTTCTGGCGCGCTATTCAAGGGATCGGTGCAGGAGCTATTTTACCGATCTCCAACACGATCATCGCGGATATTTACACTCCAGAAAAAAGAGCGCAGATTATGGGCTTAAATAACTCCGCGTGGGGGATCGCCTCAGTAGCCGCACCCTTATTGGGCGGCGTGATCGTAGATAACTTCAGCTGGCACTGGATCTTTTTTATCAATATCCCTATCGGTTTGCTGTCAATAATTTTAATCTTTTTCTTCTTAAAAGAAGCTAAACATTCCGGCAGAGGAAAACTGGATATTATAGGTACCCTTTGGCTTTCATTGGCTATTGGCGGGATCTTATATGGCGTAGAACTATTAAATCAAGCTCACGTCAAACCACTAACTATCCTCAGTGTTTTTGCCTGTGCGCTCCTGGGTTTAGTGCTATTTACTTATCAAGAAAAACGTGCTCAAGATCCAATCATTTTACTGGATCTGTTTAAAAATCGGACTTTTGTTATTCAAAACTTTGCCGCTGCGATGTTGTCTATCTTCTTAATCGCTTTTGATGTCTACGTACCTTCTTGGACTCAAGGTTTGCTGGGGCTGCCGGCAACCATCGCAGGTTTTGCAACTACACCAAGTTCTGTGCTGTGGACCTTTGGCTCATTTGTGGCAGGATTACTTCTGCCTAAGTTCACGCCGCGACAAATTTTAATGATCGGCATGGGGCTTTTAGTTGCTGCAGGTTCTGTTTTTATCTTCTTGCCAGTAACTACACCTTTTTATGTCTTTATGTTCATTGGGATTTTCCTTGGAACGGGTTTTGGAATTACTGTCACTTGCTCCATGATCGTGTCCCAAAATATCGTGGATCAGAGAAATATTGGCATGGCAACCTCGTTTAATACCTTAGTGAGAACATTGTCGCAAAGTATCTCGATCTCTGTTTTTGGTATTATTTTAAATCGCTCCTTATTGGCCGGAATCAAGAATCATCCCGAGGCAGATCTCACAGGCGATATGTTTAACAAAATGATCAACCCGCATACAGTCAGCCAATTACCTGATAGCTTGATACCATTATTGCACCAGATCTACCATACTGGTTTGCATAATATCTTTTTGATTGCCACCATTTGCATGGCTTTGGTTTTCATATTAAATTTATTAAAGCAAAAGGATTACCATATAGATACCCAGTAACATTAAGTGTTAACGATGTTAAAATCACAAAACGTGAACATGATTTGCTTTGCAATTTTAGTTTGTTCAAAAATGACGCATTAAAAGTTCCCACGATCGTTGAAATCATTCTAACGTTCGTGGGTTCTTTTATTATAATTATGTTTATTTTGCAATTAAATCCGTAAGTCTGGGTATCCGGTTATTTCCCACCCACCATCAACGACTAAAGAAGTGCCGTTGATGTAACTGGCAGCTTCACTTGAAAGGAAGACAGCTGGTTTAGCAATCTCTTCAGGCTGCGCTCCTCTTTTCGCAGGTATCCTTTCCATAAATCGCTCGTTTAATGTTTCATTGCCCGTCATATCCTTAGTTAATGGAGTTTCTACCAATCCAGGCAGAATAGCGTTGATATTGATATGGTAGTCTGCTAATTCTAAAGCTGCATTTTTGGTCAGCATTTCGACCCCAGCTTTAGCTGATGAATAGGCTGCACCATAAAACATTGGTACGTGGGCATTCAATGAAGAAATATTAACCATCTTACCGCCATTTTGTTTTTTCATTTGCCCGCCAACGTACTTAGTAAAGAGGAAAACCCCATTTAACACTAAATTGACGGTAAAATTCCAATCTTTTAAAGGCTGATCAATGATAAGGCCCGCCTTCGAAGCACCTGCAACATGAAAAGAACGGTCGATTTTTCCATATTTCGACACAACATAGTCGACAAAGTCTTTGACTTGAGCTTCATCTGTAACGTCAACTTGCTTGCCCTCATAAAGCTCATTTTCCACAGTCAATTTATCTAGGGCATCTTTGTTGATATCAGCGGCTACGACGTTAATATTCTGGGTCATTAATTCCTTGGCGATTGCCAAGCCAATGCCGCTGGCCCCACCAGTAACGATCGCAGTTTCTATTGCCATAACGTTTTCCTCCTTTAGACATAGCGCTTTCATTTCATTGAACTTCCAAAGAGTTCTTTCTTGATACCATTTTTAACCAGTATCAATTTCGCTCCATTTTTATGTCAGATCACTACCCTTCTTTCTTAGTCACTCTTTCCTGCATATGTTTATCTAACTTCTCAAAAAGAATCCCATCGCGTAAACCGCACTTTGAAAACATGATGCGGTCAGAATCTAGGTATTGCATTAAGTTAACGATTGGAGCCAAACCACCGATGATAATATCAGCCCGCGATTTGCTCAAGCCGCCAACTTTTTTCCTAGCATCACAACTCAATCCTAAAATATTCTCAAACGTTTCATTGACCTCATTATCTGTCAGCTTGTAACCGTGGATATCTTCAAAATCTAAAAAGCGATTGTAATCTCGGTTGATCTTAGCCAAAGTCCGGTTGCTCCCGCCTAATCCAATGACTGGCAAGTTTGATCCATTACGCAGCCACCAGATATCGCTAAAGACCTTGTTTAGGTAGACTAACAATTGAAAAATTTTATTCGCAGAAATTTCATCTTGCAGCGAGAACTGCTGTGATAACGTCACCGATCCAACGGGTATGCTGATCAAATTGCTGATCCTCCCATTTTGAACCAGTATTATTTCTGAACTAGCTCCGCCAGTATCAACGATCACGCAATTATTAGCAGGCAAAGATCTGGTCACACCTAAGTAATCATAATACGCTTCAGTATTTCCAGAAATAACCTCAATATCCAGGCCCACTCCCTCTTGGACCTTCTTTAGAAATTTTTTCTGATTAGCAGCTTGACGGACTGCTGCTGTAGCCACAGCCCTGATCTCCAAGTGATCCAGGCTGCTTAAATATTTTTTGAAATCCTTTAAAGCTCCAATTGTTCGCCCAATCGGTTCTTTTTTTAAGGTTTTTTCTTTGCCCATATTGGCAGACAAGCGCACGAATTCTTTACTTTGTTTCACTGTTTCCGTCCTGCCATCGTCATGAATTTTTGTGACAGTCAGCCGCACCGAATTAGAGCCCAAATCGATCACCGCAAAATTTTCCATCACTTTTCACTCTCTCTTTCAGTTGGTGAGTCTAAAGTTCGCCGTGGAGTAGTCATTGGCTGAAATCTGTTTTTATCTTCCTGTGCTTTTATGGTATCTTTCTGGATCTTAGTTTTTTTATTAGCCTGATCCATGAAATACTCTTGTGAATCCAGCGATCCTTTACCTCTTCGGTCGATTTTTTCGTAGTTCCCGTTAGTCTGCAACTGACGTGTTTTAACATTATCATCCCACATGTGCTGATAAATATTGATGACTCTGTTTTTTATTTCGGGATCAAGTATTGGAAATAATTGTTCGACTCGGCGATCCAAATTTCTGGTCATCATATCAGCGCTAGAGAGGTAGACCTCTGTTTGCCCCCTGGATGTGAATGCATAGATCCGGCTGTGTTCCAGAAACCGGCCAACTATTGAGTGAACCGTAATGTTTTCACTAATTTTAGGCTGACCAGGTTTAAGGCAGCAGATACCTCGCACCAGCAAGTCGACCTTAACTCCAGCATGAGAGGCTTCGTAAAGCTTAATAATAATTTTCTTATCTGATAATGAATTCATCTTCATGAAAATTCGGACTTCATGACCTTTTTCAGAAATCTTGATCGCTGCATCGAGCTTAGAGGTGATAAATTTACGAATTCCATCTGGGGAAATATGCAACTGGTGAAAATATGGGGGCTCCGAGTAGCCGGATAACATATTGAAGATGTTAGCGACATCTTCTCCAATATCGTTTCGGGACGTAAATAGCCCCATATCTGTATAAAAATGAGCTGTTGCATCATTGTAATTGCCTGTACCCAAGTGCATGTAACGCCTGATCCCTGATTCTTCTTTTCTGATCACCATTGTCAACTTTGAATGGGTCTTCAAACCTAATAGTCCATAGATCACATGACAGCCCATTTTTTCCAGCTGCTGTGCCCAGTGAACATTATTTTCTTCATCGAACCTTGCTTTGAGCTCAACTAGAACAGTGACCTGTTTACCGTTTCTAGCTGCATTACCTAAATATTTAATAATCGGTGAGGAGCCCGAAACGCGATATAAAGTCATCTTGATAGCTAAAACTTGTGAATCAAAGGCGGCTTGCCTAATAAATTCGACCACCGGATCAAACCTATCATATGGATATTGCATGAAGCGATCCTTTTTCGCTATAGCCTCAAAAATATTGTTTTCTCTGCTTAAATCTTCAGACTCGTAGCCCTTAAAAGGCGGATAACGCAAGTCATCGTGCCCTATGACCATGCCGGGCCATTTTTTTAGAAAATCCAAGTCGAGTGGTCCGTTGATCTCATAAAGCGCCTGTTCTGGAACATCTAATTTCTTTAGCAGCCGCTTTCTCATATGCTTATCGATTGAGGCTTCTACTTCCAACCTCATTACTCTTCCATGTTCACGCTGACGCAACTGCTGTTGAACTTTTTTGATCAAATCAGAAGTATCTTCTTCTGCAACATCCAGATCCAGATCTCTTATGACCCTAAATGTCACGATTGTTTGTGGTAAGTAACTCATGAAAAACTGACCGATAAATTCTTTAATAATATTCTCTATTAAAATAAAATCGTTATAGGAACCAGGAAGCTTGACCAAGCGGCCTAAACTAGTTGGAATGGGCAAAACCGAATAGTAGGCATCCTTTTGAGACTCACCTTTCTTACTTAAACGAATGGCTAAGTTTAAAGAATCATTGCTGATAAATGGAAATGGACGGGAACTATCGTCTGCCATCGGTGTCAATACAGGAAACAATTCATCATGAAAATATTCCCGCACGAAATCATACTGCTCATCATTTAGTTCGCTAATTTCTTCGAGGTGGACCCCAGCTTGATCTAAAGCTGGCAATAAGGAACGATTATAAGTGTTGTATTGTTTGGTCAACATCCGATGCGCTTTTTGATGGATCTTTGCTAACTGCTCTTTAGCGGTCAAACCAGAAGCATCTGGTTTGTGGTAATTAAAACTGACCAACTTCGAGATCGAAGCCACACGTACCGAAAAGAACTCATCCAAATTGCTCTGAGTTATTCCTAAGAAATTGACTCTTTCAAGCAGAGGAACGGTTTTGTCTCTGGATTCGTCTAACACTCGATAGTTGAAGTCCAACCAACTTAGTTCACGATTAGTAAAATTCTCATGAGCACTGTAATCGAGTTTATTTGCCATTTGCTTGTACGCTCCTTTGCTTTAAAGTTACCTTTAATCCAAATGTTTGTGTAAAAAATTGACTTTTAGTCTTAAAGACCCAATTTTCAAATGATAAACGTTCACTGCTTTTAGCAGTAATAACAACTTTTTTGGGTTTTAATGAAACTATGATATTGCTGATCTTTTGCTGCCGGTCATCATCCAACGCATCTGCCAAACGCAAAATGGCTGCCAATTTAGCAACAATGATCCGCTGAGTAATGGGCATTTGAGTAAACGAACTAAGATCATTACCTGGCGTTGCAACACTATGGTAACGAGAGACCAGAGCAACGATCCCCGTCTCTTGTTTGGAAAGACCAAAAATATCCGAATTCCGGATAATGTATTCAGAATGAATATAATGATCATGACCCCCAATGTAGTTACCGCAATCATGCAATATAGCTGCAACTGTCAATAACAGACGCTCACGTTTGTCCATCTTGTGGACGGATTTTAATTGGTCAAATAAATGCAAGGCAAAATCCGTCACAAGTTGCTGATGTTTAGGTTCAATTTGATAATGATGGGCAAGGTTTTCTGCCTGCCTAATGGTTTGCTTTGAAAAATCACGTTTCAAGAAATCGTGCTTCACAGCCTGACTTAGGATCAAACCATCAAGCATCCCGGCATCTGAAAGATCGATCTTTTGAGCATTAGTTAGGATCAACAAGTGCTTGATCAAAAGTATTTCAGGTAAAACCAAGGGAATATACTGACTTTCAATTCCAAAATGTTCTGCCAAAAATTGACCAGAGGCGTTTATCAACGAATCTTGCAATTCTTCAAATTCATTGAATACCAACTCCTGACGGTCAGCATTTCGGTTCGGTATCAGACTTTTCAACGGTAAAGTTCCAACGAGGATGACCTTACTTGGTTTACGATCAACGGATCTGTTAAAATCATTTAGTTTACTGGCAATATAATCGTTCAATACTCCTGTGGAATTAGGCGCTTCCTGTCGGAGGCTCTCCAAGTCCTCTACAATTTTAGTTGGCCCGAGAGAAAAAGAACGAATAGAGGTAAATTTACCATCATCCAATCTCACGATCATCGTATTTCCTGATGTGATCGAAATGATATAGGTGATACCCTTCAACTTATCTTTATTTCGTCTAGCTCTTTCCAGAACTTCTTGGAGGCGAAAAAAAGTCTCCTGACTCAAAGAAAGCCATTCGATCGATAAACCTGTATGAACATATAATTGATCAGTCACAAAATCGGCATTCTGCACGTTTAAAATAGCTTGACTGCTCCAGAGGCGAAAGTTCTTGATCCGATAATCATGCAGAAGCGAAACAAAGCCCATCAAACCATCAACAATTTGATTGACACTGTTAACACTTATCGCGTTTTGATCATAAACATCATCACCTAACTGAAACGGTTTTTGCACATGTTCTAATGTTTTACCAGTTTTAAGATCAGCGATCCGCAACTCTAATCCAGCGACATTTAAGATCATAACACCAAAATATCTTGACGCCATATTTATACTCCCCTCTGATTCAAAATACTCATACAAACAGTGAAAATTCCCACAGTCTTGGGCAATCGCACAACTTCGTGTTAATTTATATTTTGAACCACTTTTCTACTAAAAGTATACTCGCTCGGGCGCTATTTGTAATGCAAAGTGCTAACTATGACAAAGTGGGTCACCTAATGAACACTCGGCCTTTTTAAAAAGCAGCAGGTAAAATGTATTCCAAAGCATTGATAAACAAAACACTAGATCAAGCAGCAAAAAGAAGAATCAGTAAAATGCAACATATTTATGGCATAGGATTAGACAATGATGCGCGTTGTGTTCATTATCATACCAGCGAAGATGTTGTTGCTATGAAGTGTGCTGTTGGAAAAAATATTATGCATGTTACAAGTGTCATGATGAACTGGAACAGCATTCCTTCGAAGCCGCCAACATCCATACCGAAAAAACCAGCCTTGTGTGGGCATTGTCGAAAGTTGCTTAGCTATCGTCAATATTCTGCCGGAAAGTGCCCGTTTTGCAGTCATTTATTTAACCCAAAATGTTCACTGCACCATAACATTTATTTTAGTGAATAGCTTTGCCGAAATTTTAGATCATTACTGAAGACTTGAATAGCATATATATTAATATTCTCAAAAACCTTGACATTTCTTAAATGGTTAGAGTACAGTGAATGTTATTAAAAGTCAGGAGCGATTATTCGTGCAATTACATAACTTACAACATTTGAATAGTTGGAACTATTACTTTTATTTCTTTAGGTGATGTTTGCATCTAAATATCAGGTGCAAACGTATTATCCAATGTTTGTACCTGCAGGAATGAAAGCTAGTTTTCTTGGCTTAACTAAGACCTTGCAGGTTAGAAGCTGATCTGTGAGGGAAAGTAATTAGAAATTAACGACCCTCTCAGATCGGATCCGATCGGGGGGTCTTTTTTTGAACAAAAAGTTGACGTTGGTTTAGTTGTTTTAGTCACAAAAGGAGTGAATCGATCATGGAAATGACGAAATATTTAAACAGAAGACTCGCTTTGGTAAAGAATTCGGCCATTTTGGGTTTTTCAAAGTTTGCCCAGCAAATTCCACATATCGTGAATTTTACACTAGGAGAACCAGATTTCGAGACACCCGAGCATATTAAACAGGCAGGAATTCGCAGTATCAAAGAAAACCACTCGCATTATGCTCCCTCCAACGGAACGCAGGAACTGCGCCAAAACGCCTCCGACTTTTTAGCTCAAAAGTACGGTGAGCATTACCAGCCAGATGAGGTAATAGTGACAGAAGGAGCAACAGAGGCAATTTATACAACGGTTTCATCAGTGATCAATTCGGGTGATAAAGTTATCATCCCAACACCGACCTTCCCACTATACATTGCTGACGTTATCGTTGCCGGGGGACAGTCAGTCTTAGTAGATACTTCCGCCACTGATTTCAAGTTGACGCCAGAGCTCTTAGAAAAAACATTAATTCGGGAAGGATCACGAGTTAAGATGCTGATCTTAAATTATCCAAGCAATCCGACCGGAGTTATGTATACACAGTCTGAATTGGATGCTCTTGCAGATGTTTTACGGAACAAACCAATTTTTGCTGTCTGCGATGAAATCTATAGCGAACTGAATTATGATCAACCACATGCTTCTTTAACTAAGAACTTACGCGACCAAACGATCTTGATCACTGGAGTCTCAAAATCTCACGCCATGACCGGTTGGAGGATCGGGCTTCTATGCGCACCTCAAGCGATAACGGATGAGCTGAGTAAAATTCACCAATTCACTATTACCAGCACAGCGACTGTAATGCAAGATGCTGCAGAGGAAGCCTTAAGTAATGGCAAGGATGACGCAATACCTATGAAAGAAGAATACCGACAGCGTCGCGACTATATACTAGCAAGTTTAACAAAGCTGGGCTTCCATTCGGCCAAGCCTAGCGGCGCATTTTATATTTTTGCTAGGATTGCTAGAGACTTAGAACAAGATGATGTGAAATTTGCCCAAGACCTAGCCAAACACGGGTTAGTAGCCGCAGTCCCAGGTTCATATTTTGGACCTGGGGGCGCTCACTACCTGAGATTCAGCTATGCCACCAGCATGAATGAAATCAAACGAGGAATGCAATTGTTGAAAAAATTTGTTGAAAAAAAGAGAAAGCAAGTCACAACCAGCAAAATGTCTAGCTGAATTGCCAAAGCATGTGCGGCTTATAAAAGAAGGAGATCATACTGTGAAACTATTATTGTTAAGTGTTCGCCCAGATGAAAAAAGTGCAATTGTTGCCTGGGAAAAGCGGCATCCTGATATAGAATTAACGATTGTTGACTGGGAGCTAAATTCACGAACCGTCAACCAAGTCCAAGGTTATGATGGTATCGTTATTCAACAGCGCAGTCAAATCGAGGCAGAAGTATACCCGCGCTTAAAGCAGTTCGGCATTAAGCAGATTACTACGAGGACTGCTGGATATGATGTTATCGATGTACAAAAGGCCAAGGAAAACGGTCTAGTTGTCAGCAACGTTCCGGCATACTCACCCAGATCCGTCGCCGAACTTGCACTTACTCATACTTTTCGACTCATCAGAAAACAAGAGCTGGTCGATCAGCGGGTCCGCGAGCAAGATTTTCGCTGGGATGGACTCCAAGGAAGCGAGATCCATTCGTTGACAATTGGCATCATTGGAGCTGGTCGGATCGGCGGGACAGCAGCCCGCTTATTCAAGGCATTAGATGCCAACGTCATCGCCTATGACGTTGAGCCCAACCATAAACTAGATGATGTTCTGACTTTTCTGCCTTTTGAAGATGTTTTAAAAAAAGCCGATGTCATCTGTTTACATGTTGATTTAAATGAAACATCCAAAAACTTGATCGATGCCAAGGCTTTATCTCTAATGAAGCAGACCGCTTACCTTGTCAATGAATGTCGCGGTCCAGTCATAAATACCAAAGCATTGATTACAGCTTTAAAAGAGCACCGCATTGCCGGCGCGGCTCTCGATACGATGGTCGGGGAAGAAAAATTTTTCAACTTTGATCTGCGTGGTAAGAAGTTACCCAGCCCAGATTTGATCGAATTACGCAAATTCAATAATGTGATCATCACTCCGCACGTTGGTTTTTATACTAATATCGCAGTGCAAAATATGATCGATATTAGTCTGGACGACACGTTGGCAATCTTGAAAGAACAAAACTGTGAACACACCATCAGCTAGTCTATTTATTTTCCTTGTGACTTGTTCGAAATTGTGAGAGCCACTCGGAAACGTCGATAAGCAAAAAAGCACTGGCAATTTTGCCAGTGCTTTTTAAATGAAAATTAGAGAACATATATAAATTTATTGAACAAAAAACAATGAGATGCTTAGCTTTACTTTCTTCTTTGAATTGTAGCAACCTTACCATAGTTTAAATAGAGCTTCTCTTGCTACCTCGATATTTAATCCTTTGACCTTGGCTTCAGCAAGTAAATGATTGCCGGTAAAATTGTTAAAGTAGCTATCAAAGAATAAGCTGTATCTAAAACAGTGATCAAGCCAAAATCTTTGAGAACCGGGAAACTCACAAACAACAGAGTGGAAAAACCAGCAACAACAGTGAGCCCAGAAGCAGTAATTGCCTGTCCGACTGAACTCAAAGCTGTGGTAATAGCTCCTTCATTCTTTTGGCCGTACCGACGTTCTTCAATATAGCGTTCTAGTACTAGGATAGTAAATTCAGTCCCGATCCCTAGCACTAACGAACTCAAAGAAATTGTCACTGGGTTATAACTGATCCCCAGGAGTTTCAAAGTCAATGGAGACAAGCCCAGAACGATCGCGATTGGTAAAAGTGGGTAAATAGCGTAGTGCCAATGGCGATATATCAGCAGTAATACAACAAAGATGATAACCAACCCAACTATCATGATCGTGGAACGATTGGTCGAAAGATTATGAATTCCTTCAGAAAGCATTGCTTGTGTCCCGGCTGGAGAAATCTGAACAGAACTTGGTAGATTTTTTGCATCGCTCGAGATCTGGTTCATGAGCTGCAGTGATTTTTCAGAATTCAGATTGGGCTTTAATTTGAAGCTGATCGTTGCATATTTATAGTTCGCACTCACCAATGTATTCTTCATAACCTGCGGCATTTTATCCAGACTCAGGTTTATATTTTTTTGCGGACCTTTTAACTGGTTCTTAGGCAAACTATCCGTAACAGTGGTTGCAGAAAGGATCTGCTGGTTATATTTGCTTTGTTCCTTGTTGGCAAAATCATCTATTTTTTCTAATGTACTCTTAGACCGGACATCATCTGAATGCACCAAATAGGTTAAATTGGTAGTTGAGCCCACCAATTTGTCGAGCTTTTTGTTTTGCTGCAAAGCAGGCAAGTTCTGGGGAATCATCTTAAAAAGACTAGTTTCTAACTTGACCTGATGTTCAAAAAAGAAACCAACTCCACCAAGCACGATCCCGATTATTAGCACGATCCCAGCATGTTTCATGATCCAGCCAGCAAACAAGCCTAATTTTCGGTTGAGCCAGGAGCGTCCCAAATCTTTTTCTTTAAAAGATACCTTGGTTGTCTTTTCATCTCTTAATGACAAATATGCAAAAATTGTAACAGTCTCAACGAGATAGCAAACTAAAACACCAAAGGCTAAAGTTAAACCAAAATCTTTTAACATCGGTGCTTTGGAGATCCTCATGGTCAAGAAACTCAAGATCATGACAAACGTTGCGATCGCCACCGCGGAACCAGAATGCGCGGCAGTTTGCTCGACTGCTCCTTCCAAATTAAAACTGTTTTTCCGGAATTCTTCCTCATAACGATTAATGAACTGGACGCCAAAATCTGTGCCCAAACCAATTAGGATCGGTAAAACGGCCATAGTTGCCATTGTCAAGTCGACACCAAGCCACCCCATGAAGCCAAAGGTCCAGATCATTCCAATTAAAACAACAAACAAAGGTAATAAACGGCGCCGAACTGGGAAAACGATCAGCAAGATCACGATCATAATGACGATTGCAGCAGCCAACATAATTACCATGCTTTTGGTCATTTGAGCTTTAACAGAACCGGCGATTGCAGGAGCACCTGCCAGTTTAGCAGAATAGCCATCATTTTGTAATCCGTGCTTTTTAAGTAAGTTATTTAACTGCTTGGTTTGGGCCTGATTCAAATTCATATCACTGTTAGCGGTTGTAGTCATAGAGATCAACAGATGCTTGCCGTTTTGCGGGAGCAACTGCTGAAGTTGGTTGGGGATCTTACCATTATCCGAAAACAGCATGGTATGTATCAAATTATTACTCATGTTTTGCACAGGCGGAAGCATACTTATCGCTGTCTGGGTCATTTTTGCCTTTTGTTGACCGGTCAAAGTGGTCATTGCATAGCCCTTTATTTGTTGCTTCTGCTGTGCAGTTAACAAGCTAACCACCATCTGTACGAGTTCGGGAGTTGAAAACTTGCTGCCACGCTGCAATTGAGCTTTGGCTATTTGCGCTTTTTGTTGGTCGGTCAATATACTTAGAGCATATTGACCGATTTTTTGTCGTTGAGCTTGATTTAAGCTCGCAGCTACCTGACCTTGCAATTGTGATTGCTGTTTACCAGATAATTGCTTCAGCAATTCGTTTTGCATTTTGCCTGGATCAGCTGAATTATTAAAACCGGCGGCATTGTTGGACTTTAGCTGAGCATTCAGCATATTTACAACACTAGTTGTTGATTTGATCCCCTTGATTTTATTGGCGTCTTTGGTAAATGCGGCAATTTTTTTGAAAGTTTCGGAGCTAATAATTTTTTGCCCTTTATTTGCTGAAATATTAGCAATAAAGACGTCATTACCAAAGTTTTTTTGGTATATTTTACTGTCTTTAGCTATTTTAGAATTGCTTCCCACAAACATCTCATACCCAGTGTTCATTTGAATTTTTCCTAAACCAAAAGCAAAACCGATAGTGATCAAGGCAATCAAAATCAGACATAATTTAGCATGCTTGTGGATAGCTTTACCCAACCCTGCAAAAATTCTAGTCATTTTTCATCTCCTTAATTATTTTACACACTTATAATTGGTGCCCATTTCGTAAAGTACTGTTCTTGTCCACCAAAAATGCTGAGATTAACATTTTTCATTGTACAAAAAAGCCGCTTACTATGTACAATGATTTGCATATAACTGCAATCCAGCAATAATAAGCGACTATAAACCAAACTTTAGCATTTGCCTATGGTAAGGTACTGACAGAGATTATTTGTTCTTGACCTTATTATTTAATTTTTGTGCGAGATAAAAGTCTGAGAAGATATGAGCACTTTTTAGACCCCAGAAATAGAAAAGCAAGGCAGCCGCAATGATCACTACAAAATCCCAAGGGTAAGTGATCAGGCCAGTGCCATTAAATTCTTTGCTGCCGATATATGACATAACAGCCAAGAAGATGAGGTAGACGATCAGCCACAAACTTGATCTTAGAGCTTCTTTGGTTTCCTTAAAACCCAGTTTATATTCATAGTAAAAGTAAATCGGCAAACCGAGTAAGATCACTAAAATGACCTCGATCGTGGTCGGCCACATGGCCCAGTAGATCGCCAGTGACGCTAAGATAAAGGAAAACGGTGCGATCCATTTTAAATTCTTCAATCTGACTGGGCGAGTGAAGTTAGCACCCATTTTCCGGAATGAGACCGCGGTGACTGGCCCTGTCAAATAAGCGATCAGAGTCGCTGTACAAATGACAGCAGCCAACGTTGACCATGATCTAAAAATCGAGACCATCAGCATACTTAAGACTAGGTCTACCAGCATAGAAACACGTGGTGTCCCATATGTAGAATCGATCAGTCCTAAAAAATGAGGTACGTGCTTATTCCTTTCCATTGCGTACAAAACTCGACCTGTGGAAGCAGCAAACGAAACTCCTGTTCCAACCGGTGAAACGAAGGCATCAAGGTACAGCAGAACAGACAGCCAACGGATTCCCAACATAATAGCCAAGTCAGCAAAAGGTGAATTAAAATTGATGCCATTCCATCCATGTGCAGCTAATGTTTGCGGAGACATCGCTGTAATAAACGAACTTTGCAAAAGCACGTAGATCACACCGCTGATCAGCAGTGAAATAAATATGCCACGGCTGATATTTTTCCTGGTATTTTTAATTTCACTTCCCATGTTTATCACCGTTTGAAAAGCGTTAAAGGAAAAGATGATCCCGGCAGTTGCCGTGGCAGTAAAAATCGGAGCTGAGCCGTAAGGCATAAACTCCTGCCAAGTCTGCCCGTAATTTCCCGGATGAAAACTGGTGCTAAGCAGCATGATAACAGTCAGTGATGGGATAACGACCTTGAAAAGCGAGATCAAGCTGCTAAACCGTGCAAGTAGAGTCACTGACCAGAAATTTAATAAGGTAAAGACAAGCATAAACAGGAATACGATCAGCAAACCCCGGGTCGTAATCATTCCGTTGGCTAAGAAACTGTTAGTCCAATTGGCCCAGGACCACGGCCAGGAACTCATGTACTGCACTGCTGCCACGGCCTCGATCGGTATCAGCGTAATGAGCGAGACCCAGTTAGCCCAGGAAGCAATGAAGCCAAGCATTGGACCATGGGAATATTGAGCATAGCGGCTCATTCCACCGGTTTCAGGAAACATAGATCCTAACTCCACGTAGTTATAGGCAATCATCGCAATAACTAAACCGCCAATGATCCATGAAATAATTGATGCAGGTCCGGCTACTCTGGACGCTTCCCAGGAACCAAACAGCCAACCAGAACCGATCAAAGATCCAAGAGTGAGCATGACAAGATGAAACAGACCGATCTTCTTTGTATTTTGAGAGTCCATATAAACCTCCTTAAAAGTATCACATTTATTATAACAAACACGGATCATAAGCTTTTTTAGGTTCTGTAATAATATTTGTTAGCTAATAGTACTTATCATAATTTGG
>CAKPZY010000023.1 GCA_934215475.1 uncultured Ligilactobacillus sp.
GCGCGTTATGTTAACAAGGTTTAATTAAGTCTAGGTGTAAGCAGCAAAAAATAAAGAAGATGTGAAATTGACTTTCTTGGAACCTCTGTTAAAGCGCGAAATTATTAAACTAAAAAGAAACATTAACTGCCAGATCTGAGGAGTTCCGTAATTGTTAGACATAGGTCCTAATGAGTGTTAATTAATTATGACAAAAACATGTTATATATTTTAACTCCATTTTTTTAAGAACATTAAATTTATGGTAATATTGATTATCAAATTCGCAAACTAGACTGTGACGAATTATAATCAAAGTAAACACGCGAAAAGAGGGGTTAGAATATGGATAATAACAATCAATTCGACGAGAAAAGCAAAAAGAATGATTCAGAAAATAAGCACGCCCATAAAAATGGTGGCTCTAGAGGTCCTAAACTCTGGAAGGTTGCTATTCTTGCATTGGTTGCCGGCCTGATTGGCGGAGGCATCGCAGTCGGCGGATATTCTTGGTACCAAGCTAACCAAAACCAACCTTTAAGTTCAGACAATTCTAAGGCTCAAACGAAGACTAGTAAAGTTAATGTCAAAGTCAATTCAGATGCTGAAAATGCCTTTAAAAACATTAAAAGTGCGGTAGTTTCGGTTGAGGCTTATTCAAAGGGCAAAGATTCTAATTCTATCGCCGGCCCTTATGGCGAATCCGGTTCCGATAATTCAAGCTCCGAGCAGGCCAGTGAGGGTTCCGGAGTGATTTACAAAAAGTCAGGCAACACGGCTTACATTGTGACTAATAATCATGTTATTTCCGGGGCTGACAAAGTTGATATTTTGATGAACAACGGGCACAAGCTGAATGCTTCAGTGATCGGGCATGATTCCATTAGTGATTTAGCTGTTTTGAAAATCAATTCGAAGTATGTATCACAAATTGCGTCATTTGGGGATTCGGATAAAATAAGTGTCGGAGAAACAGCCTTGGCTATCGGTTCTCCGCTGGGTTCTGATTATGCTACATCACTGACACAGGGGATCATCTCAGCCAAAAAGAGGACGATCGATGTTACCAATAGTTCTGGTGTTGCAACAGGACAGGCCACAGTTATTCAAACCGATGCTGCTATTAATCCTGGGAATTCAGGTGGCCCCTTGGTCAATGTGGCTGGTCAGGTAATAGGTATCAATTCAATGAAACTCTCCAGCACAGGTTCTTCCGATTATGGTTCATCCGGTACATCTGTGGAGGGTATGGGATTTGCAATCCCAAGCAACGAAGTCGTAGAAATCGTAAATCAATTAGCAACCAACGGAAAAGTTAGTCGTCCGGCTTTGGGAATATCTCTAGTCGATTTGGATTACGTTTCCACTTCTGATAGAAGAGATACTTTGAAGCTTCCAGACGGTGTGACGAGTGGGATCGTTGTCATGAAAGTCAGTTCTAATTCTCCGCTTAAGGATTCTGGTATCGGTAAATATGATGTGATCGTTGGTTTGGACGGCAAAAAGGTGAATGATATCGTCAGTTTGCGTGAGGCTCTATATTCACATAAAATCGGTGATACAGTTCAAATTCAGTATTATCATGGCGATCAAAAGAAGACTGCCAATGTGAAACTGAGCCTAGAAGCAAATGATGCGAACACATCCGCGGCGTCAAACGAAGCTGAGTGATCAGTGTAGAGCCCAAAAGGTATTATAGTGTGATCCTATACACTATGGTGCCTTTTTGTTTAGAGATAGAGGGAAAAATGTGATGCCTGGGGGATTATGTTTGGCAAACTCGGTACAGAAATAGCGAAAAATGTACGATGTTTGGCAAACTTAGTACAGAAAGAGAGGAAAGTGTACGATGTTTGTCGAACTTGGTACAGGAAGAGAGGAAAGTGTACGATGTTTGTCGGACTTGGTACAGAAAGAGAGGAAAGTGTACGATGTTTGGCAAACATCGTACAGAAATAGCGAAAAGTGTACGGTGTTTGGCAAACATAGTACAGAAAAAGCGAAAATTGTATGATGTTTGTCGAACTTAGTACAGAAACGGTAAAAAGTGTACGATGTTTGCTTGACTTAGTACAGAATTAACTAAGAGTATTGCGGTTGCCCAACCCATATTGTGTGGCAAATACAAAGTTCAATCAGTAGCACCTCCAGGGCCAATTTTATAATATATTGCTGCACCCCAATCTACTTTTTCAGCTGGAATAAACTGTTTTTCTATATTCAAAATATTTAATTTAATTTAGGTGAATAGATTTTTCTTACAGCAACAGGTCTTATCGCAATAAGCAAAAAGGAAATTTTCATGACTGATTTTAAACCAATTTTTTTGTATCCGTGAATCATGCTTGAGTTATCAACAGTTTTTGCTATAGACCTGTTAATAACTTTTGTATTTTTAAACTAAAAATGTAAAAATAAAACATGGATTTGCAAAATAAATACTGAAAATAGAGTGCACAGATTATCCACAGGGTTGGGGATTGCGGTGCATAACTCTAGTTTCTAAATATTTTATAAAGGCTTTTATCCTTAATAGGGCAGGGATAAAGGATATGATTTAAAAAATATGTAGATTGTTTCAAAATGTTGATAACTGTGGATAACTTGAAAATATGAAAAACAATAAATATAGTGACGAAAATTAGTTCGTGCCAAGATGTTGTGATTAACCCTGTGGAAACTGTGGATAACTTTGTGGATAAATTGTTATTAGGATGTGATTTGGTGTGAATATCAAGATAATTGGTGTTGGTAAGTTGAAAGAAAAATACTTGAAACAAGGAATAGCGGAATATGCTAAAAGACTTGGCAAGTTCTGTAAGTTCACTGTTGTCGAAGTTCGTGATGAAAAAGCTCCTGAAAAGTTGAGCCCGGCTGAAATGGAAGGCGTGAAAGAGCGCGAGGGAGAGCGAATCTTAGCCAAAATCAAGGAAAGAGAGTATGTCTTTGCCCTAGCAATCGAGGGCAAGGAGCGGAGTTCTGAGCAATTTGCTAAAGGGTTCGATTCGTTGACAACTTATGGGCATAGTGACATTACTTTTGTGATTGGCGGCTCGCTAGGATTAAGTCGGGCAGTCCTGGATCGTTCCAACTCCCAGATCTCTTTTGGTAAGTTTACTCTGCCTCACCAGCTCATGCGTTTAGTCTTGACTGAGCAAATTTATCGAGCTTACATGATCAATTCTGGCAGCCCTTATCATAAGTGAGAGCAAAGATCGTAATGAATATGAACAGCTTCATGATGAATATTTTGTGTATATCACTGGAGATTTTTATCAAAAATATAATATGATTAGAAGTATGAATGAAAATGCTTACGCAAGCGGGAATCAAGAGGTTAGATAAAAAGATGGTGAATCAATGTTAAAAGTTTTAGCCAGATCAGTCAGAGAATTTAAAGCTCCGTCAGTTATATCATCGCTCATGGTCGTTATCGAGGCAGCTTGTGAGACGATCATCCCGTTTTTAATGGCACGCATCATAGACGACGGAATTACTCCTGGCAAATTAGATGTTATCTACCAAACAGGAGGCATATTATTAGTGATCGCAATGATCTCTTTAGCGTGTGGGGCCGGAGCAAGCCGCTTATCCAGTATCGCGGCAGTTGGAGTGGCGCATAATATTCGGCATGATCTGTACGCTCATATTCAAAAGTTTTCTTTTGCCAACATCGACCATTTTTCTGATGCCAGCCTCGTAACTAGGCTGACAACTGACATTACCAACTTACAAAATGCCTATCAGCAGCTGATCCGTGGCGGTTTTCGCGCGCCTGCTATGATGATTTTTTCTATTATTCTGGCTTTCACAGTCAATGCTCAGATGGCCGTGATTTTTGTCGTGGCTATCCCAGTTTTAGCAATTGGACTGTGGCTGATCATTCGTAAGGCACACCCGCTATTTCGGAAAGTCTTCCACGCTTATGACAATTTGAATGAGATCTTAAGTGAAAATATCCATGGTATCAAAGTGGTCAAGTCCTATGTCCGGCAAAAATTGGAAATGCGGAAGTTTACTGGTGTTTCACAAGACATTTATCACAATTTTTCTTGGGCTCAGCAGTTAATGGCGCTCAACCAGCCACTAATGCAATTCGTCAGTAATTTAATGTTATTGGCCTTGTTCTGGTTTGGCGGACGAATGATCATCGGCGGTGCCATGGAAACTGGCCAGCTTGTTAGTCTGGCAGCTTATGGCATGCAGATCCTGTTCAGCTTGATGATGCTGTCAATGATCTTTAATCAACTGACCATTGCACAGACTTCCGCCGAACGTTTGTCTGAAACCATTCGTGAGCAGTCAACGATAAATGAGCCTGACCAACCGTTGACCAAGGTTTCGAACGGGCAAATTGATTTTGACAACGTGAGCTTTAGTTATGGTGGAGATCCGCATAATGAACAGCTGCATGATATTGATCTGCATATTAAAAGCGGACAATTGGTGGGTATCATCGGCAACACCGGTTCAGGAAAATCGACTTTGGTGGAACTGTTACCTCGTTTGTATGATGCTACTAAAGGAAAAGTGTCACTGGCAGGGCATGACGTCAAGGATTATCAAATCAAGGCTCTCCGTGACAGCGTTTCTATTGTGTTGCAATCTAGTACGCTTTTTTCCGGCACGATCAAGGATAATTTGCGCTGGGGCAATGAGAATGCTACGGATCAGCAGATCCGCCAGGCAGCTTCACTTGCGCAGATCGATGATTTTGTGCAAAGCCTCCCGCAAAAATATGATACCTTGTTGGGCCAAAATGGGACCAGCGTATCTGGCGGTCAACGACAACGTTTAAGTATCGCACGTTCTTTGCTGAAATCACCTCAAGTGCTGATCATGGATGATTCGACAAGTGCTGTCGATGCCAACACTGATCAGAAGATCCGTCAGGCTATGCGGGATCAGATACCGCATACGACAAAAATAATTATTTCCCAGCGTGTCGCTTCGATCGCTGATGCAGACATGATAGTTGTGATGGAAAATGGGGAGATCGCCGGAACTGGGACTCATGAAGAATTAATGCACAATAATACTCACTATCAGCAGATGGCGGCCTCACAAAAACGTACTGAAAAGGGGGCGTCTGCTTGAAAGAAAAAAATGAAAAAAGCGCAGTTGATTGGACAACACTGAAGCGCCTATTAAAAATGATGTTTAAGCAGTACCGCTTCCGGTTAGGTCTGGCTTTACTCGGGATTATTATAAGCTGTTTATCAACAGTTCTTGGTTCATATTTCTTGCAATTTTTGATCGACCGTTATGTACTCCCTTTGGTTGGCCATAACGATCCTAATTTTGGTCCATTACTTGGGGCAATTGCAACCATGGGGCTAATTTTTCTGTTAGGGGTTTTGGCTTCCTTAGTTTACACACAGATCATGGCCGCAACTGGCCAAAGAGTTCAGAAAAGTCTGCGCGATGAGATGTTTTCGCGCATGCAGTCTTTGCCGCAAAATTATTTTGACCGTTCGAATACTGGGATATTAATGAGTACTTACACTAACGATATCGATACACTGATGCAGATGATCATGCAATCTTTTCCGCAACTGGTCAATTCTGTGTTGAGTTTTCTTTTTTCGTTGACCATGATGTTTGTGCTAAGTTGGCAATTATCTTTGGTTTCAGTCGTGATCTTTGTTATGGGACTTTTTATAGTCCGTTTCTTGATCTATCGCAGTCGTTATTACTATCAGAAGCAGCAAACTGCCATTGGTAAGATCGATGGTTTCGTCGAAGAGATGTTAAGCGGGCTCAAAGTAATCAAGGTCTTCTCACACGAACCTGAGGCGCAAAAAGAATTTGACGTTGATAATGATGAATGGCAAGATGCCGCAGCCAATGCCAATATTTATTCAACTTCAGTTTTCCCAATCATGGGTAATGTAGGAAATTTCTTATATGTTCTAGTTGCGATTATTGGCGGGACTCTAGCTTTAAATGGGTCTAGCGCTTTGACCTTAGGGACTATTGCAGCATTCTTACAGCTGAGTCGTTCTTTTAGTCAGCCGATCGCTGCTGTGTCACAACAGCTGAACTTTATTATTCAAGGGATGGCCGGGACTAGAAGGATCTTTACTCTGTTAGACCAGCCCAAAGAAAGCGACAACGGGACAGTCACTCTGGTCAACGTCAATGAAGGTTCAGATGGCCATTTGACAAAATCTTCTAAATATACAGGCAAATGGGCGTGGAATCAGCCGCGAAACAATGGCTCGGACAAATTGACCTTGTTGGAAGGCAATGTCCATTTTGAACACGTGGATTTTGCATATGGTAAAGAAGAAGTTCTACATGATATTACTTTTAGTGCTGATTCGGGGCAAAAAGTTGCATTGGTAGGGCCAACTGGAGCGGGTAAGACAACTATTATAAATGTGCTCAACAGATTTTACGATATTCAGCATGGCAAAATCACTTACGATGGGATCGATATTAATAAAATTAAAAAGAATGACCTGCGTACGTCGCTCGGATTGATCTTACAAGATACCCACTTATTTACGGCAACGATTGCCGATAATATTCGGTATGGCCGGTTGGAAGCTACCGACGACGAAGTACACCAAGCTGCAGAACTGGCACAAGCAACACCTTTTATCAAACGGTTAAAAAATGGTTTTCAGACCCAGATCAACGGCAGCAGCTCTGATCTTTCTCAGGGACAGCAGCAGCTATTGGCGATTGCCCGCGCAGCGGTTTCAGATCCGCCTGTTTTGATCTTGGATGAGGCCACTTCTAATATCGACACACAAACAGAGCGTCAGATCCAGACAGGTTTAGAAAACCTGATGAAAGGGCGGACCTCATTTGCCATCGCGCACCGCCTGTCGACGATTTTTAACTCGGACCTGATCTTGGTGATAAATGATGGCAAAATCGTCGAAGCCGGTAACCATGAGCAGCTGATCAAAAAGCATGGCATGTACTATGACCTCTATAATGGAACCTTGACGCTAGAATGATGAAGCGGGCCTGCGAGTGTATTACCAAAAATTGTATAATAGCTGTGTTCAGGATGTAAATTACAGGAGATGAAAGTAATGTCTTGGGTTCATTTGTTATTTGGGCTTATTTTACTGATTTCGGTGTTTATTGGGTTATTTGGAGCAGCTAAAAGGACGCCAATTTGGGCGATGGTTGCCCGAATCTGTTACGTGGTTTTGATAGTCAGTGGGATTTTTATGACAAAATACGCCTGGGATGAAAAGCCAATTTTGACTGTCATTAAGATCGTGATCGCTATTCTGGTAATTGGCCTGATAGAAATGTCTTTTGCCAAGAAAACACGCGGCGAGATTTCGCACGGGACTATTTGGCTGGTCATCCTCATGATTTTGATCGTTGCGGGATTAGGATTGTGGTTGAGCGGTGGTTATCCGTTGATTTAAATTTGAGTCAACACTAATAGTGTTGGTATAAAATTAGGATCCTATCACATGGTAGGATCTTTTTTATAGTGCTGATGATTATAGTCATCGAAACTAAAAAGTGTAGACCTGTTTTTTGGTGAGCTTGATTTTTGGCTTTAAATTGTTGACTAAGAATATGGTGAAAAAGAAACAACAGTTAGAATACATAGTTGTTCCTAAAAATTTGATTCAAGTTCACATTAATTTTTTTGTATAACGACTACAATTAAATTATGCAAGAAAACGGCATATTTTTATAGATGGAAAATGATGAGAGGAGTTATTGGCCAGTAAATTAAGGATCATTTTAAGGTGTTTAACAAAAAATTTGTAAACCTAAATGTTAGCTTTTTATTTTTTCTGCCTTTTAAAATAGCTTTCTAAAGCAAACTCAATTATTGCGGATTTTTTCTACGTTCATTTGCAATTTTATTTGCGATCAGTTAATTAAGAAGAACTTTGATTTATTACACCATTTTGGCTATATAGCAGAAGCAATTAAAAAGCGCTGAATTTTTCATTACGAAGTGAAAGTTCAGTGCTCTTATATTAATTCTTAACCTGTATGTCTCCAATCAGGGTCCATCAAGATTCGAGCCACTATCAAACCGAGCGGCAAGAACAAGACGATCAATGTCGCATTAATGAACCACTGTGCACCACCAGCAATAGTACCGACGCCAATATAATACATTGCCCGGTACATGTATAATCCAGGTACCATGATAACGATGGACGGAACTGTCAGCGAGATCCGCGGATAACCTAAACGCTTGTGAACCAGTGAAGCCAACAGCCCAGCTGTTAAAGCTCCAATGAAAGCTGCGGCTGCGGGCGGCATGGAAGTCAGATCAACTAACTCCAGGCGCAATGTATTAGCGATTGCACCTATCATGCCGGCCGTTGCTGCCATCTTTTTCGGACTATTAAACATCACTGAGAAACCGAAGACTCCGCAGAAACTGGCTGGCAAACGCAGCAGCATTAAGGCTAACGGGCTTAATCCAAGAGGGATAAACGTATCAGGCCGTAAATCACTGGCTAATGCTACGATCCAACCGACCAGAGTGGCTACCACGATGATGGTCACTGCATTGACGACTCGTTCAATCCCGGAACGCATATCTGATTTAGCAATATCTAGACCACTAGTTATGAAAGGAAATCCTGGAATGGCAAACAACATTGAGCCAATGTAACCTGCCTCATGACCAACATTGATGTTAAAAGACAGTTCCAGTCCGCGAGAGATAAGCAGGTAAGTCAAGCATGCGATACCTACACCTGCACTCAGACCGGCAAAGAGCGTCATATGCCTCCGGTTTAAAGTAGCGCGGGTCCAATTGCCCAGACCGGCACCAAAGAAACTGCATAACATTTCGATTGGACCCCCGCCTAGTAGAAAAACGAAGGCGCTGCAAGCAACAGCGGCAGCTAAGCCTAATAATAAAGGTGTGTAATTGGTCTTTTTTTTGCTGATTTTATCCAGCATATGGTGGACTTCTTTAATGCTGATGAAAGCACCTTCGACTTCAAAAACAGTCACAAAGTTTTCCATTTCGGCAAGTTTGTCGGTATTAACGCCGCTGGAAGCTAAAGACAAAGAATTAGTCACACTGTTATGTTCATCAAAACAGGTGTATTCCACTGTCACCAAACCGATATCGGCAGAACAGGTAACCTTAAGAAGCCGCGCGATAGTGTTCATGGAATCGCGGACTCGCCAGGCTCCGGTGCCGCAGGATAACATAATGATCCCTACACGTCCGATAATAGTTGCTTTTTCACTTAGAGATGCTTTGATCGCCGGAGTGGTGCTGTGGTCGCCAATTACTTTGGCCCATGGTATTTCCATATGATTTTTATTTGAAAGGTGAATCGTTCGTTTTGTGAGATCGCTCTTCTCAGTCATTATTGATCCTCCACTGAGCGTTTAATGTCTTGCAGAAAATAAAGCCAGTCTGCATTTTGTGAGTCAGCATACTTTAATGCAAACACTGGACGGATTTTTGCTGCTAATTTTCAACGGTTTTCATTATAACACATGAAAACTCGAAAAACATTTTGCAAAATTTAAATCATCAGACAGGTCTTTTTGTTATCTGATATAGGACGGCTTATAATAAATAATAATAAATGATTTTTAAAAAATTTCCTGAAATTTGTAAATTCATGCTGATGAATTTTGAAAATGATGACAGGCTGTACGGAGGTTTCCATGAGACGAGAAAGGAAAAAAATAAATATCAATTCAGCACACCTATCTTACATATTAAAGGGCGTCTTGATCGGAATTATGACAGGTGCTGTGGTTGGTGCTTTTCGGTGGTTGATCGAAAAATCTTTAGGCTATTGGCGCCTGGCCTATCATTTAGCCGTTCAGCAACCTCTGTATTTAGGTATGATCGTGCTTGTTTTGCTAGTCATTGGACTAGTGACAGCAAAAATGGTGTCACAGCAGCCGCATATTTCCGGCTCAGGTATCCCTGAGATAGAAGGTCAGTTAGCTGGTCAATTTGAATTCAAATGGTGGGCCATTTTGTGGCGGAAGTTTGCGGGCGGTGTTCTGGCGATCGGTGCTGGATTATTTTTGGGGCGCGAAGGTCCCTCGATCCAGCTAGGTGGCGCGCTTGGTCAAGGCTTAGCAGGTTTTACAGAAAAGTCTGAACGTGGGCAGCGCGTTTTGATTGCTAGTGGTGCAGCTGCAGGCTTGTCAGCTGCTTTTAATGCGCCGATCGCGGGAACGTTATTTATCTTGGAGGAGGTTTACCATAATTTTTCGCCTCTGGTATGGATGGGTGCTCTTTCAGCATCAATTGCTTCAGACGTGGTCTCTATGAATGTTTTTGGACTGACCACGGTATTGCATGTCGGCACTGTTCCGGGACTACCGCTGAGGTATTACTGGAATTTGCTATTTCTGGGCATCATTTTAGGAATCCTCGGGTATTTCTATCAACGAATTTTATTAAAAAGTTCAGTCTGGTACCAACAGATATTTGGCAGGATCCCTCGTTCCTTACACGGCCTGATCCCGTTGATGTTAGTGATTCCACTGGGGTATTTTTACCCGGCGATCCTTGGTGGCGGTAATTCTATTATTATCGAAATGCCGCATATTGCGCCGCAGTTGTCAGCTTTATTACTCCTTTTCGTCTTGCGTTTTGTTTTTTCGATGGTTTCATACGGGTCTGGCCTACCAGGCGGCATTTTCTTGCCTATTTTGACATTAGGTGCGGTTATTGGAATGTTTTACGGTGCTGCTGTGCATCAATTCGGCTTTCTGCCGTCCAAATATCTGGTAGATTTCCTTGTTTTTGCCATGGCTGGTTATTTCGCAGGTATCGGGAAGGCTCCTTTTACTGCGATCTTATTGGTTACGGAAATGGTCGGGTCCCTAGAGCACTTGGTACCATTGGCCTTGACTTCACTTGTAGCCTATATTGTTGTTGATTTAATGGGCGGTGCCCCAATTTACGAATCTCTTTTAGATAGAATGACAGTCAGTCGCAAACTTCATATCCTCAGCGGCAAAAATGACCAGCTTGAATTGCCTGTTTTTGATGACAGTAGATTCGTGGGTCAACAGGTTCGCGACATTAAATGGCCAAAAAACACGCTGTTAGTTGGGATCAGAAGAGGAGAAAAAACTACCATTCCAAATGGAGACACCTTGATCAATGCGGGCGATACCTTGCTTGTTTTGACGGATTCTAATTTTAGGTCGGATGTGCGTGAACAATTGGAGAAATTAAATGAACCGCTTGAAAACGGGGGATGATACTTGCTTAGTAGGCAAGGGAGCGACTTATTTAAGTTCTGCCATATGAGACTCTACCATGGTTTGAAAATGGGAACTTGGTTAAATAATAATTCACTGAAACTAAAATGGAAGTAGGTATAATTATGCCTGAGAAAAGAGAGCAACAGAATTTTATTTCGTTAAACACGGCCTTGCGCCTGATCGAAGCTGATACTGCTTTTCAGATGCAGCAGATCTTAAATCATAGGCCCACGGATAAACATACTTTTGTGCTGTATTCGTTGCCCGGAATCGGTAAAACACAAGGGATCCGTGAAATGGTTCAAGATGCAAAACATTTGTGTGTTATCGATATCAACGCTGAATTTGGCGGTTCACTTTCCATGCCTATCTCACATGTTGATGAAAAGGCGCAAACAGCCCAAGTCTTGCACGCTTTAAATGCTGGAATTAGGCAACTCAGAGACCATGCACTCAGTGACCCGAAAACGCCACATTTCCTTTTCTTAGACGAGTTTAACCGGGGCGACGAGTTTATGAAGCAAACGATCATGCAGTTATTGTTGGAGAATCGTTTGCCTGGGAACACTTTACCTGAAAATGTCTTCATAGTAGGTGCGGGTAATACCGCTGAAAATATTTTTTCGGATGAAGAAATGGTAGAAAACGATGTGAATGAATTGGATACAGCTACCAGGGACCGAATCAATCCGCTGTTTATCCAGTTAGAACCACAAGAATGGCTTGATTGGGCGTATACGAATGAGGTTGCGCCGGAAGTCGTTGATTTTATCGGCAGCAAGTCCTATAACGAGCAAAAAGAACTGCTGTATCAGCCTTCAAAAAGTACTGACGGTACAGGGGCAACTCCGCGGTCATGGACACGATTATCTAGCTTTTTAGCGGATCCGGCCATTAAAAATGATCCGGTCTTATTGCGGGCGGCCGTTTTTTCGATGATCGGCAATGATTGCGGAAACCGCTTTTTAACTTATCTAACCACGGGACATCCACTGGACATCTTCGCTTTGTTACAACACCCTGATAATAAAAAATTTGCTGAACTTTCGACTGGGAGGAAGATGGCCTTTTTCAGCTCTGCCTTGCGCCCGGTAGAACAAGATCTCACTAGTGAGGACAGTCGGGGATATGCCCAGGTTTTTCTGGACTATCTTCAGACCAAAGATCAAACCGCAGTGGCGAGATTCATTCACACGCAAGTCGAAACGGGAGTATTGGGTCAGAGGTATCCGCATACTAACGTCTATCTGCGCCAGGATCCTGCATTCATGCGGCTGATAATGGAAATGTCAGTCAACAATATTTAAAGGAGCCGGCTAAATTCAATTTCTCAAAAGAAAAGGGGTGAGCGCCATGCAGCTCAGGTCAAAGGAAGAAGCAACTATTTATTTTGACAGTATCTTTCCCCAGTATGTAAAAAATGCTTCGTATCAGCGGGCAGCCGTAACTAGTGCTCATGCCATTTTTACTCAAAATGAACTAAAGATCTTGAGAAACAAGTATTCGTTAAATTTGCTGGATCCACGGATCTTAAAAATCGACGGCCAACATTATTTTAAAGAAAATGGATTCCAAGAAAAATTTGCTGATTTCTGTCAGCGTACTAGTGAGCAGCGGGCTAGATTACAGCAGGCTTCTACCGCTGGGAGATATTTACAAAGGGTTCGACGCTCATTAAAAGGCGTGGCAAGTACAGAACAAATCAAACATTCTGGAGCGATCGCTACTCTCGACGATGTTTTGGCCGACCCATTCGAACCGCGGGTCTGGGAGTCTTATTTCAGTGCTCTTCCGCTTTTGGTTCAAAATGACCCAATGGTCGAGACAGGTAAAATCACACCAGAACTGAATATTCTGGCAGCACTGACACCGGTTTACGCCGAAACGCCCCAATTTGCCCGAGGTTGCGCTGTATCGCTGCTTGGACCAGAGCAATTATTTGAAAAACAAGTTTTTTATTCTTCTGAACGTTCAGTTGGTGACAATTATCTTTTTTATTCTCCAAGCAGACTTTTAGCATTATGTCTGGCTTATTTTTCCAATGATACTTCAGCTGCCAAAAGAAATATTGAACACGCACTGTTGACATTGTTGCTACAGGAAGCACGACATGTCCTGCGGGGCGACCTTTTGTCCCAACCAGGATACTTTCCCGGTTCGCCAAATAAAAATCAGCAGGCAGCAGCCTTTTTTGCTGATCATCCTGCTGCCACAGTTTTGGGCTTTCCAGTAGCAGGCAGCGGTGAGTTAGATGATATTTTAGCAGATTTTAATATAAACACTTCATTGTTGCATGATCTGGGTCCAGGGACTGCGTTTGGCGGTTCTGAGGCCTTGTGCTGCACTCAGGTGTGCGCCAGAAATATAGCAACACGAGTGGACCTGGATTCATTGAATGCGGCTCTTTCTCAGCCAGAATTTGCGAAAGAAAAGAGTCAACTAAAAGACGCGGGCTATCAAAGAAGTGACACTTTTCTGAGTTCTAATTCAAGGCTGCTTTTGCAGCAAAAATCGTGGCTGTTTGCCATGCTGCAAAAGATGTACACCGCATGGTATAAGCCTGACCTCCCCCCACGTGTTCAAAAACTTGATAAAAAGACAGAAAATGGTAAAAGGGCTGTCAATGAAAACAGCGGCCAGCAACGGCAACAAAATAACTCTGGAGAACAAAACCCAACTCCAGGCGGAGGGGGAAAGGTCGGTCTAAATGGTGGAGACATTTTTGAGCTTAATCAGCGGTACTTTGACGATTTAGGTAAAGCAGGAGAAAGCACCAAACAAAATCAGGCCGATCAAATGATCAGAAAATTGTTATCCATGGTCAATGAGGCTTTAAGAGAGGCACAGGTCGAATTTCCACAGATCGATTATTCTAAGTATGGCGGACAATTAAAACAGTTGAAATTCCGTTTTACCAAAGCTCGTCCATTGCCCCCGCTACGGCTGAAATTGCGACAGGTTCGGAAAGATTTAGCCTCGGCAAACAAAGTTGAATGGTACCGGCGGCATTATGCTTTTCCAGAAAGATTAGATATGGCTCATATTAGTCACAAGAAAAATTATAGTACTGATGTTTGCTGCTACTTGGATGTATCAGGTTCGATCTCGTCGCTCCAATTATCCCAGGTGTTGTCGGTGATCAAACAGACCGTGGCTGAAGACCGGACGTTAACAGTCCGCTTGTTTGCGAGCGATTTGGGCGAGCCAATTCACTTTGGGGCGGGCAAGAAGGTTTTTAACCGTGATTTCAGCAGACTTAAAAGGCAGCTAGAGCACTTTCCCAGCAGCGGGACAGACCTGCAGCCCGTTTTTGGAGATATTGTTGATACACCGCAGACTTTGCATATTATTATCAGCGACTTTTGTTTTGACAGTTCTGACTTGGTCAGCTATCAGCAAAAAATCAAACAAAAGAAAATTATTTTCATTAATTTGTATAGTAAAGGTGAGCAAAGACACTATAATAATCAAATGCCTTTAATTGAGCGGTTGGCCAAGCAAAACCCCACGGAAATGAGGATCTTAGCTCTCAAGGATTACACACTTTAAAGGTGAGGTGGGTTCATGCCATTAAATATATTTGGACGCCAGGAGCTGTCGTGGACAAAAACGATCCGGCAAATAGATTTTATAACTCCATTGGTTACTGCTCAGAAGCGGATCTCAGATTTTGACGATTCAGCGATTTTTGCATTTATACGTCAACATGGTCTTACGTATGCGGACCACTTTGTTTTGTCTCTATCTGCTCAAAATGAACTGCAACTGAAAAAAATAAGTGAGCAATTTGCTCCACCACAGATCCTGCTGCTGCTTAATCAACCTAATAAGAATAATTTACAGAATAATGGCACCGCCAAACAACCTGTTACTAAACGGCAATTGCGGCCATTACAGGAACTCAGTGCAGTTGATAAGCACATTTTTAACTTAGAACTAAATGGAATTTATCAGCAGTTATTGCACTTGAATGACTTGAGGTTCGACCAAAAAGAGCAACCTGAAACTCTGGTATTTAATTATCGGGTTTACCCGCTGATTTATAGGTTCGTTATGGAGAAATATCACGTTCCTGATACCAGCGGGACTGATGAAAGAGCTCACCAATTTACGGCGGCGGTAAATGATATTTTTTACGCTTATCTTTGGCTTAAGATCAAACAGCTGACTAGCAAGCCTCTTTCTCCTCCGGTAAGTTCTGTGATTCGGGCACAGCACATTAGTCGAGCTTTATCTGAGATCGATTATTTGCAATTAACGTCAGAGTATAGCGCGAAGCTGGACGAATAGCAAAGTAAGAGGAATAAATTGCTACGTGCAAAAACATTCGAAATAATCGGGCAAATTTTCGCATAATCTGTTACACTGATTGTTAACAGATTAAAATACCTTACAAAATTTTCGGGTAGGGAAGGATTGACCATAATGAAACCCAATTACGAAGATGACTTAGACGGGTATCGCTTACTGGCAGAGTTTCCAGATTATGATCTTTACGTCAACAATGATAATTCTGTGATCCAACGTTTCAATGAGGGGATCGCCAATAGCTGGCAGGAATTTGATCTGAATTTTTCATTTGACGAGCAAGACATGAATACCTTCAAGAAGGCCATTGCTTTATACCAAGAGAGTGATCCGCTCCAAGCACAAAAAATCAAAAAAGAGATCGAAGTTAAACTGTTAGGTGAAGTTGATGGGTGATCTCCTTCTTTGATGCATCATTAAATTAAAAGATATAGTTATTTTAAAGGGCTGCCATTTGTGGAGCCTTTTTTTAGTGAGAAGCAAGTGGTTATTTTGGTTGCTGTGTTGCAAAACGTGGTATATTAGCGGTGAAAGTGTTTGTGAGTAAAAATGGTCTTCAATAATTTTTGGCCCGTCTTAAAATTTACTTGCTTTTAGTAAGTAAAGTGATAATATATAGTTATTGACAATTTAGTTACTTTTTGTAAGGAAAAGGAGATAAGATAGTTATGGCAAAATATGGAGTGATCGTTGGTTCAATTCGCAAAAATTCTTATTCAGAAGGGGTTGCAAAGGCAATTGTTGCTGGTTTACCAGAGGGCTCAGAAGTTAATTTTTTAAACATTGCTGACCTTCCTTTATACAACCAGGACCTTGATGAAGATTCACCTGCTGTTTACGAAGAATTCCGCAATGCAGTGAAAGATCAAGATGCGTTTATCTTTGTAACTCCGGAACACAACCGTAATGTTCCAGCAGCTTTAAAAAATGCTTTGGATGTTGCTTCACGTCCGTGGGGTCAAAGCGTTTGGGGCGGCAAGCCGGCATTGGTTGCTTCTCAATCGATTTCAGGAATTGCAGGAGTATTGGCACACCATTCATTGCGTCAGTCATTAGTTTTCTTGGATATGCCGACAATGCAGCAGCCGGAATTATACATCGGCAACACTGCGGATCTAGCTGACGATCAAGGCAACATTACGAATGAAGGAACAAAAGAATTCCTGGCCGGTGCAGGCAAGTCTTTCAGCGAATTTGCTGCGAAGTTCATTGATTAACATTATCCCTGGACATTTTTAACATTTGAAACATTGCCTTTCTGCTATATTTTAGTCAGGAAGGCTTTTTGTGTTTGCTAAATAAGGCGACTTTTTGTAATAAACTTGAGGCTTACGATAATGCTAGATGGTTGCCAATGTTATACAATACGGACAGCAAGACTTTTATTATATAGGCTCTGTTGTTTTGAGATACATTAACAAAGCAGACTATTAGTAGTTATACTGTGAGGACAGTTAGGGTGCCAACAATATTTCACGTCGGGGAAGCTGGGCACTGACACGGCAGCGAAAAACTTGGTAGAGAAAAGGGAGGAATTTTTTGTCATGAAACTATTGATCGTTGCAATAGCCGTCATCGTGTTAATATTTTTAATTGTCAAGGTTAAATTAAATACCTTTATTTCACTGATCATTACGGCTTTTTTGACTGGATTAGCTTTGAATATTCCATTGGAAAAGCTGCCTGACATTATCACAAGTGGTATGGGTGATCAATTAGGAGACCTCGCGATTGTTTTTGGACTTGGTTCTATGATCGGGAAATTGGTGTCTGATTCCGGTGGTGGGTATCGGATCGCGCATACATTGATCGACAAGTTTGGTCGTAAAAGAATTCAAATTGCAGTTGTGCTGGCTTCATTTATTGTTGGCTTAGCCCTATTTTTCGAGGTCGGCTTAGTCGTTTTGCTGCCGATAATTTTTGTTATCGCTGATGAACTGGGAATCCCATTACTTGTTTTGGCGATCCCAATGGCTGCGACGTTAAACGTGATGCATGGCTTTATTCCTCCTCATCCCGCTCCGACGGCAATTGCGGGGATCATGCATGCTGATTTAGGTGCAGTGATCTTGTATGGTCTGATCATTGCGATACCGACGGTCATTGTCTCCGGTCCGATTTTTAATCACTTTTTGCACAAATTTTACCCGCAAGTATATCGTATTCAAAAAAGTATTCCGGGCTTAGGTAAGGTCAAGGAATTTAAGTTAGAAGAAACACCTTCTTTTTTCAGTAGTGCTATTACTGCAATGATGCCTGTTATTTTGATCGGGATCTCTACGATTTTGAAGTATTTGCTGCCTAATAATATTTTAAATAAGATCATTCAATTTATCGGTAACGCGGATGTTGCCATGTTGATTTCTTTGATCCTGGCGATTTTTACGATGGGTATTTGGCAAAAAATCAGTATGAAACAGATCGGCTCGACGCTGGAATCAGCCATTACACAAATTGCCGTGATGCTATTCATAATTGGCGGTGGTGGAGCATTTAAACAAGTCTTAGTAGAAGGCGGGATCTCAAATTACATTTCGGCTCTCTTTGTCAACACACATATGTCCCCGATCCTGGCTGCATGGCTGATCACCGCTGTTTTACGTGTCAGTCTGGGATCCTCAACAGTCGCGGCTTTAACTGCTGCTGGTTTAGTGGTCCCATTGATCACCGAAACTGGTGTTGATCCGGTTCTGATGGTCTTAGCCGTCGGTGCTGGAAGTATCTTTGCAGACCACGTTAATGATGCCGGTTTCTGGATGATCAAAGAATATTTTGGGCTAACCTTGAAAGAGACATTTTTGTCGTGGACAACGCTAACTTCCGTAATTTCATTGATGGGATTATTAAGCGTGTACGGCTTATCTTTATTTATTTAAGTTAAGGCATGAATTTTGAATTTGAAGAAAATGACAGTTAATGGTAAATTGACCTGATGGCAAGTTTCTTAATGGCTTTATGTGTCCTTTGGGCTTGCTTGATACTGTTTTTTTCTCCTGTTATTAGTTGAAAGGATGCTATATGATGGATCTTATTATCGGAATGGATATTGGAACGACCAGTACCAAGGCTGTCTTATATAATGAAGCTGGTGAGGTACTTGAACATACTAGTGAAGAATATCCTCTATACCGGGATGTAACGGGAATGGCAGAAGAGGATCAAGATGAGATCCTCTCTGCCGTCCTTACGGCATTAAAAAAAGTGGTTCAAAAGATCGACTTTAAGAAAGATAATTTGCAGGGGGTTTCTTTTTCTAGTGCCAATCAGAGCTTGATTGCCTTAGATAAGGAGCATCAGCCTTTGACCCGCCTGCAAACATGGGGAGATACACGTTCCACCAAATATGCCAAACAGATCAAGCAGTCTAAGCGTGGACAAGCTATCTACGAAAAAACTGGAACCCCGATACATCCGATGTCCTTACTTTGCAAAATAATGTGGTTGAAAAATGAACGACCTGATATTTATCAGCGTGCCGCTTATTATTGCGGGATCAAAGAATATATTTTTTATCGTTTATTTGGGATCTGGCAGATGGATATCTCTGTCGCCAGCTGTACCGGATTATTCAATATTTTTGATCAAAAATGGGATCAGGAAGCTCTGGATCTTGCAGGGGTCACCACAAAACAGCTGCCGCCGGTCGTTGACGCATACGAAAGGTTTTCCGGTTTAAAAGAAGAATACGTTAAGCAAACTGGCTGTCCTGGTGATACTACATTTATCCAGGGGGCATTCGACGGTGCTTTGTCCAATCTAGGTGTTGGTGCAATAGATGAAGGTGTCGTAGCAGTTACTATCGGTACTTCTGGTGCTGTCCGAGTCGTGACTGATCATCCGGTGACTGATCCGAAGGGCAGAATATTTTGCTATGCGTTAGATAGGGGACATTTTGTTGTTGGCGGTCCTGTCAACAACGGTGGTGTCGTCTTTCGCTGGGCGCGGGACAACTTGTTCGATGCAGAAAAGAGTACGGCCGAATTGCTGCACAAAAATACTTATGACCTGTTAACTGAAATAGCAGCCACAGTACCGGCAGGAGCAGGTGGGTTATTATTCCATCCCTACCTTGGTGGTGAACGAGCACCGATTTGGGATGCCAATGCACGCGGTTCTTTCTTCGGTCTGACGCAGATCCATACCAGGGCTCATATGGTCCGCGCTGTGTTAGAGGGCATCGTTTATAATTTGTATACTGTTTTGCTAGCACTGGAAGAGGTCGTCGGACAGCCAAAATCCATTTTAGCAACCGGTGGTTTTGCCCGGTCACAGTTATGGCGGCAGATGCTCGCCGACGTCTTCGAACGACCAGTGACGATCCCGCAAGATTTCGAATCATCTTGCTTGGGAGCGGCGGTTATTGGCATGAAGGCACTAGGCATGATCGAAGATTTCAGTGAAGTTAAGAGATTCATTGGAAAAACCAAGACTTATGCCCCTGAACCGGCCAATTTTGGTGTTTACCGGGAGTTAGTGCCGATTTATATTAGACTTGCACGTCTATTGCAAAGCGAGTACCAAAATATTGCTGAATTTCAAATCAAACATGGTAAAAAAGAAGAATAACAGTCAGTGACAGGCAAAGAAGGCAGACAGGATGGCCAAAAAGCAAATTTTACGTTTAGATGAGGTCCAAGCTGATAAGAGGTATGAATATTGTCATTTTTCATACTCAATGGAGCCGCTTCTTTTTCAAATGTCACAATGTTGGGAGTGCAGATCAAGGAATAAAATGGGAATTTACAGGTAATTTAGTGATCAAATACTTAAATACCTAGAAATTTACTTTGAACAACGTTTTAAAAGCGCAACGTTTGTCTTTGTAAAAGATAGTGATAAATAATAAAGTGACCCATAATTGTTAGACCTATGTCTAACAATTATGGGTCACTTTATTTGGACGGTTAATTTTTTGGCTTTATTTGGTATTAAATGACTGAATATAATTATAAGCCGGCCCTTGAGCGTCAGTCGACTCATAGATTATCTGGAATCCTTAATTTTCTTGGACGGTTGGACGTACCAATACCTCATCAATACCAACATTTTGCGGTTGATCAACTGCATATAGCACCGCATTTGCAATATCTTCAGGGCTTAATCCAATTTCTTCCTCACGTTGGTGAACACTTTTTTGCAATTCAGGATCACTAATTGATTGCCACAAATTAGTATTCACATTTCCGGGTGAAACTATTGTTGATCTAATCATATTGGGTCCCTCTTCTTGACGCAAACCGTCCATAATTGCACGCAATGCAAATTTTGTCCCAGAGTAAACCGCTGCACCAGCATTGATCACGTGTCCTGCATTTGAATCAGTAGCTATAAAATGACCAGATCCTTGTTTCTTCATAATGGGTAGAGCAGCAGCAATTCCATATAATACGCCCATGACGTTAATTTGAAATGCTTGTTCCCATTCTGACACTTTTAACTCACGTAGCGAAGAGTTAGGCATAACGCCAGCGTTATTATACATAACATCTATTTGACTATATTTTTTGTAAGCAGATTCAACAAAATCCTTAACTGAATTTTTATCTGTAACATCAACTACTTTATAATCTGCTTCTTGGCCCTTTTTAGTTATCTCGTCAACTGTTTGTTTTAATAAATCTTCACGTCTTGCACCAAGAAATACCTTTGCGCCATTATCGGCAAGTTTTTTAGCCGTGGCAGCACCAATGCCAGAAGATGCTCCAGTAATAAGAACCACTTTCTCTTTAATTGCCATACTATCTCTCCTTACATTATAAATATCATATAATAGCATCTAGCTTACACCCAAAATCAGTATCAATTAAAGAAAAGATACTGAATGGCAGCAGGCATGAAGCATCAGTTAGGCAAAGGCCTTAAAACGTGGTTAAATAGACGGTATAATGTAGTCGCTAGTCCACTGAAGCTAAGTGGTTATTTTTTTGCCCTTTTTTGGTCATAAAAACAGCCCACAAATATTCGGGTATTTGTGAGCTTGGGGTTGTATTAAGTTTAGGACTTTTGGGGATACAGTTATGGATCAAACAACGATGTTATAATACTTGCACTGTTTTTCTAGACTTGTTTGCTGCAAAGCATAGGAATAGAACATTATAAGAATAATAAAGCCACTGTTGTTGGATTTTTAGCAACCATTTCTTGTAGAAGCGGTTGATGTAAGCGTTAATTTTGTAAAATAAAAAATATCGCGATATTGTGAAGTTGGGGTTACCGTAAGACATTCGATTTATAGGGAACATTTTATTAAACGTGGATTTAAAATGAGGAGAGGGATTTTTATGGTTAAGCAGATCAGAGGTTCAGATGCAGTTTTAAAAGTGATCGAAGACTGGGGAGTCGACCATATATACGGTTATCCGGGCGGTTCATTTGACTCTACCATGGATGCTTTATATGACCAAAGTAACAAGATAAAATTTATTCAAGTACGGCATGAAGAGGCGGGTGCCTTAGCGGCATCTGCAGAAGCTAAGTTAACTGGCAAGATCGGCGTGTGTTTTGGCTCAGCCGGCCCTGGAGCTGTTCACTTGCTGAATGGTTTGTATGATGCTAAACATGATCATACGCCTTTGCTAGCAATCGTCGCTCAAGTTCCTTCGAAGAACATGAACATCGATTATTTCCAAGCTATAAATGAACAGCCGATTTTTGACGACGTTGCGATTTGGGATCGGACGGCCATGTCTGCTCAAAGCCTGCCAGGAATGATTGATGAAGCTATTCGCCAAGCCTACAAATATAAGGGAGTTTCAGTAGTCATAATTCCTAAAGATTTTGGCTGGGCGATGATCGAGGATAATTACGTTACAAACGCAAAGAATCATCAAACTCCTTTGTATCCAGAACCAAAAACCGACCAGATCAACCAGGCTGTTGATTTGATCAAGAAAGCCAAGGCGCCGTTGATCTACTTTGGTATCGGAGCTAAACATGCAGGCACTGAATTGGAAGCATTGTCTAAGAAATACAAAATGCCAATGGTTTCTTCGGTTTTGGGTAAGGGTATTATTGACGAAAGTGACCCGGCTTATCTAGGATCTACAGGTCGGGTAGCGCCTAAGCCAGGAGCTGAAGTTGGTTTTGTCACCGACTGCATTGTCTGGGTCGGGACCGACTCCCCATTTAGTAAGGATCTGTTCAATAAATCTGCTAAAACGATCCAAATCGATATAGATAATGAGAAGATCGGTAAGCGTCATGTGGTCGATGTTCCTGTTTTGGCTGACGCGAAGAAGGCTTTAGCTGCACTGGCTGATGCAGGTGAAGAATTAGAACCCACGCCTTTTTATAAGGCTTCTTTGGCAAATAAAGAAAATTGGGTGGCCTGGCAAAACAGTTTCAAGAATGATGAAGAAGTACCTTTGCGCCCAGAACCAGTTTTTGATATTATCAACAAGACTGCCAGTGACAAGGCTGTCTTTGCGGTTGATGTCGGCAATGTGAATATCAATTTTGAACGTCTGCTCAATATCCATGGCGACCAGAAATGGACCACGTCCGGACAGTACGCTACGATGGGGTATGGCCTACCGGCTTCGATTGCTGCTAAAATTTCTTTTCCCCACCGTGACGTGTTTAGCTTAAACGGTGACGGCGCTTTTGCAATGCTGATGGAGGAGCTTTTGACCCAGGTCAAATATAAATTGCACATCGTTAATGTGATTTTTAGTAATGAAACGCTTGGTTTCATCGAAGCTGAACAACGCGATGACAGTGATCAGCCATTATCTGGCGTTGATATTCAACGTACCGACTGGGCTATGGCGGCTAAAGGTTTGGGTTGCCAAGCATATACAGTTAAGACTTTGGATGATCTAAAGGAAGCTATGAAAGCTTCAAAACAGACAAGTTCACCGGTTTTGATCGATGTTAAGTTCACGCATGAAATGCCGCTGACCACACAGCATATGTTTTTGGACCCGGCAATTTTCCCAGAAGAGAAAGTGAATAAGTTCGTGGAGAAGTATCAAGCGCAAGACTTGAAGCCATTTAGCTACTTCCTAGAAAAAGCAGGCGGCAGCGCTGATGTAGTGAGTGGTGCTTCAAAAGATGCTCCAAATAAAGGAGCAAAAAAAGAGAAGCCTGACGTTACAAGCGGAGCTTCCACCCACTAATGAGAGCGGTCATGTTCTCTAACTATAAATTATAAAACAGCGGATGTTTTTAAATTTAAAAACACCTGCTGTTTTTCTTACATTTAAGTAAAATAGATGGCAACAGGAGGGAGTTGGAAACTCCTACTTGAAATTTGATTTAAATATCATGTGGCAGTTTGGACATGAATTCCAGCCATAGCTGATCTGCATAGGGTGACCGCAGCGAGGACAATAGCCGTGGATGGGATGAAGAATTTTTTTGATTTTTGGAGGTTCATTTTTGTCAGACATACATGTCACTTCTTTTAAATTATTCATTCAAGGATATGAACTAATATCCATAAATTAAACCCATGAGAGGGAAAAGTAAATCAAAAGTAGTCAAATTTTGTCAGATAAGAGAGTAGTCCATTCGAAAGGCCTTATCAATTAAAGTGATGAAGATAACTATAGCAAATCAGAAATCCTTAAAAATAAATTATTGACTTTTTTCGTTACCTAAAAATTGTTATAGAAATATGTTAAGTTGCGGTAAAAAAATTTCGTATGAATATTCTTTAATCTAAATTTAATGCCTAATTTTTGCAGATCAACACTGTATCTGACGGTATTCACTGATTTATAAGCACCTAATAACCTAGTTAAACTTTAATTGGACAAAAACGAGGGTTGACATTTCATTTTACGGGCGTTAAATTAGCTTATAATTAAATAAGAATGAAAATGTGTTGAAGAGGATCGGTTAATTCGCGCAAACAGAGAGATTTTAACAGCTGAGAGAAATCATCTGAATTTGGACCACTCGCCTCTGAACAGCGAAAGTGAATTGAATTTTAGTAGCTTTTGATGGCATCCGCCATTAACCGGAAAATATATTGGATCTACACACAATATATGAGGTTTCATGTGAGTACGAAATAAAAATAGGTGGTACAGCGCAAGAGCGCCCTATGGGGGTCAAACTCCATAGGGCGTTCTTTTATTCGTCAACTCATTTGGTTAGCAGCAACAATGGCAGTATCACTGTTGAAAATGATAGTTTCATAGATCGATCTGAATGTTAACACTAATGTTTGCGATAATTCCATGTCTGTTTGGTGTTAAAAGTGACAGCATTTTCAGTTATTTAAAATACATAAGTGAGGGAGAAAACATGATAAATACTTGGAAGAAAATGACACGCAAAGAAGACCCTGAAGTGTATAAAAGTAAGGATGAACATCTGATGCAGGTGCTGGAGGTCAAAGACTTCTTGGCATTAGGAGTGGGCACGATCGTTTCAACCTCTATTTTTACTTTGCCCGGAGTCGTTGCTGCTCAACATGCCGGCCCAGCAGTAGCTCTGTCGTTTTTAGCTGCGGCCGTTGTTGCAGCCCTCGTGGCATTTGCCTATGCTGAAATGTCTTCTACCATGCCTTTCGCCGGTTCGGCGTATTCATGGATCAACGTTGTTTTTGGTGAAGGTTTTGGTTGGATCGCGGGGTGGGCACTCTTGGCGGAGTATTTTATAGCCGTAGCTTTTGTGGGTTCAGGATTATCTGCTAATTTACGCGGCTTAATATCCCCACTTGGAATACAGCTTCCAAATCAACTGGCTAATACCTTAGGCACTAATGGCGGTTGGTTTGACCTAGTTGCTATCATAGCCATGCTGATCGTTTCTTTCTTACTTTCACGCGGTGCTTCTGAGGCAGCACGGGTGGAAAATATTTTAGTCATTTTGAAAGTTTTGGCAATTCTGGTATTTTTATTTGTTGGATTCACGGCGATCAAGGCCAATAATTATGTACCTTTTATTCCGAAATACCGACTTAATGCTGATGGAAGTGCATTTGGCGGTTGGCAAGGAATCTATGCCGGTGTCTCGTCGATCTTCCTTTCATATATCGGATTTGATTCGATAGCCTCCAATGCTGCAGAGGCTAAAAATCCTGCTAAAACAATGCCGCGCGGGATTTTGGGATCGTTAGTGATTGCTGTTATTTTGTTTGTTGCCGTCGCTTTAGTATTAGTGGGAATGTTTAAATACAGCAACTACGCCAATAATGCGGAGCCTGTTGGCTGGGCCTTACGTGCAGCAAATCATCCGCTTGTAGCAACGGTCGTTCAGACGATCGCGGTGGTCGGTATGTTTACTGCTTTGATCGGAATGATGCTAGCCGGGTCGCGTTTGTTATATTCATTCGGCCGTGACGGAATGCTGCCGAAATGGCTGGGGGTTTTGAATAAAAATAATTTACCCAACCATGCATTATTTTTCTTAACTACCATCGCTGTTATCATCGGAGCTGTTTTACCATTCGTAACGCTGTCTCAGTTGATCTCGGCGGGAACTTTGATTGCATTTATGTTTGTTTCATTGGGCGTATACCGTCTGCGTCCGCGGGAGGGCACTGACTTGCCTGAACCTGGTTTTAGAATGCCCTGGTATCCGGTGATGCCTGCTTTGGCCTTTATCGGATCATTGACCGTGTTTCTAGGCTTGGATAAGGAGGCAAAAACTTATTCACTTGTTTGGTTTATTGTCGGGATCTTGATTTATTTATTCTACGGTATGAGTCATTCTTACTTAAACAAGACTCATTCAAAAGATTAAGGAGGCCATTTAACAATGGGGATGAACAAGAAAATACTAGAACAAGAGAGTCAGGTTTTATCACCGCAACGGGTTCAATACTATGATATTGCTATTGAGTCAGGTAAAGGGGCGATTTTGAAAGATGCTGACGGCAGGGAGTATATCGACCTCTTGGCCAGTGCTTCATCAACCAATACTGGCCACGCTCATCCTCATGTCGCTCACGCCATTGCCAAACAGGCTAGCAAGCTTATCCAGTACACCCCCGCTTATTTCGCCAATGTTCCGGCTGCCAAATTGGCTGATCGCCTTTGTGCCTTGGCTCCGATCTCAGGACCGGTCAAATTGAGCTGGGGGAATTCTGGTTCTGACGCTAATGATGCGATCATTAAATTTGCGCGTGGTTATACCGGCAGACAGTATCTCGTCAGCTTCACTGGCGCTTACCATGGTTCAACCTATGGCTCGATGAGCTTGTCTTCGTGCAGTCTGAACATGGCACGCAAAATGGGACCGTTACTTCCTGGTGTAGTTAAAGTTCCGTATCCGGATGCTTGGGCCAAGCTCCCGGATGAAACGGAAGATGACTTTGTAGACCGCATGTTTGACGCTTTTAAATTGCCGTTTGAAACATACTTGCCAGCTGAAGAAACGGCAGTGATCTTGATCGAACCTATCCAAGGAGATGGGGGTATCACGAAGGCACCCCAGAGGTTCATGGAAAAGATCTATCAGTTTGCCCATGAACATGGGATATTGTTCGCAATCGATGAAATCAATCAAGGCATGGGACGCACTGGGAAATGGTGGTCTATTCAAAACTTTCCTGGTATTGAACCAGACCTGATGAGTGTGGGTAAATCTTTGGCATCCGGTTTGCCTCTTAGTGCCGTGATCGGCCGAGCGAAAATCATGGAAAGTCTCGGTTCACCTGCCAATGTTTACACAACAGCTGGCAACCCGGTCACTACCGCCGCGTCTCTAGCTACATTGGATGTTTTTGAAGATGAACATTTAGTTGAACGTTCAGCTCGGTTAGGTGAAGTGGCCGCGGACTTTTTCGCGCATGAAAAAGAAAAGTACCCTTTTATTGGACAAGTCAGAATGTACGGCTTGGATGGGGGAATCGATATTATTGATCCAAGCACCGGGAAAGCCGATCGGGATGCTACTACTAAGGTCATTTATCGAATGTTTGAACTGGGTGTCTTGATCATCAGCTTAAAGGGTAATGTACTGCGCTTCCAGCCGCCGTTGGTCATTACAGACCAGCAGCTAAAAAAGGCCTTTACGATCATGGATCACGCCTTTAGCGACCTCCAGCAAAATAATTTGGTTTTGCCGGCCAATGCTGGCCAAATTGGCTGGTAACATCAGAGGTTACATTGAAATTGCGTCTCCTTTTGGGATTCAGTTTTTTGCTTTACTTATCAATAATTAACGGTGCCCATTGGGTTTAACTGCTTAAAAATTGGGAAAATAAAAATCTGTCTAAGCAAATAAATGCAGAAATAAGATGGTAAAATAAGGATAGATTAAATATAAACGTATTATTAAGATAATGAGTGAGGAAAAATGAATTTTTCAACGATACTGATTTTTGCATTTGTGTTTACCATAAACGTTTGGTCGTTGATCCATGATGCTAAAATTTTTTTAAATAGCTGCAACAATAACGGACAGGCTGATACGAAGCGAATAACAAAGCTTGATAGAATCAATCTTTTTGTCGATGTTTTACTGATGATCGCTATGGTGGCATATTTAGTTTTTGAATTTTCTCGACTTGGTTCGTGAAAATACAGTGAAATGAAAGTTTGAAACTCTTGAAATAAAAATCACGGCCAAATAAAGTAGCATTCAAAAATAGGCCAAACGTTTTAGCTTGAACCCAGTGCAAGACGTACCCAATCACAGTATATCAACTCGCAAGGCGAGTTATAAAGCCTATGCAATATTTTGCTTAAATTTGTCTTTCAAACAACTTGGAGGTCTTTAAATGCGCAATTTTTACTTCAATCATGATGGAAATGTTGATGATCTTGTTTCATTGTTGCTGTTATTACAAATGCCTGAAGTCAATTTGTTAGGGGTAGGAGTAACGGATGCAGACGGCTATGTCGGGCCGGCTTCTTCTGCTTCCCGTAAGATCATCGATAGGTTTGGGCATCAAGGTCGTACACCTGGAGATGTCGCGCAGTCTAACTCACGTGCCCGTCACCAATTTCCTAATGAATGGAGGTTGAGTGCTTTTTCGTTTGATGATTTTCCGATTTTAAATGAGCATGGTGCTCCCAAAACGCCGCTGGCTGATAAACCTGCGCACTTGGATATGATTGAAAAACTTCATCATTCAAAAGAAAAGGTTACATTAGTCATGACAGGTCCTTTAACGGATTTAGCCCGGGCCATCAAAACCGAACCCACGATCGTGAATAAAATAAGCCGTCTCTACTGGATGGGAGGAGCAATTGGCAGTAAAGGTAATGTTGCTGCGCCTGGAGCAGATGATACGATGGAGTGGAATTCTTATTGGGACCCTGAAGCGGTTAAAGCTGTCTGGAAGTCAAACCTTGAGATCGTCATGGTAGGCTTAGACAGTACTGACCAAGTCCCTTTGACTTCGCAATTACGTTTGCGGTGGGCTGCGCAAAGGCAGTTTCCCGCTTTGGATCTGATAGGTCAAGGCTATTCTTTGGTTCACTCCTTTGAAGCTAATTCAGTTTATTATTTATGGGACGTGTTGACCACCTTGATCAGCCGTTACCCAGAATTGGTTAATTCTAAACGGATCAAAACTGATGTGATAACAGACGGGCCTTCACAAGGGCGGACGTTTCAAACAGATTATGGACGGGAAGTGACCTTTGTTACGAGTGTTGACCCTGCAGCATTTTATGACAAGATCGACGAGTTAGCAAAATTAGCCCCGAATGATTAATGCTTCTTATGAATAGCGCAGAGAAATGACTGTCGCAATAAAAGTGATAGTTCATGTATATTTTTGCAAGGCCTTGCTGTACCTAGCAAATAACGATTAAAAACACTTATTATCTACCATATGATATAGCTTATGAATTAACGGTCCCACTCTCTAAAAACTTGCTATAAAAAGGAGAAACTTAGGGATATGTGGTAAATAACTTGTTTAAAATAATCTAAATATGTATTAAAGTTAAATATTAAGAAATACTTAAGATGGTAAATTTTAGCTAGAATTATTCGGAATAAAAACAGATTTATGCTAGTGTGTTTATATAAGTTCAACCGTAACAATCTTGTAATACTGAACAGCCTAATCGTTTATCTAGGAATTATGAACCAAGCCGATCAAAGTAAATATACCGCGAGCGGCTATTTTATTGCTTTGTTTTGGTATTGTTAAAGTAGTTGTTCAGGCAAATTTTCGAGATGGTAGTTTTTATTGGAAAAAGTAAAAAGTCTTTCTTAATAGGGATCGCTGGTTTAAATGCATATTATTAAAACTTGAACTATTACTAGCAAGTTTTTTATGATGTGTTTTTAAGAAAGCAAGGACATATTTGGAGGCATTTAATGGCAGAAAAAGTTAAAGTTGAACACTTAACTAAAATTTTTGGCAAACAAATTCCACGTGCCAAGAAACTATTACAGGAAGGTCAGTCCAAAGAGGAGATCTTAGCGAAAACAGGCTGTACAGTTGGAGTCAATAACGCTAATTTTTCGATCAACAAGGGCGAGTTATTTGTTGTTATGGGACTCTCTGGCAGTGGCAAGTCAACCTTGATCAGGATGATCAACCGTTTGATCGATTCGACTGATGGTGATGTTTTGGTCGATGGTCAAAGTGTCATGGGACTGGATAAAGAAGGCTTACGCAAGTTGCGCCAGGATAAGTTTGGCATGGTCTTTCAGAATTTTGCGTTGTTCCCACACCGAACAGTCCTGCAAAATGCAGCTTATGGGCTGGAATTAAAAAAGGTACCAGCCGAAGAGCGTACTAAAAAGGCCCAAGATGCTCTGAACTTAGTAGGTCTTAATGGTTATGATGATCAGCTCCCATCCCAGTTATCTGGCGGGATGCAGCAGCGCGTCGGCTTAGCGCGGGCGCTGGCCAACGACGCTGAGATCTTACTGATGGACGAAGCTTTCTCGGCCTTGGATCCGCT
>CAKPZY010000024.1 GCA_934215475.1 uncultured Ligilactobacillus sp.
TTGCACTTACCTTCACGGTAAGCGACCTCACACATTTGATTTGTCGAAACTTTGTTCAGTTTTCAAAGATCTACTATCAATGATAAAACTATTAAAAGCTCAATCACAACGACATTCATTATATCAATAACATCATTGTTTGTAAAGAACCTTTTTATAATTGGCCAAGATTTCCAACGTTGCAAAATCATAAAAGACCAACTCCAAAATCATACCATCAAGATGGTTAAATGTCAAAACAATCTTAAAATTGATCATCCATATTTTTTTATATCGTTAAAAACGACAAGAACTATAATACCAGCCTGAAACGTAGTTCGTCAACCCTTTTTTTACTTTCCAGAATCAATGTCTGCCAACGCATCTGTAACCCATCCGCCTAAACGGTCTCTAAGGGGTTTAAAACCTGTATTAACATTACGGTCTGTCCAATAAGTTTTATGCTGAAAGCGGGCGCGCTTACGCGGTTGCGAAAAGTCAAAAGGCTTTTCCAAGCATCTAATAGACAATGAAATTTTACCAGTATAAAGATCAATATCGATCACCATTACTGAAACATCCTGTCCGATGTGTAAATATTTGGAAACATCATCAACGAACCCATGATGGCATTCAGAAATATGAATCAACCCTTGAGTATGTTCATCTAATGAAACAAAGGCACCGTAAGGCTGGATACCTGTAATGCGGCCGCGTATCACTTGACCAATTCGATAGTCTGCCATATAAACTCCCTTCTATTAAATTCATAATAATTTCTTATTCGATATTTACACTTTCAATAGTGATATCTGTAATCGGTTTGTCTTGACTGCCCGTTTGAACGGCAGCGATCTCGTCAACAATATCCAAACCGCTAATGACCTGCCCAAAAACAGTATGATGAAAATCGAGCCATGGTGTGCCGCCCTTTTGATACAAATTGATTATCTCCTCTGGATAACCGGCATTTCTCATTTGCTCGTTGAGCTGTTCAGGCAAGTTAGTACTTTGAACAATGAAGAATTGACTACCATTAGTGTTAGGGCCCGCATTAGCCATGGATAAGGCACCGCGCACATTAAATAACTGGGGAGAAAACTCGTCGGCAAAAGGTTCACCAAAGAAGCTTTTACCTCCCATTCCATTACCAGTGGGATCACCACCCTGGATCATAAAATCCGGAATAACCCGGTGAAAAATGGTCCCATCATAATAATGCTCATTAGCTAACCCAATAAAATTCTGAACCGTTTTAGGCGCCTGGTCAGAAAACAGCTGAATCAAAACCTCGCCCCTATTCGTCTTAATGCGAGCTTTGGATCCTTGTTCTTGTGCAAGATTTAATTGTGGATAATTCATAAACCGACTTACTCCTTATCATTATTATTCCCTATTATAATACTAAAGAATGGGTAAATTTACCAATTTATTTTAACACTTATTAATGCTAGGCTATAAATTGAAACAAAATTTTAAAATACAATGCTGGTGACCATCGAAGGTCAAACAAAATTTAACAGGCAAAGAATATGGTGACAAACGGCACTTCAAATCTTGCCTTACCTTATTTTGGAAAGGAGATTTGTTGAATAACAATGGAAGACACCAACAAATACTACGACTTAACAATAATTGGCGGCGGACCGGTCGGAATGTTCGCAGCCACATACGCCAGGATGCATATGGCAAAAACTCAGCTCATTGAAAGCTTAAGTATCTTAGGAGGACAAGTTTCAGCCCTATTTCCGGCTAAAACATTGTACGATATACCAGCCTACTATCAAACAACAGGTAAACAACTGATAGCCGACCTGGCTGTTCAAACTAAAGCATTCGATCCGGATATTTATCTAGGCGAAACGGTCAAATCATTCGCCAAGACAGCAAATGGTTTTCGAATAGAAACTACTAAACGCATGACTTTCAGCAAAGCAATCATTATCGCGGCCGGGATCGGCTCATTTGCACCGCGCAAATTAAGGCTCGCTGATGCAGATAACTTTGAAGGTAAGCAACTGCATTATTTTGTTTCCGATCCTCATGCATTTGTCGGCAAAAATGTTGCTCTGGCGGGCGGAGGTGATTCCGCCGTTGATTGGGCTTTAGAGCTCGCTCCTTTAGCTAAGACTGTCACAGTCATTCATCGCAGAAACAAATTTAGGGCTTTGGAAAACAGCATTGCTCAACTTAAACAAATGAAAAATACTAACTTACTGACACCTTATACGATCAAAGGGCTTAAGTCAGCAACAAATGATTCCTTACAAATAACTTTACAAAAATCACGCACGGAAGAACAAATTGTCCGGACTGTTGATGACTTGATCGTTAATTACGGATTTACCTCCAGCAATAGACTGATCGAGTCCTGGGGACTAGAAATGAAACGCCATGGCATCAAGGTAAGTGAAAAACAAGAAACTTCTTTGCCTGGTGTTTATGCGATCGGGGACATCGCGTACAAAGATGGACGTCCTGCATTAATTGCCTCTGGTATGGGTGAAGCTCCGACAGCAGTTAACAATGCTTTGCTTTACGTTTATCCCGACCGGCGTCAGCCCGCTCACAGCACGGAGTTAATGTTAAAATATAAACACTAAAATTTTCTTAAGGTCGAACCAATCACTTGGTATTTTTATGCCGAGCTATTATAATGTGCACAATTGATATTAAAAGGAGCAAAATATTTGGCAAACTTAATTGATTTCGTTTTGCATATCGATACGCATCTGGTCAACATCGTTAACAACTTCGGTGATTGGTCATACGTTATATTATTTCTGATAATTTTTATTGAAACAGGGGCAGTAGTCCTTCCTTTCTTACCCGGTGATTCTCTTTTGTTTGCGGCGGCGGCCCTGGCAGCGAATCCAGATTACGGTTTAAACATTTGGATCTTTGTTGCAGTGTTTTTAGCGGCACCGATACTGGGAGATTCGACCAACTTCTTCATTGGCCATTTTTTGGGAAGCAAGCTAAAAACAACTTCCTGGTTTAACAAAGCAGTTAAGCCTGAATATTTTGACCAAACAGAAGAATTTTTCGAAAAACACGGTGCCATGTCGATAACCTTAGCACGTTTTATGCCAATCATTCGTACCTTTGCCCCTTTTATTGCAGCAGGCAGCGGATTGAAATACAGCAGCTTTATCCGACATAATCTGATTGGGGCTGTTGTATGGGTCGCGCTTTGTTGCGGAGCAGGTTTCTTCTTTGGAAACATGCCATTTGTTAAAGAACATTTCTCATTCATAGTTATCGGTATTATCGTCGTGTCGTTGATCCCAGCCATTGTTGGTTTATTGAAATCGCGGACCAGTCCGACACATGCTTCAAAAGAAATAAGTACTCCAATAGATGAAAAAGATTAAATAATTGGAAAAGTTCTCAAGGATCTGTCGACCGACAAAAATCCTGAGAGCTTTTTTTGCACCCATTTTCATTTGCTTAAACTTCTTTTACCGATAACTATCATGCTGATCAGTGCGGCACAAAACAAACTGAAAAACATGATGAAGCATGCCAGAAAGAAATTATCGGGTAAAGCATTGATGATCGGGTCTTTAACCGCATCAAAAACCCAGTCCTGGTTACGAAACAGTACTTCATGAAATGTGATGAAAAATTGCTGAAAAGACAGCAGCATAATTATTACGAGCAAAATGACACCTGTCAACACCATTTGAGCTGGCGCGATCAACTTCCACAGTGTATTGTGCTGTTTTAGTGTTTTCAAATAAACCCAACTAAAAGGCGCACCAACGATCAAGATTGCATAGTTTAACAAAAATAAATGTTTTACATCCGCGAAATGGGTTAAACCATCCGCTGAGCTAGGCAAGCTCATATGAAGAGAAGTGACCCAAGGAAAATTTAAATAATTCAACAAATGTTGATAATTTTTTACTAATTCTGGCCGAGATAATCCAACATTATTAGCTAAGTGGTGGTGATCAACAAAAAAATAGTATAGCGGTTGAAAGTTGATCACGACGGTGATACACAAGGCAATCAACGTCAGCATAAAAACCACTAAGTAAACCCGCTGTCCCTTTAGATCTCTATTCATCCAATAATCTCCCATTGATCTAGAGAATCAATTTCATGAGTAGGTTTGACTGCTTGCTGTGCCACTAATTTCCTGGTCGAGACCCCTGTGTAGACTAGCAGTGTATCAATTCCAAAGTTGATCCCTGCTGAGATATCAGTCATATAATTATCTCCCACCATCACAACTTCGTCTTTGGCCAAGCCTAATTGCTCCAAAGCTTTCTCCATAATGATCGTCTCTGGTTTGCCGATATAAGTCGCCCTTTGTTGTGTAGATCTTTCAACTAAAGCTATTAATGAACCAGCCCCTGGGACTAAACCGCGCTCATTAGGCAAGTTGGTATCGGCATTGGTCCCGATAAAACGTGCCCCCCTTTTGATCGCTAATGTTGCCAACTCAAACTTATGATAAGTTGCATCATAATCTAAGCCAACCACAACATAGTCAGGGGTCTCTTCTTCAAAGGTAAACCCACGACTGATCAGCGCTTTTTTTAACCCAATTTCACCAATAGCATAGACCGAACGCTTAGCAGGATCTAAATCAGCCAGATAATCTGCGGTAGCCAAGGCAGATGTAAACACATTATTGACAGAAACGTGGATATCAAAATTTTCTGCCAGATTATCGACTACTTTCTCTGGCTCTTGTGTACTGTTATTCGTAACGAACAAAAACGGCAGCCCCTTGTTCTGCAGCCTTTCTATAAAATTTTTGGCTGCAGGGATCTTCTCTTTGCCACGATACATCGTCCCATCCAGGTCGATCAAGTAACCACGATACCTCTTCATCAATATCTCTCTTTCTATTTTTCAAATACATTTAATAAAAGAAAAACAATACTCTAAATCATTAAAATTGGCCAGCAATAACTGACCAAATGATTTAACGTTTAACAAATTTAAAATGTCCAGTATTATGAGCCAAAAAATTAGCTAACATTTAAGCCTCACTTTTGGCGAATGACAAAATGCCTTTTTTTGGACCGACTAGTCGTCTTAACTACCTTAACCGGTTCATGCTTAGAATGGCGAGAATGCATAGAATAATTTTTATCAGTGCCGTGAGACGAGAGTTTATTCTTATGATTGCGTCCCCGACGGCGGCCATGCGCCTTGGCTGACTGGCGTTTCTTATGCGCGTTTTCCTTACCATACAGTTCTTTATCTAAAGTGGAACTGGATTTTTGTTTTTTAACAGCCAAGTTTTTCAGAACAAAATAAGGACAACCAAAATTACAATATTCATATAGATAATCCTGAAGCCGATCAATATCTTGCGCCGGTAATCCCCTATTGCTGCCGCTCTTATAAAAGCCGTGCAGCCTCAACTGATCAAATCCCATGTCGCCGACAATATAATCATATTTAGTCAGTATATCACTAAATCGCTCTTCCAATCGTTCGATATCAAATCCATCGTGAAAATTTACCAACAGCTCATATGGGCGTCCGTCGATAGTCAAATCTTTCTCATCTTTCATCTTGACTTCACTTGCGTAAGCCTTAATTGCCTCAGCTTTTTTTTCTAATTGCGCTTCTCTGCGCTCCTTTTTTTCACTATTCACTAAAACTCCTCCAAAAAATAAAATCACATTAATTGTACTATAACGGAAATTTACCTGCAAAATACTCGCCTAAAGAATCCCGCAAGAACCGATCTCCAATATACGAAACCTTTCCAGCAATGTCTAAAGTCGGGAAAAATGGTCCATAAATAAAATTATCCACCGTCCCCAGTGTGTATGTTTTTTCCGGGTCTAAGGGGTGTTCGTGCCATAAGACCTGTTTTTCACTCTGATCATACTCAATACCATCATAAACAAGTTCTCCAAAAATAGTACCACGAAATCCGTTTCCACGAACAATCGACCTGCGTAAATGCCGGCGGTTCTTTTCCATCTCTCTGATCAACCGCCAGATATTATAACCTGTTAATTGGACTCGCACCATGCGCATCGGGTGCGGCAAAAGTTGATGGAGATCATTTTTAGTCAGTATTCCTTGGTTCAAATCTCCTAAAAAGAGACCTGCGTTTAAAATGGCGGTATCAGTATGAGTTGTTTTCTCTAACGCTGCTAATCCCTCTTCCATCAAGGTCGAATCATGTACTAAAGAAGCTGTGTATGTTTGCGGCAATCGGGCAACCTTTTGTTCGCTTAAAATTTTCTGACCGCGTCGAGTATAATTCATTATTTCGTCTTGGTCACCCATAGCCTCTGGCAGTCCTTCTGTCAAAATCGTCCGTGCTTTCTTGTCGGTAATTTTTTTACTTTCACTAGACACTGTCAGCGAAACTTGGCCAACATAACGGCCCCACTTTCCTGCAGCGCAAACTAATGTGTGGCCATCAATTTCACCATGCTCAAGCAAATGGTGAGTATGGCTCCCTAATATGACATCAAATTCAGGATATTTGTCAGCAATATAGCGATCCATATCGATCCCCAAGTGCGAAAGTAAAACTAACACATCTACTCGCGGACGTATGGTATTGATCAAATCAGGCAATACCGAATCCACGTCTTTTGCCTGCCAGTCGTTCATGGCGTACGTTGGTCCAAAGGGTGCAGTACAACCCAATAGAGCCACGGTAGTATTATTTTTGGTTTGAATGATCTTTGACTTCTTGGCCCATGCCGGTTGATGACCTGTCCGTAAATCTACCAGATTATCCAAAACTACAGGAGCTTTACTGTCTGCATAAAGATCAGCCAACTGCTCATGCGAGTTGCCTATTCCTTCATTGTTTCCGATCGTCAAAGCATCATAATTTACCGTATTCAAAAGCTCAATGTTGGCCTTACCGTTAGTTGCCTCTGTCAAAGGATGCACTCGGTCCATCGCATCGCCCAAATCGACCGTGATCACCGTCTGACCCGATGCTTCCAATTTCTGCTTAGTCTGTTGCAAATATCGTCTAACTTTGGGCCAATTCTCAAAATGAGAATGAAAATCATTTGTATGCAATATCGTAATTTTTTCAGCCATTTTTGTTATTTCCTTTTCTGAAAATCTAATTTCTTTCCCTGAACCATTTCCACGACTTCCTTTTGCGAAAACGGCTGTCCAAACGGTCGTTTATGCTCAGCCAAATAATCAATTTCCGGAGTATCGACCCCTACGTTAATATTAGAAGGTGAGCTCACAGCAGAATTATGAATATGTCCGTGCAAATTGATACTATTCACTGAAATACCGAGGATCAAGGGATAATGAGTCAAGAAAAACTGGTAATGGTCAAATTTAAGGATCGTCCCAACGTCATGAAAATAAAACTTTTCTTTCCCGTCCGGCGTCGTTAGTTGCTGCTTCTTTAGGTATTTGATCAAAGCGCGCGGATCATGATTACCTTTAATAAAAACGATCTGTCCATTTAATTGCTTTAGGATCTGAAAAACCTTTTCGTGTCCAGCATTATTCGAGCTCGTCTGTGCGATATCGCCCAAATGATAAACTGTATCTTCTTCTCCTACCTTTTTATTCCAATTATCAATGATCGTTTGATCCATATCTTCAACATTTAAAAAGTTACGCCTGGCAAAGTGAAGATCATGGGTCAGATGCCTATCCAAAAAATGTGTGTCCGCTGTAAAGAAAATCATTTTTTCGCCCCTCGAAGTACGATTTACTTAATTTTACACTGATTCGCTTAACAAAAAAAGAATCTGCAATGAAAGGAACTGAAAATGCCTCCTTTTAATTCTGAATAGATTAAATTAAGGAAAAGTGGACAAATATTTTAATTTTCCAGAAAAAACGACTAGTAAGACGGTCTTTCGCCTTATTAGCCGATAATTATTAACTATTTGTTGATCTTCAAATTTTCCTGTTTGAACCAATCAGATATTTCATTAAGAAAACTTGCGAACTCCTGTTTATTTTTAAATGACGGAAAATCTCCCAACAGGACCTGGTGAACCTGTTTGGCCCCATTGCCTTTTTTTTGGACTAACAATAAAGACTTTTGGGAGCGTTCTGAATTAAACAATTCACCAGGCAAATTGACCAGTCCTTGAAAATACCCAACTTCTTGAATATATTTCACCAGAGATTGTGATTCTTTGCTCTCAAACAGACCACGTGGTACAACAAAAATACCGCAACCCCCAGGTTTTAAGCAATTTACCGCTTGTTCTATGATAAGGTGATGCGCGTAGGAATGCCCTTTTTTAGCGTGTGTCTTAAATCCGGTGACACGCTCATCTAAAGGATAATACCCAACCGGAAGGTCGCTGATCACTAAATCAGCTGGTTGGATTGCCAATGCATCCAGTGCGTCTTGGTGATAGAGGTCGACGTTTTGTTCCTCAAGCTGCACCCCAATGCTGGCAATCGCAAGCAACGTATCATCATTGTCGATCCCAACCCCATGTATTTTTTGCCACCCTCTGGATTGAAGCTTGTTCATCACTGTTTCTAATAGATTGCCCGTACCAACTGCCAGATCCAAGATCTCAAGTCTTTGGCTCTTGCTGCTTATCTTTTCGACTAGATACTCAATCAAAATTCCAATCGAATCGGGGGTCATTTGGTGATTAGCTTGGATCTGCTCTTGCCTATACGACCGTAGCAAGACCAATTGAATGAGCTGCCTGATGTCCTCTTTGCTAAAAGATTGAAGGTCTATTTTACGATAAACTTCTTTTAGCCCGTCGGAAAATTCCGATGCTATTTTTTGTTCATCTTCGGCCTTGCCCCCACCCAACAGTCCATCTGCAAATTGAATAAACGCATCAAGGTAGGCCACATTCTCTTCTTTTTCGATCAGTTCGATCCCTTGTTCCACCAATTCATAAGCTTTTTTTATATTTTCTATACCCAAATTGTTCACCTCAGTCGTCTTCTAACAATTTAGTGTACCTATCAGGTCAAAGAAATTCAAGCTTAATAAATCAAAGCGAACTAAAAATAACGATAATTAAAACAAACACGTCTATTGCTCACCCTCTTAGATGGCACCTTTACATTGCCCGGTTGCCATCTGCCATACTTTTCCTATTTAACAGGAAACTATTTTTGCCACTGAGTGACCGTAAAATTAAATTTTTTACGACCTCCTAAATCAACTAAACATTGTTCTTTTAGTCGATTAGCAGTCCCAAGGTTACACCTTAATTGCTTCCCATCGTCTAAGTTTTGACTGACTGCTAAATTTTTGATTGCCTGGGCTTCATTTTGCTGGATGATTTCTATATATGATGAAGCCGCAGCCTTATAATAAACGATTTCACCCGTTATCAAGCTACCAGCTAATAGTAAGAGCAGCATTGCCGAAAAAAATAAAGAACCACGTGATCTACTCATTTCCATCACGCTTTTCTGACTGAACAAAAGCCAAATTTTCCTTGTACCTTATACCATGAATTACGAGATTTAACTTGACATACGGGGGTTTGAAAGAAAGATCCCCCTTATCAATATTAAATAATAACGGCATATATCCTTCATCTTTTCCCTGCATAACTAATCTTTTACCGATAATTTTCAAAGAATAATCCATTTTCTTAGCTGGACTGTAAAAAAAAATTTGATTATCTTTGTTATTTTCGTACTCTAAACTCAATTTATCAGACTGCAAGACGCTAATTGCCGAAACAAATTGATAGTGATCCGTCGCACGTGCTGAACTATATTCACGCTGCCGATCATGAACAAAACTGGTCATTAAAAAAATAGCTAAAACACAAACAGATAGAGCAATGACAGTTTCCACCAAAGTAAATGCCGCTCTCTCACCTAATAATTTCGAGACGTATTTTTTGTTCCCCATTCTTAACCTCGATAAGTTTCGTTTTACTCCTTTGCTCAGGGGTCTGGCCTAAAACAAGGTTACTTTTGCTCAGTAGCTGACTAGACAGTTCTGCCTTAGCTAAAAGCCTTGCTTCTTGTCGTCGCTGCTGAGCCTGGATCGACCCAAACATACATATAAAAAGCGTGCAGATCCACAAAGTCATTATTGCTTCAGCTAATATGAAACCGTCACGGCCCCTTTGTTTGTTCAACACGATACTGTCCCCCAAATCCCAATTCAAAATAAATATTGTAAGTGCACCCATCTAAATCTGAGTAACAAGGCAATAGTTTGCGGTTGTGTGCCGCCATTGGCATATAATTCTTCCTCACGTTTCCCTCCTTTTAAATGCAATGTGGCGGGCAATAGCAGTTTTTGCATTGGGTGGCCTTTACTATAAAAAAATTTTAAAGAATCGCCATAAAACAATACTCGCCCCGCTGTGTCAGCTCTTCTACATGTGATAACGAGGCTGGTCCAATTTTGTCTAAATTGCTGCCAAAAATTTTGCTCGTTCATTTTCTTTGTTGCATTAACACTTGGAGAATATTGTAGGATACAAAGAAGTGAAACAAGTAATAAAACCACACTGCTCTCAGCCAGAGTAAAGCCATTTAACAACTGCTTGTTAGCGGCCTTAGTCATTTGTGCCGCCTACTTTTAAACCTTCTTTTTGGATCTGTGTAATTTGCGCAGTACTCAAATATCCATCTTTTTCTAATTCATCAAGAGTCACTGTGCTGGAATTTTCCAGATCATGTTCGTTCTTGTATAGTTCAACTTGCGAATCCAGTTCGGTTTGTAAAGCTTGATCGTTGATACTGACCGCCCTTTTTCTTTGATTGCTAACGTTTGGTATGACTATCAAAATCAATAAGCTTATGATAAACAAAACGATAGCCATTTCAACGAGTGTAAATCCACGTGAACATCTTCTTTTTTTCATTTATAAAGACCTCCAATACTAGAATAGATGGGAAGCAAGATTGCCAAATACATTCCAATAATAATGCCTGCTATCACCAAAAATAATAATGGTTGGATCCAAGTTAAAATATGATCAGTCGCACGCATTAGCCGTTGGTAAGAGTTCTCTGCAAAAATCAGCAGCTCATCACCCAGTTGCTCCTTAGTATCACCGCTGCTCAGAAAAAATACCAATTCATTTGGGAGCAGAGGATATTTCCGAATAAAATTTCTTAATTCTTGCCCGTTGTCTAAGAAATTTCTTAACTCTATACCAAGCTGGAAATATATTGTTTGCGGCTTAAAATCGTGTAAAAAATGACAAATCTGCGGGAGATCCATACCGCTTTTGAAAAGCAGTGAGAGATTAAAAGTGATCACGTAAGCAGTATAGAGACGATAAACCCTGCCTAAAATAGGCAATTGGGCATACCAGACATGACGAGATAACGATACCTGCCTTATCCACCAATAAAAAACCTTCCATAAATAGAGAGTTCCAAGAGCAAACAAACCAATAATTATCCAATGAATGACCTGGTGCCATTCGATCCCAACCGCTGTCGTCTGAACATTTGACAGTTCAGAAAATTCTTGAAGCCGAGGAAAAAGCCACACTTTTAAAGACACAAAAAGACCGCCTAATAAGATCAATAACATACACGGATAAAGAAGCAGCCCTTTTATCTTAGCCGTTTGCTCATTGATCTGAACCAAAAACCTGCCTAATTGTTTGAGGCTTTGTACCAAACTCCCATGCTGTTCAGCAATTTTTACTTGCGCATACGTGCTTGGCTTGACCCAGGGTTTCAAGGCCGTACTAAAGTCAGTACCAGTTTCCAGTTCACTAACAATAGTATTAATGGCGCGAGAATTTTTTAAATCCATTAAGTTGATACTTTCTAAACTTTTTTTTAATGAAAAGCCTGCCTGCAACATGTCTCCCAACAATGAAAAAAAGACAGCTTGTTGGCGTAAGTTCAGCTTTTTATTAACCTTGGAGATATTTTTGCCGTATTTCAGATGTGATCTCACCATACCTCTCGCATTGTTCAAGCCTTTTTCCCCAATCATCAGTCATTTCGCCTCTTTTCATCTGAGAGATCTCATCCCATGAAGTCTTTTCCAGAGATAATATGTCAAATAAAACTTTGACATCATCATGGGTAGTTTCTATCAACCGCTGATAGGAAACTAGTTGAAGTATTTGGGTTAGGTCAAACTTAGAAGTACCTAAATTCAACAGTCGAAAAAAAACACCATAGACACTCTGTGCGTGTACCGTGCTAAGCACCAAGTGACCGCTTAAAGCGGCTCTTAGTGCGATTGCTGCTGTTGTTTCATTGCGGATCTCACCAATCACAAAAACGTCTGGATGCAATCTTAAAGCTGCAGTCAACAAATTCTCATACGACATTAGTGCTTTATTATTGACTTGTAACTGCAAAAACTGAGGTTCATAGATCTCCACAGGGTCTTCGATCGTCATGACTAATTTTCCCCGCAACTTTTTTGCAAAATGATACATTGCTGTTGTTTTACCTGACCCCATCGGCCCTGCAAATACGATCAACCCTTTTTTCTGACATGCTTGCTCGATTTCTTTAAACTGTTCGTCAAAAAAATATCCTCCGCCATTTGTAAAATTGGAATAAATTAGTCTGATCACCATGGTTTCATAGTTCAAAAAGGTCCCAACACAAGAAAATCGGCAAAATATTTGTTCCCCCTCATATTCCCACACCCACGCCCCAAGTTGTGGACGACGGCGTTCACTTAGAGCCATATCTCCTTTAAACTTCAGAAAATTGATAAAGTGCTGCGCATCAGATACAGAAATCTTTTGGTAACGAACATAGGCTGAGGCAATGCTAAAACTGATTTCATACCCTTCTGTGCTTGGAAGCAGATAAATATCACTAACATGCCGCCTGACAGCTTCATCGAAAAGTTCTGCTATTTTTTCTTCCATTTCTTACCCCCTCACGAATATATACGCAAAAGAAAGTAATTTGTTTCATCAAAATAAATTTTTATTTAAACAAAATATGAATATCGACACGCTAAAATTTTAGGTCTAAATGCAAATTTTAAATAATTCACTAAAGACACAAAAAAACCGCAGCATCAACGCTGCGGTTTCAAACTGATATGAATATTTGAACTCAATTCAGCCCATGATCATTCTATTAAATTTCTGCCGAAGTGTAGACTTCTGAAACATCATCTTCGTCTTCCAAATGATCTATCAACCTTTGAACCTTCGGTACTTTGTCCTCTGGAACATCGATGGTAGTTTTCGGAACCATTGTTAGCTCGGCATTTGCCAATTCATACTTCTTTTGTAAAGTATCTCGCACATCTGCGAACGATTTTGGATCCGTATAGATTTCGAAAACGTCATCCGAAGTCTGCAGATCGTCTCCGCCCGCTTCAATAACATCCTCAAACATCTGGTCTTCATCAACATCCAAGTCTTCGCGCGAAATAGCGATATACCCTTGACGATCAAACATGAAACTAACAGACCCTGTTTCACCCAAGCTTCCGCCATTATGAGTAAAGTCAGCCCTGACCGCCGATGCTGTCCGATTACGATTATCTGTTAATGTGTGGACCAAAAATGCCACGCCGGCAGGCCCATAACCTTCATAAGTGATTTCTTCATAGTCAGCACCGTTGTTGCCACTAGCTTTATCCAGAGCACGTTTAATGTTATCTTTTGGCATATTAGCACTGCGAGCTTTATCCATGATCAGACGTAATTGAGGATTGTCATCTGGGTCAGGACCGCCACTCTTTGCAGCCATATAGAGTTCTCGCGATATTTTTTGGAAAATTTTTCCACGCTTTGCATCCTGAGCATTCTTACGCCCTTGAATGTTATGCCATTTTGAATGTCCTGACATTTTATATACCTCTTTCCGAAAATTTATTTCTATTCAACAATAGCCACAGTAAATATTATCAAATGTTGACTGTTTACGCAAATTTTTTACATGGTACAAAACCTAGAATAAAAGATCGTCCTACCAAAGCCTTCCCTAACTGACCGCACAAAAAAAGCGTATCAGCCCTTATAAAACAAATGCACAACCTGGGCCGCCACGCTTTTCCTTGTTACTTGCTTGAGCCACGCTTAATGAAGCCATATGGCAATTCGATCGTCTTTTGGCTCGACTCTTCCTTATTCATCATCTTGGTCAAGAATCTCATTGAAACCGCACCAATATCATACAAGGGTTGAGTGATCGAAGAAAGTTGCGGTCTTACGATCTCGGTCAATTGGGAATTGTTGCTTGTAACCACTTCAAATTCCTCCGGGATCTTGACCCCAGCATCCCGAGCACCATTCAAAACACCTGCAGCTAATTCATCGTCAGCTAAAAATGCCGCCGTGGCATGGGCAGATGCCAATGCTGGCCACAATACTTCGCCAGAACGGTAACGGTAATCAGTCTCAAAAACTAAGTTAGGATCGTAGTCCAGACCGTGTTTAGCAAGAACATCTTTATAACCCTTCAGGCGGTATTCGCCATTGATTGGATCCGAGAGCGGGCCGGATATAAAGGCTATCCGTTTGTTGCCGTGATTGATCAAGTTGCTGACAGCACTTGCAACAGCTTCAACGTAGTCGATATGCACACTTTCAACTTCATCTTTTTGATCGACAGAGCCTGCTAAAACTATCGGTGTTTTTGCACGTTTAAATTGAGCACGCAATTCGTCGGTTAAATTGTGACCCATAAAGATGATACCATCGACTTGTTTAGCAAGTAATGTATTTAACACCTGGATCTCTTTTTGATGGTTGCCATCTGAATTGGCTAAAATAATATTATACTTGTACATTGTTGCTACATCGTCGATCCCACGAGCCAGAGATGAAAAATAAACGTTGGTAACATCCGGAATAATTACCCCGACGGTAGTAGTCTTTTTACTTGCCAAGCCCTGCGCCACAGCATTAGGCCGGTAATCCAAACGATCGATCACTTCTAATACTTTTTTTCTTGTAGCTGGTTTTACATTTGGATTGCCATTTACCACGCGAGAAACTGTAGCCATTGAAACTCCGGCTTCTCTTGCTACCGTGGAAATAGTAACTGTCTTTTCTTCTCTATCATCCATAAATACATGACCCTTTCTTACTCAACGATTATTTGGTTTTCATTACACTTTCAATTTACAACATCTAATTTAACAGAGTTTTACTAAAAGTGCAAGCGTTTCAAGAAAATTATGTCACATATTTTCATACAGTTTTCACGATGACTTCTCAAAAGTTCAAAATGCTTTATGGTATAATATGCCTGTTAATCTTAATAAAGGAGCGATTCTAATGTCACACATCAGTTCCGTTCAAAAATGGCTGGCAGACAATAATTACGACATTGCCTATGTTAGTGATTTTATGGACATTCAATATTTTACTGGATTTTCAAGCGATCCTATCGAACGTGTCCTTGCCCTTTTCATTTTTCCCGACAAAGACCCCTTTATTTTTGCCCCAGCCTTAGAAGTTGAGGCTGTCAAAGAAACCGGCTGGAAGTACCCGGTTTTTGGCTACTTAGATCACGAAGATCCATTTGCAAAGATTCATGATCATATTGTCGACCTGGCTGGTACGCCGGAAAAATGGGCCATTGAAAAAAATAATCTCACGGTAGCCAAATTTTCAAACATACAACAACAATTCCCAAGCAGTGATTTTTCAGGCGACCTGACTTCATTTGTTGAACATTTGAAACTTTTCAAGACTCCAAAAGAGATCAAAAACTTAGAAGTTGCTGGCAAATGGGCTGATCGTGCCTTTGAGATCGGTTTTAACGCCCTGGCTAAAGGAAAGACCGAACAAGATATTGTTGCTGAGATCGAATACCAGCTCAAGCTTGAAGGTATTATGCATATGAGCTTTGATACCTTGATTCAAAGTGGCTCCAATGCAGCTGAAGCACATGGCGCACCACGCAAAGAAAACATCCAACCTAACCAGCTTTGCTTGTTTGATTTAGGCGTCGTATATAACGGCTATATTTCAGATGCTACAAGAACGGTCGCTTTCGGAGAGGTCAGCGACCATGCCAAAGAGGTCTATAAAGTCTGCCTCGAAGCACAACTAACTGCACAAGCTGCAGCAAAACCAGGTATAACGGCTGCTAAGCTAGATAAGATTGCCCGTGACATTATTGAAAAAGCCGGCTATGGTGAATATTTCAATCATCGCTTAGGCCATGGGATCGGCCAAAGCGAGCATGAATTTCCATCGATCATGGCAGGCAATGATCTCGTTTTACAACCGGGAATGTGCTTCTCGATCGAACCAGGGATCTACATTCCAGGTGATGTTGGTGTTCGGATCGAAGATTGCTACCATATTACAGAAAATGGTGCAAAACCATTTACACACACTACTAAGCAGTTACAAACTTTCCCAATTAAATAATGATATTCTTAGATCTTTGGTGCCACTGTAACTAGCAACACCAACATTTGCGATAAAAAATTAACTTGAAAATTTAAGAAGCCCTATCTCAATGATTGAGACAGGGTTTCTTTTTATCTGATGCGCCACCGAATATAATATTATACAAAAAATGGGGGACTTTTCTATCAGCGAGCAGTCCTCCATTTATTTTTAATTAAATCAGTTTTTTTGAGGATAAAACTTCTCATTTGGAGCGGCATCCTCAGCTTCAGCATTTTGCTTTGCTTCGCTGAAGGCTGAACGATGATCGATCACAATATCATCTTGAGTTGCCTCGTTGTTGTCACCAAGGTCACTGCGTACAGATCCAAGTTGGCTCTTGAGCTTAGAAGTTGATTCCTTCAATGCTGATAACGCTTCTTTAGCCTTTGGTCCAGCTATCGCAGCGGTTTTTTCTTTGCCGCGAGCTAATGTATCGTCTAGTTTGATAGCTAACTGGTCTCGCTTTGAAACACTAAGCTTTCGCCAAAACAAATAAGCCAGGCCGACAATCGATATTCCAATACTGAACCCAAAAAGAAAATTCTTTCTCATAAATCAAATTTCCCCCTTTGAGTTTTTACCTTTTTTATTCTTCAATTTAGAGAACACATTTTTTCCGAATCCAACAACCGAAGAAATAATCGAGGCATTACCCACTGCACGTGTTGACTTAGCCACTTTCTTAGCAGCACCCTTACCAGCATTATTCAAATCAGAAACACTCTCACTCAAATCTGCGATTGCTGTGAACAGAGGATCGATCGTGCTGACTTTGCCATTAACGTCAGCCAACAAATCATTGACTTTGTCTAACAGGTCATTGACTTGGTCGAGAGTTGAATGAGCGTCATCGGTCAACGTGTTGACGGTCCGGTTAACTTCTTTTAAGGTGGTGACTAAACGGATCAAAACCCTGCAAAGATAAATTACCAAGATCAAGAAAGCTATGGCAGCAATAAGCCCTGCAATTTGTCCAAAAGTTATATTCATGTTCATTTCCTCCTAATTTAAAAAGCTAGTGACACAAGATGACTAACACACCCGCATAAAGTCAAAACTGATAGCAATCGACCCGAGTTTATGCATACATCACATCTTCTTAAATATTTCTTATTATTTCAAGAATATCATTCAAACAATAAAACATCAAATATAATCTTTCCATTGCCGCAGATCATCTCCGTCTGCCAGCATTTTTACGCAACTTACTTGGAAAATACGTATTTCATTAAAATATTCAGTCATTTTTTGTTATTATAAAGGTGAAGTAAAAAAGGATGTGACGCATGTGGATTTTATTCAAGACAAAATACTGTTGGCCGTCAGCACTAATAATTTCTTCAAATGGGATGTGATCCAGCATTACATAAAAAATTTCGACTGGGATAAAGCTATTAGTTCCTTACTGCAAACCGTTGGTTCTTTAATATTAGTAACGTTGTTGTTTATCATCGTCAACTTTGTCGGTAAGAAAATTATCAAGCGCAGCCTGCGCCTGTCAAAACAACAAGAAAACAGCCATTTATCGGATAATAGAAAAGCAACTATTTATACTCTATCCCAAAATATTTTCCACTACGCTGTCCTTTTCTTTTATTTTTACGCTATCCTGTCGATCTTAGGCGTACCAGTTGGGACTTTGCTTACAGGTGCTGGGATCTTGAGTGTAGCTTTAGGATTAGGCGCTCAGGGTTTTGTCACGGATATAGTGACCGGTTTTTTTATCTTGCTTGAGGAGCAATTCTCCGTGGGTGAATATGTCAGGCTGGGGAATGTTCAAGGGACGATCCATGCAGTCGGTTTAAGAACCACACAGATCTTGGGTGACGATGGCGCACTGCATTTTATTCCGAACCGCAGCATTACCGTCGTCAGTAACTTTTCTCGCAATGATATGCGAGCTTTGATAGATGTTTTGATCGATCCTAACAAAGACATCAAGGAAATGGAAAGCATCATTGGTCAGGTAAATGAAAAACTGACGCCGAACTACGCCGAGATCACTGAACCCCCTAAGATTTTAGGAACGGTCGATACCGGCAATGGACGTTTAGTCCTGCGGGTTATTATCTACACCAAAAACGGAGCTCAAGCTTCAGTCCAGAGAGAATTCTTATCGGCATACCTCGCAGCCTTGAATGAGGCTGGTTTTAAAATTCCAATTGCACCCCTCAATCTATCGAGTGCAGGTTGATCATTTATAAAATAAGCTCTTTCTTTACTACGAATAATAAAATATTTCATACAGACACAAAAGCTTGAAATTCATGTCAAACTGAATTTCAAGCTTTTATATTTTATGTCTGTGTTAACTTGCAACTACTTAGCTTGGGTTAATTCGTTGGAACGATGCAAAAGAAAACCGGCAAATGCCTGAACTCCGGCTGAGATAGCATTAGTATCAGGAACCAATTTCTCAGAATGAAGAGAATACGGGGAGTTCACGCCTAACCAGCACATTGTTCCGGGTATTTTTGATAGCAAGAAACCAAAATCTTCCCCGGTCATAGCAGGTTTAGTATCAATAAACCTTATGGGAGATCTTTCTAAATAGTCTATCAGATCAGCCGTAGTTGCAGGATTATTTTCGACCGGCAAATATCCTCCTTGGTGGAGATCAATATCCACTCCACAATTAAAGGAATATGCTGTCCCCTTGGCGATCCTTTCGACCTGTTCTTGAATCTCTAAGTTGACATTTTGAGTCAATGCACGGATGGTACCATCAATCTGACATTCCCCCGCGATCACATTTCCAGTCGTCCCCGCTGTAAAATGACCTAAAGTGACCACTCCTGCCTTGATGGGGTCGATCCGACGACTAACTATCGTCTGGATCTGCTGGACAAACTGAGCCCCACAGACGACCATATCATTTGCATTGTGCGGAAATGCCGCATGACCGCTTTTTCCATGAAATTTTACGTGGATCTCACAGGTCCCTGCAAACAAGGTACCCTGTCGGCAACCAATCGCTCCTGCCGGCAGACCTGGATTATCGTGCAAAGCATAAATTTCATCTGGCTGCCATTCTCCTAGCACACCACTTTCAAATAGTTGCTTGCCACCACTGGCGTTTTCTTCCGCAGGCTGAAAGATAAAAGTCAGAGAAACTGGCGGTTGTTGTTGAACTAACCTGCTCAAGACGCCTAAAGCCACTGTCATATGTATATCGTGTCCACAAGCATGCATCCTGCCGGGATGTTGAGAAGCAAAAGGCAGGCCCGTCTGTTCCACTACCGGCAGCCCATCAATATCTGTCCGATAGCCTATGGTATGGCTAGCATCTCGCCCTTTGACATGCACTATGATCCCTGTTTTCCAGGTCTTAAGCTGCAAATGGTCTTGGGGCATGTTGTTGATCACACTCAACAACTCTTTTTGTGTTTCATATTCTTGCATTCCAATTTCAGGTATTTTGTGTAATCTGTGGTAGATCTCAATCAGATCCGCATCGTTTAAAGCCATAATCGTTCTCCTTTTCAAAAAGTTTTCATTCTTCATTTTTTGACCAGACACTGGAGTCTATTTTAGCAAAGATGTATGAAAATAACCGAATTTTTCACTGGAAAAATTCGGTCTTTACTCTCTGTGAAAAAATTAACCGACCACAGACTCCCCAGCCCAATCGAAATAATTTAAGACTAGGATCATAAATTACGCAACTCATCTACCAAATCAATTTTTGAGCCTTGGACATCAGCCACATCTTTAACTTTCTTGGCTGGGGTGCCAATGACCACTGTTCCAGGTGCAACATCTTTAGTAACTACCGAGCCGGCACCAACCACTGCTCCTTTACCGACCGTTACACCTTCCAATACGACAGCATTGGCCCCGATCAGTACTCCATCTTCGATTTTTACCGGTTTAGCAGAAGCAGGCTCAACGACACCTGCTAACACAGTACCAGCGCCAATATGGCAATTCTTGCCGACTAAAGCACGACCGCCAAGAATGGCTCCCATGTCTATCATGGAACCAGCTCCGATCTCTGCCCCAATATTTATAACAGCTCCCATCATAACGACAGCTTGGCTGCCGATCTCGACTTGATCACGAATGACCGCACCAGGCTCAATGCGAGCATTATATTTTCTAAAGTCGGCTAAAGGTACTCCTGTATTGCGGCCAATTACCTCAATTTGGGTCTTTGTGATCGCCGGAGTTTTTTGCAAAAATTGATCCACGCAAGACCAATCTCCAAAAATGACCCCAGCCTGGTCGCCAACGTATGCATCGATGCCATTAGGGAAAGATAAATCACGCAGATCTCCCTTGATGTATACCTTCACAGGTGTTTTTTTCTCTGAGTTAGCAATAGCAGCAATAATTTGCTTGGCATCTAATTTTGCCATTTAAATCCCTCCAGTAATAAATATCAGAACAAAACAATCAAAGGAACGCGCTCTCCAAACGAATTTTAACAATAGACTCAAGATCTCCGCTTAAGTTAAAAATCGCTGACCGAAGTTCATAGCATGTAAAACAAATGAATAAAGAAGAATTAATTTTAACCAGTAATAGGTTGCCTTTCTTCTTGATTTCACGTCAGCATTAATTTAGTTGAACTTTTCGGCTTTCATAATATCAATAATACTTATCACAATATACCGCCATTTTAGCGGTCTGACAATTACTATATTTTAGAATGTGCACTTTCTTCCAAAGGCTTAATATCAAATTGATTTCCGATCTCATGAGCCATATGGTTAACACTTTTCAACAGTTCTCGGCGGGTAATAATGCCAGTAAATATTCCGTTCCCATCTGTCACTACCACAAAGTTTTCGTTGACCAAGATATGCAAGATATCTTCTAACTGAAAAGGAGGCTGCACGGTTTGAACGTCCTTTTCCATCACATCGGAGACGTTCCTCTTCCCCAGTTTGGTAGGATCGATCCCTTTCAACCCGAGCATCGTTTCAGTTATCATTGATAATGATAATAATCCTTTAAAATGCTGCTTACTATCCAGAACCGGGATCTTTGCATAATGGACCTTTGTTAAGACAAGAAATGCATGTTCTAAATTGTTGTTTTCTTGTACATTAGCCACCAATTCAGCAGGTATCATAAACTTATCTTTTCTTTGTTCCATCAGCTGCTCCACAGCTTTAGCTATCATCCAAATGACCTCCTTGCATTACAAATGCTAATTCTATTGTATTAGATTGAATACAAAATACAACAACTGGCCAAATCTCTTGAACAAATCTTCAAAAAACAGAATGCTCAGATGAAGATCATGGGCAGGCTCAAATAATCTTTCTAACAAAAATAAGATCGTCAGAACTCTCTTTTTTAAAACCATCCCTCAAAATGTGCACTGAACCTGATCTTCACCATGTAGCAGGAAGCCGAAGTTTGCTTTCTTAAAAATATATTTTGACTTGTGCAGTTCTAACCTGTTTTCTTTCAAAAAACAAATCTCAAGACATAAAAAAGCTTCGGCCACGCTTAACCACGAAACCGAAGCTTTGGCTTGCTCATTACTTCAAGCGAGCATTCAATTCTTTAGTCAATTCTTCATAACCTGGACGGCCTAAGAGTGCAAACATATTTTTCTTGTATGCTTCAACTCCAGGCTGGTTGAATGGGTTAATACCATTCAAGTAACCAGAGATAGCAACTGCGGCTTCGAAGAAATAGATCAAATAGCCTAAGGTATATTCGGTCTGATCTGGGATATTAACGACCATGTTTGGCACGTTGCCGTCAGTATGAGCTAAAATAACGCCTTGCATAGCTTTGCCATTAACGAAGTTCATTTGTTTACCACTGAGGTATTCCAAACCATCCAAGTTTTCTTTGTCAGCTGGGATCTTCGTGTCACCTTGTGGGCGATCAACATGGATGACCGCTTCCATCAAGTTCCGCAATCCCTCTTGAATGTACTGGCCAAGCGAATGCAGGTCAGTTGAGAAGTTAGCTGAAGACGGGTAAATGCCCTTTTCATTTTTACCTTCTGATTCACCCATCAACTGTTTCCACCACTCTGAGAAATATTGTAACGATGGTTCATAGTTTTCAAGGATCTCTGTTGTGTATCCCTTGCGATATAAAATATTACGCAGTGCTGCGTATTGGTAAGCCTCATTTTTAGACAGATCAGCATCACCATAATGTTCACGAGCATCTGCTGCACCCTTCATGAGTTTGTCGATATCTGCCCCGGAAGCTGCAATTGGCAACAAACCTACTGGAGTCAAAACTGAATAACGTCCGCCAACGTCATCAGGAATGACAAATGACTCATAACCGGCTGCGTCAGCTTCAGTCTTCAAAGCACCACGAGCACGATCAGTTGTAGCGTATATTCTTTCATTAGCTCCTTTTACACCGTACTTTTTGATCAGCTTTTCTTTAAAGACCCGGAAAGCAATTGAAGGTTCGGTGGTAGTACCAGACTTAGAAATGACATTGACAGAAAAGTCACGATCACCGATCAAGTTAACTAGTTGTTGCAAGTAAGAACCTGAGATAGAATTACCTGCGAAGAAAACTTGGGGAGCATTTCTCGTTTCTGGTGGAAGCAAATTGAAAAATGAATCGTGCAAAAATTCGATGGCGGCACGGGCACCTAAATATGAACCACCGATTCCGATGACAACTAAAACTTCTGAATCAGATTGGATCTTACGAGCAGCTTTTTTGATCCTTTCAAACTCATCTTTATCGTAATCCTTTGGCAAATCAAGAAATCCTCTAAAGTCGTTGCCTGCGCCGGTACCTTCGCGTAATTCTGTATCTGCAGCAGTTACCAAAGCTTGCATTTCGCCCAATTCATTGTCATGGACAAACTTGGTTAAGTTGGAACTGTCAAAAGAAATATGAGCCATTTTTTTATCTCCTTATTATTTATTCTTTCTTCATTTATTATACAACACTCAAAATCAATTTAAAGACAAAAAACAGATAAAATAAGATTTGTGCTTGTAATTACTTAAAGCCAACTGTTACTCAGGCATCTTGACTTCTTTGCCCGATGATGAAGCACTACTAGAGCCTTCTGACTCTTTAGCTTTCTTATTTAAGTTATGCTCGATCATTTTCTTGGCACTCGAAACATTAGCACCATTCTCATCTGTGTTCCCTAATTCAGGAGCATCTGATTTATAATCACCGATCGTTGTGTGGTTATTATTTTTTGACCAGAGGCTAGTCGACCTGCCAGCTAAGCTTTTTTCTTCCTTGATCAGATTATAAAAGTCATTTTGATAATCATACTCCTTCGGATCTACCGGAGTAAAACCGCTAGGAACATAGAAGCGGAGCAAGTTTTTGTTGTTCAGAGCATCTGACAAACTTAATTCTTGGCTAACTCTAGCCGCACTTTCATTCAGCTCTTTTTTAACCGCTGAGCTTGGATGAGTTACGACATTGCCAGTGCCATTTTGATAGATCGTGCTCCCAATTTTCGTATAATTAGGAGTCACAAAGTTGTTGTTACGAAAGGCCACTGTCTGGTCGTGTTCAGGAGAAAAAAGGTCAGTCCCAAACTGGACATATTTCTGCGTATCTATACCCGCTAAATGCAATAAAGTGGGCAAGACGTCGATCTCACCGCCATACTGGTTTTGGATACCCCCATTGTTTTTCCCTGGGATATGAATCATGAAAGGAACCCTTTGTAACTGGGCATTGTCATAGTCGCTCCAAGTTGATGAGGCCTTCCCTAATAACTTGGCCAATTTTAGGTTTCTGGTATCGGATATTCCATAATGATCACCATATAATACGATCACTGAATTATCATACAAGCCCGATTTTTTCAAATAATCGAAAAATTCCTTGACAGCCTGATCCAAATAATGAGCTGTCACAAAGTAATTATTGACAGAATTATCATCTGTGTCAGCTTGCGGAAAGCTTGTATTTTTCTTGTCTAAATTATAAGGAAAATGATTCGACACAGTGATAAATTTAGTATAGAAGGGCTGTTGGAGCCTCTCAAGATACTTCACCGAATCGTGGAAAAGAAGCTTGTCTTTAAGGCCGTATTCACTTAAATTATTGGCATTTTGATCAAAATAACTGGCGTCAAAAAAATTTTGATAGCCTAAGTTGGGATAAACATTGCTTCTATTCCAAAATGAGCCGTTATTTCCGTGAAATACAGCTGAGCTGTATCCCGCTTTTTGATCGAGGATAGCCGGTGCTCCCTCAAAAGTATTGTCTGTTCCCAAAGCTGAAAACAACGACCCTTGTGGTAACCCATAAGTACTTGTTTCAACCATATTCTCGGCATCTGATGTTTTTCCTTGTCCAACCTGGTTAAAAAAATTAGCGAAACTATACATGTCCTTACTATTATATAGGCTATTCAGGAAAGGAGTTACTTCTTTGCCGTCTAAACGATAATTAAGCAAAAATTGTTGAAAACTTTCCAGATGAATAACGATGATATTTTTATTTTTAGCTGCTCCAAACATTTGCGGATCTGGTTTCGCATAATGTTGTGAAGTAAACTGCAGGATCTTGTTTAAATCGCCCCCATCCGCTCGACTTCGGGCTTGATTGTTTCTGGCTGTCTTTAGACCATCATAAACAGTGAAACTGTCCACGCCTAAATACTTGACCAAGTAATTACGGTCAAAAGTCCGCGTCAATAACTGGGGCCGGTCGATCTCCCCTAAAACAACATTTAACATTAAAGAAAAGATGGCAAAGGAAACGAGTGCACTGGTGGTTTTCTTCGGCACGGGTTTCGGATCTAATCTAATGAATTTAGTTAGCAGGCCGAGCAAAACCAAAATTACGTCACCAACGATCACTATGTCTTGCGGTTTCAGTAACGCAAAAGAACTGCCGTTTAGGCCTTGTGAAACAGTAGAATAACCGAAAATCACATTGATCGTCATAAAATCAGTAAATTCTCGATAATAGATCACGTTAAAGAGCAGCAAAGCTGTATTGGCAGCGTAAATCAGAAGCATTGTTATGTACGCAGGCAAAGTGCGACTGATAAATAGTGTAATGCTAAACAATAAAAGTGTTGTTGCGAATGGATTGATCAGCATCACAAAATATTGATAAAGTCCAGTCACGCCCAAATGAAAGTCCACCAAATACACAATAATGGTTTTCAACCAAAACAATATCACTAAAAGAGAAAGGAAACCAAGCCGTGTACCGATAAGCTTTCTTATTTTTTCTAAATTCAAATCCGATCGAAATCCTTTCAAATTCTCTCTATACCATAACAGTCTATACTACTTTTTTAGTATCCGTCAATTTGGCCCAGTTAAATTAGGAAAGACTTAAAAAAGGAGTTCCAAAGCAATCTTCGGAACTCCTATAAAAATGGAGATGGCGGGGATCGAACCCGCGTCCAAGCATATCGCCGCTTAGATATCTACGTTCATATTCATGCTATTTAAATCTCGTCATCAGTCACGCCGCATGTCAGGGCCAAGCACTAATGACCAACCTGATCATCTCTTTCTTACATTACAGGTGGAAACATAAGACGTAGCCTACTGATAATAAGACCCGGAGATCGGCACATAGGCGATACCGGCCGGATCTACGTTAAAGCTGACTAGGCAGCTAAAGCGTAAGAGTTATTGTTATTTTTTGCAGTTATATTTTAACTGAGCGTTTTATGGTAGACGCAACCTACCAAACGCAATCTAGGCTCGACCTATACCTGTCGAATCCAAAACATCCCCAAATAACTAATATCATTTTAGCACAGCCTGTCCAAAAAATACAAATCAAACGTTTGTTTGAAAATTCGAAAAAGATAAAGTTATTAATTTCGTAAAATTTCCCATTAACAATTCTATGGAACTAGCTAAAAAATATGCAAAACTACCACTTGCTGGGGTTCCAAATTCGCCCGTCTAATTCTGATCGTGCCTGATTTATACGCTGGTCTTGTGTGATCACAAACAAAGAGAGCTGTTCAAAAAATGCACGTTCCTCATATTTAGCGGCAGTGTTCTTCAATTGCCCGCACTGTTCAACTAACCATTCTCTTTCATGGTTCATTGGTCCCCCTCCTCACTATTTTTGATCATTGCAACTTCTTCTTTTAACTCTGATAAATGACTGCTTCTTGCGCTAAGCTGTTCTTTGATCAACCGTAAGGTATTTTGGCGCTGCGGGTCAGTAGCCTGTCTTTCCAGATGTTCCAAGCGCTGTACATACCAATGCTCTTGTGATGAAAATGAAAAATCAGCGGATAGTTCGACATATTGCTGATAATCGATCAAAAGTTGCTGATGCTGTTTTTCTGTTTGGTATTCAAACTGCGCGCTCACAAAATAAGGCATCATTGTCATCTGCAAGTTCGCAGCAATTGCTGCAAACGGACGGAAAATTTCGCTAAGTGAATAATGCTGTTTTTTTCCCATTCCAAATTCATTTTCTGGTCGGCCGATAGAAACTACTATACCAAGTTCTTTTCCGCGTAATTTTTCCTTATAAGGTGTGATCAGACAGTCGCTCATCCACTTATGCAAGACAGCTGGAGCACTGTACCAATAAAGAGGAAACTGCCAGATGATCCTATCAGCTAAGATAACGTCATGCATTTCTGCTTGAGCTTGAAATGGCTTTTGCTGCTCATTAGAAAGCACTCTTCGCGAAACATTAGGCAGATCTTTAATGGCTTCCGCCAAGAATCTTTGTGTCCCCGACTCCTCTTCTTCTGGATGAGAAACCAAGATAAGTGTTCGCATTGACTACCTCCTCCTTACATTTTGTTCATTGTTTCATTTAACAACTTGTCGACTAGAATATTTCCCTCATTTTCTGCGTGGCCCTTTGTCCACTCAAACTTCAAATGGTTAAAATATGGCAGAAGTTTTGCCATCTCGCGCCATAATTCTTGATTGGCAACATCGTGTCCGTTAACTGTCTTCCAGTTCCTCTTTTGCCAACTTTTCACCCAATTTTTATTGATAGCATCTAAAACATACCTTGAGTCAAGTGTGCCGAGGATCTGCTGCTTTTGCCAACCTTGCCGTCCCAAAAACTTCAAGGTTTTTACTAAACCCATAACTTCCATCCGGTTGTTCGTACTGCCATATTCCCCTCCACTCGCAGTATATTTTTTACCATCTTTTATTACACAAAAGGCCCACGCCGCCGGATCAGTGGGCTTAACGTGCTCCCCTTTCTTATTACCATGATTTCTGGAACCTCCATCGGTCCAAAAGTGAATAGAAGCTGAAGATACATGAGTCTCTGACTTTAAGGTCCCCTTTCTTATACGAGTTTTTGAAAAGCCATGTAACCAGTCGTTTGCTTCAGCTCGGTTAGAAAAACTTTTAAACTTTGCTCCAGGGTATCCCTTGACCTGTTGCTGGCATTCTGACCAGGTATAAAAAATTCCGGTCTTACGGCCTACAAGAACAGCATAATATTTAGCTGAAATAACTTTCATCTCCATCAAAAAATCTATAATTCAATCAATTAATTTTAAACTATCTGCCAGTGAAAGGAAAGAAAAAGACCGCCCATCTGAATCAATTTTCAGAAATGGGCGGTTTCAACGAATTTCAAACACTTATTTGTCACCAACTTCGACCCTCAGGTCATGGATCACGTTCTCCAAGTGAGTTAAAGGTTCCGAAAGGGTCAAATAATACAAGCTTTGTAAGCCATTTTTATGAAAAGAAACCAAACCTGCTTCACGTAAAATTTTTAAATGGTGGGAAACGGCAGGCTGTGTAATTGACATTTGTTCAGTAATATCGGTGACGGTCAAACCTTCGGCTAAATTATGACACAACAAAACGATGATTTTTTGTCTGTTTCTATCAGCTAGAGCGTTAACAACTTCAAAATCATCAACAAAATTTTCGATAGCGGTTGTTTGTGACGTCGTTAATTGAACGGTTGGCATGATCTTTACTCTCCTTTCATGAACGATCTATAACTTCGCATATAGAATAGCATGGATAAAGAGCATAAGCAAGCGTTTACATTGCCGGTATATAAATATTTAGCGTATATAAAAATAAATAGAGCAAAACATCAACAAGGTTCCCACCATGACAGTAAGATGCCAAAAAACATGGGTATATTTCAATCCTTTAATACTGTAAAGCAAGGCTCCAAAAGTAAAGGCCAAACCTCCGCCAAAAAGCAGTAATACTCCAATGTCCCCGAGCCCGAGAAATAACTGCTTGAAACCGAGTAAACAGGTCCAACCCATTAATACATATGCTATAGTTTCTACATGCTGTTTTCTATTTTTTGCCAAAATATGATACAGTATCCCGAAAAGAGCTGTGATCCAAATTGCAGCCAATATAAACCAGCCGAATATACCGTGGATCACCAATAAACAATACGGAGTATATGTACCTGCGATCAACAGGTTGATCCCACAGTGATCAAAAATTTGAAAGACTCGGTTGGCCTTGGTAAAATACAGACTATGAAAGAGAGTCGAAAATAAATACAGGCTAAAAAGAGAGATCCCATAAATTAGGTAAGCTGTTAGTGATAACATGCTCCCCGCTGCGACACCCTTGATGATTAAGACAACTAAGGCGACAATACTCAAAATTATCCCGATGCCATGAGTGATCGCACTCCAGACTTCATTAATGATTTGACATTTCTTATCCATCATTCTCAGCTCCTTGATCAAGATATAGTATAGCATACGTAAATTCATTTTCCAATAAAGCTAGACTTTAAATCTACATTAAAAATGTTAAAATAAAGTAACAGTCAGTGAATATAAAAACTTTACCTGCAAAAGGAGGGGTCACCGTGATCCAAAAGGAAAATTTGCAATTGCCTCACTGGGATGATTTTCCTGATATTGATATTTACATGGATCAGCTGGTCAACTTAGGAAATCGGTATCTTCACATGTTGACCGCTAATGATATTACGCCCTCCATGGTAAACAGTTATGTGAAAAAGGGATTGATAAAACGCCCGACTAAGAAAAAATATCAACGGCAGCACATCGCCGAATTAATCATGGTTTCCTTGTTTAAATCAGTCTACTCTCTCGACCTGGTCAAGCAAGTGATCGAACATATCCTGGTGACAGAAGATGTACAAAGCGCCTACGATAATTTTTCTGACTTATTTAATTATGATTTGCGTTTGATCGATGGTAAAAGTATTACTGATGTAAAAAAAGTTGCTAGTACAAAGCAGCCTTTAAATAAAATCGAAGAATATACTATTCGGGCAACAATTTACCAAATGCTGGGCCAAATGGAGATCAAAAAAGAAGCAGAGGCTTCATCTTCTACGTAGACTTCCACAAATAATTAAAAGAAAAAGGGGCTGGGACAAAACTAGTGTTTAGATAGAAAATTGGCTGCAGAAATCGATATTTGATTTCTGCAGCCAA
>CAKPZY010000025.1 GCA_934215475.1 uncultured Ligilactobacillus sp.
TAACACCAGATGAAAAAGAAGTAGCAGTTAGTTAGAAATTATACATAATTGTGTCTAAAAATTTGACTCAAATCCATGATTTGAATATCGAAAAAGATAATGATTTTTATGGAATAGTTTTGAGCAAAGAATTAATAGCAACAATGAGCATTTTTACTGAAAATCCTAAACTGGCCCATTTAATCTCCTTTGCAGTACGCCCAACTCTTCAAAAGCAGTGCCTTGCTCAGAACTTTTACGTTTTACAATAGTTGATTTAAGGGGCACAGGCTGCAAGAAAGTTGAAGTTAATGTTCGGGCGACTGCCAAAACTTTTTATGAAAAAAATGGCTTTGTTGTGGTCGGTAAAAAGTACCATGATAAACGTTTGAATATAGATGACTACCTTATGTACTATAAAATCATTTAAAATAATCATTTCCAAATTACTTTATGAAGTTATAACCGTCTTGCAAAAGTGAGATTGTGTTATGGCTTTATATTTTTTAATTTCAGGTCATACTGTTCCGCGTTCCATTATTGATAAATGTGACCTAAATGATAGAATTCTAGGTATAACAGTTTTAGAAGCTAAAATCATAGTTTCTCTTATTGAAGAAAGGTCGTTCTGTTTTGAATATTGTTTTATTGGTATTTTTAGGTATTATCGTGGGAATGCTGACCATCCTCCTTGGTGGCGGCGGCGGAGCAATTTATCTCGGTATTTTAACCGGGATCTTCGGACTCCAAGCTGCAAATGCTGCTTCTACTTCGTTGGTAACCAGCTTGCCCCCGCTAATAGTAGGCTCATGGATCTATTATCGGCAAAATAAAATAAACATCAAAATTGGAAATCAGATGTTACTGACAGCCGTTCCTGCAGTTATAATCGGGTCCCTGATTTCCGGTTATATTCCAGATTACTTATATAAATGGATCATAGGCTTGATTATGATTGCGCTTAGTTTAAATATGCTGATCCCGCGCAGCAAAAAGTCTGATACACCAGATACTAAACGAAATAAACGAATTAAGGCGAGATTTTACGGGATCTTAGCAGGTTTAATGGTGGGTGTTGCTGGGATGAGTGGCGGGGCCGTTATCACTGCTGGTCTTTTCCTATTAGGACTAAAAGCGTTTAATGCCACAGCAACTTCCACTTATGTATTAGTATTTATGTCCACAATTGGAATGCTGTTTCATATTGCCGGCGGATCGGTCGATTGGAATGCAGGATTGCCGTTAACAATAGGAGCGGTATTTGGTGCTGTCATAGCTCCTCGTCTGGCGGCTATCATTGCAAGAACAAGATTTGTTCGGTATATGAGCCCAATAATTGGCATCCTTCTATTAATATTAGGAATAAAATCATTGATTTAGCTAAGAAGTTTTTAATTGTCTTCTTTGTGGCCATCACTCAACATAACCCAAAAAATCAGAAACTATTTTAGCTAAGGTTATATAGTAACTTTGTGTATCTAAAAAATTCTGAAAAATAACCTCTGCTAATTTTTCAAGCTAAAAAGTGACAATTTTGGAGTGAATTTGATAAAAAACATCGGATGTAACACGATAATTGCGTTACTTTGGCAGTTTCTCGGAGTAACCTTTATTTAAAGGGAGATGACCTCAATGGAATTTGCTAAGGTTTTACGCGAGAAAAGAAAGAAGTTGAATTTGACTCAGCAAGGTTTAGCGGATCAGCTGCATGTGACTAGACAAACTTTATCTCGTTGGGAAAATAATTCTAGCTTTCCAAATTTAGATACTTTAACGGAACTTAGTGATTTATTAGCCATCCCCTTGGACAACTTACTTAAAGGGGAAGATAACACTATGGTCAAAAAAATTAGTTCTGATGTTCGAGATAAAAGACGATTTAAACGATATTTGATTACGATAGGGATTATTGCAAGTCTGCTTGTGCTTTGGCTAGGACTTTTAGGATTCGGGAGAGCAAAACAAATAATCTGGATCGATCGCAGCAACCCCTTCTTGCCCACCGAATATGGCTATGCAATTTTACCCACTATGAAAGAAGCTAACGCTTTAGGAACTGAGAAAAAGAATATTAAAGTTAAGTATCAAGGTGATAATAAACCTACTAAGAAAAAAGTAAAGCTGATTGATATTCATGTGCAAGATGATCCAATTGGCAGGGGCAGCTGGTTAAAATTACCTTATGTGGTGGGCTGGGCTAATAATGATCGTTGGGTAGTTGTCGAACACAAAGGTTCTTTTATTAAGGGATTCCGTATGATCAACCAGCACGAGATACCTATTTCCATGCGGTTTGTTCCTGAAAATCAATATCAGGCATATGATTCATTCAATGATCAAAAACTGACAAAAACGGCCAGCTTCTCTTGGTGGCCCTTCAATTAAACGGATAATGAGGAATTTTTTTACATTACTCAATTTAAACACTTAGGTAATAAGCAACGCTTTAAAATATGTTGCTTATTTTTGTTGTTTAAATTTTGGTTTATACATTATAACTTCCAACTGCAATAAATATTCCAGATAATAATGTCCATAATGGAAATGACAAAAAAGTGAATAAATGAAAGAAGGCGAAAAAGCCCAAGAAATAACCAACTATGAGCACAATAAAAACAACAGTATAAGTTATCCCTATGAACAACAAAAGTATTTTAAGATAAGGTGCAATATGCCTTCTAGCCCAAAAAAGTACCAATTGTGCACTTGATCCAGCCAATGACCAATAGAAAAGGGGCATAGCAATAAAATCTTGAAGAAAGATTAAAATGGTGTAAGAAATTTGCTTTAACTAGAGACGACAAGACAAACTTGTACAGTCCGATATATGTAATACTTGCTGCTAGCAGCAGCAAAAATAGAACCTGGATGACCTTACTAATTGATTTGTTTGAAAATCTATTTTCTAACATTGATCCTCCTTTTGTTTAATCATTGTGAATCATTATGAACATGCTCTGAAACATTGGCAATTTGCTACGTACTTCTTACATGGGTTTCAGACAAATTACTTATTTTTTTGTTTAACTGAGTTCAAGACTTCTGCAAAGATCAATTCAAAAATACCAAAGATTCCAGCAACTAGCAGTCCATTCGTACCCACTGCTGGATCTAACACATAGATACCAGAAATGAAAATAATGACACTTACAATCACTAACAAAATAATGTTTTTTTGACTTTCTCTATCTTCATCTTTATCTTCTGTTCCAATAACTTGTTCAATTATGAACAACGGAAAAACAAAGATGATAAATACTACAAATAAAGGATTATCAAGAGTGAATATCTCTTTTGCTGGAACATTTTGGTCAATCTTTTGATACAATAAGATCCCAAAAATAACTAAATTTTGTATAAAGGCTAATAACCTAATCATTTTAAGACGCTTGGTTTCTAATCGTTCATCTGATTTCTTTTTAAACATAAAGTATACCTCCTTATTTCTGGACCCAAAAAATTTCGTCTAAAGTTCGATTCAAACATCGGCAAATATTTAAACATAATTTTAGGGAGGGGTTATATTTTCCCTTTTCTATTAGGCTCAGAGTTTGCCGAGTAACTCCAACAGAATTGGCCAATTCTTTTTGCCGCATATCGGCTTTAATACGATATTCTTTAACTTTATTTTGCAGCATCCGCTCGCTCCTTGGCGTAATATATACATTCCTTATGTAATATATATGTTACCTTACATGCTTAAAAAATTCAACTTTTTAAATTGACAAAATAAATTAGTAACTGCGCGAGTCAATTTCATATTAAAGAAAAAATAAGATGCATTTTGATGAGTTTCATTTGCACAAATGATCATAATACAAAAGTGCGTCAGCAATATACACTGACACACTTTTTAATCAACATTCTACATTAATTTGTTGAATCAGTTGGATATGTGATGGTCTTGCCATCAAGCGGAGTCACATCATCTTTAGCGACCCACCCAATATCCTGTCCATTTTGTGAGATGTCTAAATAAGTTTCGTTCACTTTGCCGTCCGAAGTTGATTTGTAACTCCTAATATCAGAAATATCAACATCGAGGCTGTGATCTGGGCCACTGTTCTCGACTGCTGTGGCGTCTGCTAATTTGGCTGGTGAGTTCCACCGCGGATCCCCTACTCGAATATCACTGGCAGACCCTTTCAACTGCCCGGACTGTGCGTCTTTATTTTCACTAGTCAGTTTGTCTGGAAAAGCACCTTTGTCCACCAATGAATTCTTATTGACCCACCAGTTACCGCCATCGAAACTGATGTAGTAATAAGTGTTTCCATTAGCTAGCGTTTCCCACTTAGTCGCATGACCGGTCCAACCGTCATAATCACTTGTTTGCGCGGATGTGACCCGATTTGGCTGTGCCCATGGAGCATTTTTGTACACTCCTGATACGGGCGATTTGCTGACTTCATAGCGTTCATTCGTCGTACCTGATTTAGTTACTGGCGAATAAACATTGATATCCGCTTGCCAAATATTATTAAATGAACGGCCGTCATCCAGCTTTATACCATAGGCCCAAGTATTATTCCCGCTTGGATGAACATTAGCGCTAGTTATTTTACCAGTTTTGTTACGCGCTGATGAATCCGGAACACTTGAACCTAAATAAATCTGATCGCCTGTCTTGAACTGAGCGGCTCCCTTATCAGCTGTCAGATCTTGTTCTAGAATTCCGCTGGTCACACCATCTTTATCAAACTTCACATTGTAATAAAAATGTGAATTGCTCTTATCGTAGCGATATACTCCAGTGACTATCCCACGTGAGTTCTGCCGATCGGAAATACTATGATTGGTAACGTCACTTTTAGCCGCATCAGTAACATAAACCGCATTGTCATTGCCAAATTTTGCTTTATATTGCGGCTCTGTAAAGTGGGATCCATTGTCATAAATCTTTTGGACAAGTTCTTCAAAGTCATCCATAGTCAGGGTTGAGTTGAACCATTTTGAAGCATCCTCAGCCCAGTAAGTAGTTGGATCAACATGGTCTGTTTCGTTCCATTTCGCACTTGTCATCGCATGTGACCAAAGAGTCGTGCCCAGTTTTGGCTTTAAACCGTATTGGTGCAGCCAAGCAGCGGCAGTTTGCGCTGCATTATAATATTCGTGTGCAAAAGCATCTTTATTAGCTACGCGAACCTGCTCAAATTGAACGAAACGCTGATTGGCAGAAGGCCCAGCTCCCCAGGCTAAGTAATTGGTATCCGCTACGTTGTCACGCCTCTTATCTGAAACCCAAGCATGAACAAAAGCTGACTCGTAATTACGTTTCATATAGGCTTCGTTGTTATCCATATCGGTATCGCTGCTATAATTGACATCTTCAGTTCCCCCATCTTCATGGACGACAACGCCTTCTGGTTTACCAACGCCATTTTCATATGCATATTTAGGAGTGTTCCCGAATAACTTATTTTGTACTGGAATGGCGCCCCATTGATCGTTCTTCACTTTTGTTGTTACATAATCATTAACAGCGTTTGCGCTCACCGTGGTCGTTTTTCCGATCCAAAAAAATCCTAAAACTATGACACTGCTCACAGTTGCGATCCCCATAGATCGTCTTAATTTGTTTTGACTTCTTTTCACATTTATCAGTGCTCCTTTACTCATCTAACTGTTGTTCGACCGTTTTTAAATCAAGCGAGGTAGAAGATGCGATTTGAATCATCTTAGCGATAGTCGTGGGTTTAACTTCATTTCGCGAAACTCCTAGAGTCTGATAACCATCATCAATGTCGTCTTTGGAAACCTTAGCTGGATAAAGCTTGACTTCTTTATCTGCCAAATTTGTTTTCCCTTCATACACCTGCACGTCTCCGTTTGGCTTTTCTACCGCTTTGACATTTCTAACTGCTGGTTTGTTATCCAAATTACTTTTAGCTTCAATCTGTGTCGAATTAGTTTTTGTTTGACCTCCTTGTCTGAGTGCAATTATCCCAAAAATCACCACGATAACTAGAACTAAACCGCTGACTGCATATATCCATTTATTTTTTCTCATTTTGAGCCTGCCTTACGATTGAAACGTGATTATCAGCTGCGCGGCTTGCTAGGGCAGACAGATCTGTGTAGCTGTAACTGCCTCCCTGCAAACCTGCCTGGTCTAATTGCTGCCGGTCATCATTTAACTCTTCTTTAGTAAACTGATGCTTTCCTTCTGAAACTGTGCTGCCGGAAACTTTTTTATTGTCGCTGGCATATTCAGATTTATCGACCCCCGTTTTGCTGTCAGCCTTGGCTTGTGAGCTAGCTGATTCGGCTGAGGTTTGTTTATCCTGTGAAGAACTTGGACTAGTTTCACTACTGGACGTACTTTTCACATTTTCACTATCAGTTTTTTTCTCAGATTGTTTTTTGCTTGTTGACGATGAGTTTTTATTTTCAACTTTAGGACTATCATTTTTATTACCATCGCTAACCGAATTAAAGCCCTTAATGAGGGCAGCGGCAACAATGAATGCTACCACCACGGCGATTATTATTAGCACATTTCTTTGCCATTTCCTCACTTCTATCCCCCACTTTTTCTTAAAATTTTCTCTTATCCTTGCTCAAGCAAAAAACAGACCGCGCTGAAACAAAGAAATCATTTTTTCTTATTCTTGTGTTTCTTCATGGTTTCTCTGTTAAGCCTTTTGCCATCTTTGACTTTTGCTTGATATTTATGCCGCTTGAGATAGGCTTTCACCATAAAAGGTAATTGGATCAAACCATAAATAATAATTACTATGATCAATAAATGCAGCATCAAATTTCTCCTTAAATTGTTTTTTTAATTCTTTGGATAAGGCCAGCCTAAATCTTCATGCAAATTTTGCGGCTAAGAAATTAGTTTAAATTTTATTATAGTGAATAATATAACTCATTAAAAAGAGCCGCTCAAGCGAGAAATGCCGCCTAAATTTTAATGCTATGATAATTGATGCGACAAATGCTGAGTTAAGCGAGTTTGTAAAGTGTTTTCAAAAATGAAGTGTTATTTATATTGTTTAGAAATTTTAAGCAATTTTGACATTTGGTTGGTGGAAATTAGGAAACTATTTCCGCCAACACCAAACAAGCGTCATACCGAATCATTTTTATTCGGTATGACGCTTGTTTGGTGTTTTGACCGCTTGGAACTTATTTCTCAGTCTTTTTTATGATGTGACCAACCGAACGAACATTCATTGTGCAGTATATCCCCCATCGGCATTGATCAACGCCCCAGTGACGATCGATGCATCATCACTAGCGAGAAAAGCGATCACTTTGGCAATTTCATCGGGTTCAGCCAAGCGACCGATCGGCATCTTGCCCACCATGGCATCAGTCGTTTCTTTTGGCAAGTTCTTCAACAATGGAGTATTAACATACCCTGGAGCCACACAGTTAAAGCGGATGCCCGCAGTCGCATAGGTTACTGCCTGTGATCTGGTATAATTGGCCACTCCGGCCTTTGCTGCAGAATATGCCTGTGATTTTTCCCCACCGACGACTCCTAAAATCGAGCTCATATTGATCACGCTGCCGCCAGAGCTTTGTTTTTCCATTTGTGCGACGACATATTTATTGGTCAACACGACCCCTGTCAAATCAATGGCGATAACTTTATTCCAGTTGCCCTCGTCAAGTTGAGACACAGGAGCTTTTTTCTCAGAAATCCCTGCATTAGCCAACAAAACATCGATCCTACCATATTTCTCCGTTACTTTTTGCACTGATCCTTGTAGTGAAGAACTATCTGTGACATCAGTTTTGACAAAATCTAATTCATCGTCTGCAGGTGCACTAATATCAGCAACGATCACTTTTGCTCCCCGCTTTTTAAATAGTTCAGCCGTTGCCAGGCCTATTCCAGAAGCTCCACCCGTAATAATGACAACTTTATTTTGCAGATTGCTCATCTTAGCATTCCTCCCCATAATCAAAACAACGATGAAAATGACCTCTGTTTTGTTAAAATCATCACTGACTATGCACATCCAAGGTCATCTTCTTATAAAATTATACTAATATAGTAACTTAACTTTGACACCGTTTTCAAACATATAATTTCACTGTTTCAATATATTAGTGTATTTAAAGGAGATTCGTTGATGTTTTAGTTTAACAGCTCAAAATTTCCAACTTCTTTACTTTCATCATACACATTTCAATGGTTCAAATAGATTTAACGACAACTTCTGACATTTTTACATCACCCCGTAAATGAACCGTAGTCGTTGATAGATCAGACCTCTCCGGAATATTGATATCACTAGCAAAATAATCAATTTCATCGATCACATTCCATTCTTCAGGCATGTATAGCTCAACCTCGCTCATAGTAGAGTGAAGATATACGTTGATATCCGGGCCTGCAGGAACCACATCGTCAAAATAAACTTTTAATTCTCCCAAAGTTGCTTCAAAACTAACTTGTTTCAGATTCTTATTATGCAAGTATTTAGTATTCGAACTGAATTTGCTGGAAAAAGAAATCTTTTCCCGCTTGTCATCGGTACCGTGGTCATGATAGTGTAAGCTTTTCTTGAAAGGCCCTATTTTGACATACGAAAATTTACGGTTCCGGACTCGGTTAATAACCGGGCCAAATAAGAGGGAAAGGCCAATATCTACCAGTAAAGCGTTCAAAGGGATAAACCAGGGCGATAAATTCAGTGGTTGTGCGTATATAATGCATAATGCTGCCACTGAAAAGGTGATCCCAGTCAAACTAAGGCCAACCAGACTTGTGATCAAAATTGCTGCAAAGACAATGGTCAACAGCATACTCCAAAAGGTATAGGGATAATCAAACCACCCAAACTGACTTCCCAATAATAAGACCGCGCCTACTAAGACAAAAGTTCCCCAAAACCATCTGCTTTTTCTCATCATAATCTGCTCCTCTCATCTAAGACCCGTTTGAATTCCTTATAATAACCGCGCGATATGTACAACTGCTTGTAACTGTTACGGAACTTGACCAAATTTCCCCGCAAGGAATGATCAACTGAAAATATCTGATCGACATTCACGAGCGCTGATTTGGAACCACGTATAAAGTTAGTGGGCAAATTACGTTCTAACTCGTAAAGCTTTAGCGGCACTGTGTACGTTTCCTGCGCCGTATGAGCGATGACTTTGCGTTCGGATGTCTCAAAAAATAAGATCACAGCAAGCTCCAGATAATACTGGACTTCATCTTGAAAGAATTGAATCTTCCGTTGGCCTCTGTCCGATGATCGGAGCGTTTTAACTAAATTATCAACTTCTTCATCATATTTAGAAGTCCGAATAATAACTTCCTTTCGGTTAGCTGTTCATCCAATTCAACTTTGACTCGCACAGAAATCACCTTCCTCCCCCGTTTTTTTGATATCAGGACAATAGTGCTTCGCCATGTTTTGCAAGCCTACTTTATCTTCACAGCTCTAAAAGTCAATTCAAATTTTCAGGATATCATTTCCTCCTTTGATAATGCTATTTAACCCCATAAAACTTTAAAAAGAAAGCGGTTATGCGCAAGTTGTCACTTATTGCGCGTAAGATGTCAGATTTTGTTATTAACATTGACTTTACCAGGAGAAGATTATTTTACTTTAACACTGCAAATTTATATAATATTTGTGTGCTTTACAAATTTTTAGATGAAATGAGGTTTTGAATGATGGATCTAACAAGTACTTATACACTCAGTAATGGTGTAGAGATTCCTGTTATCGGTTTTGGTACCTGGCAAACTCCTGACGGAGAAGTGGCAGAAGCTTCAGTTAAAGCAGCCTTGGAAGCTGGCTACCGCCATATTGACACAGCAGAAATGTATGGAAATGAAAAAAGTGTTGGCCGCGCAATCAAGGATAGTGAAGTAGACCGCGATTCGATCTTTATTACCAGCAAATTGACCAATTCTTTGCATACCTACGAAAAAGCAACTGCGGGCCTAGATCAAACTTTGAAAGACCTGCAATTGGACCACTTAGATCTATTCTTGATCCATTGGCCTAATCCGGCCCCTTACAGAAAAGATAATTGGGAAAAACATCTGCAAGAAACATGGCGGGCATTTGAAGATGCATATAAAGCTGGCAAAGTTCGGGCAATCGGTGTTTCGAACTTTTACCAAAAGCACCTCCAAGTCTTAGAGAAAACACAAACAGTTGCTCCGATGGTCAACCAGATCCATCTTTGCCCTGGCGACCATGATGATGAGTTAGTGGAATATTGTCGCCAAAGAGACATTTTGCTGGAAGCATACAGTCCATTTGGCACAGGCAAGATTTTCACCGATCCAACTCTCCAAGGACTCGCCAAAGAAACTGGCCATTCCATCGCCCAGGTATGCCTGCGCTGGTCACTACAACATAAGTATCTGCCTCTGCCAAAATCTGTTCACGCTAACCGGATCGAAGAAAATACTCATGTCTTTGACTTCGAGCTAACTCCTGAACAAGTGAAGAAGATCGACGGCTTAGTAGGTGTTGCTGGCTACGGTGGCGACCCAGACTCTGTGCCATTCTAAATTAAATTATCTAAATGAACTCTTCAAAAGTCTGCAGCTTTTTGCTGCAGGCCTTTTTAATTGTCGCTGGAGCTTTTTCTTTGAACTAATAATCAACGTACGGGTTTGCTGTGCCAATTTCACCTGCCTTCTGCATATTTGAAACAGTTCAGTACGATGATTACCTTATTTAACTGAAACTAATATGGAGCTACACCGGTCATCGACGTTATTTTGCTAAAACTACGTTGATCTTCATCAAATATCTACGTCATTTTGTCAAAAGTACGTTGATTTTCACTAATCATCTACGTTATTTCGCCCAAACTACGTTGATCTTCACTAATCATCTACGTTATTTCGCTAAAACTACGTAGATTCTCGTCAACCTTCTACGTTATTTCGTTAAAACTACGTAGATTGCCTTTTCTAACAGAGTTTCATTAGCGTTATAAAAATATCCCGCCCAAACACACCAAACTGTGTCCGAGCGGGATATGGTATTTCCTATGTTAGTTATTAAATTCAAATAACTTAATTGCTTTATTAACAGCGTCTTTTTGGTCTGCTATCAAAGCTACGCGACTCTCGATCACTTTTGTATCCATTTGGATCTCACGTGTCAAGCCGGGCGTGTTAAGCTTTGGCTCAAAGAATTCCTTGAATTGCGTCAAACGTTGCGGTGTGCGGAAGACGCGGGAAGTAACAGTAATAAATGTCGGAAATTCCATGTCTCCACCGACCGTATCTTCCAGCCACTGCCAATCATCACGCAGCCAATCCCAAGCCAATTGCTGTCCAGCGGGGTTAGCCAATACTTCGTAATACCAGATGCGCAAGTCTTGTGGTTTTATGATGTCGCTCTTCTCGTAGTCGGCAACGATTTTCTTCAATAATTTCTTATCAGGGGTCTGCGGCAAAGCCACACTAATACTCTCCTTGTAACTCCCATCTGAGGTGGTTACATATTCATGCAGCAGTTTATCAAATAACTTCGGGCTGCTGTAATTTTTAACCTCGTTGCCTAAAACATAAATACGGATATCTGCCGGTAACGAAATCAAGGAATCTTTATTTGCTTCAAAGAGATCATGTGCCTCCGCTATCGAGGTAGAATTCTTCGCATAAAGAGCTGCTTTTAACACACGCGGCCTAGTCAGTTGGTCGTCATTTGATTCTCCGTATTTAGGTGTCCAGCCTAAGCGTTGGACTTGACCCGAACTTAGAGCATCAAATAGCTTCTGCAAATTCCCTTCTTCTGGTGAATCCGGCTCCACAAATTTTTTCAAATCGTCTGCTACTTTATACAATGCTGCATTGACAACATTAGAAGTACTGCTGGCAAAGCGAGCCAACAACGGAACAATGCTGGCATAAGACAGCTGACGTCCTTCTGCTAATAAACGCAGATCTTGCAATAGCTGCAACTGAGTGATCGGCTCCAACTTATCTACATCACTCAAAATATCATCCAGTAAAGCTTGGTCATATTTCACAATAAAATGTGACTCATTACCGACATTCAAACGGAACGGCTCCCCGGCAGTTTTTCGCAGCTGAGCATAATCGCCCAATTCAACTGTCCTATCCCCCATTATCGGTGGAGCAGCAACATAGTTGCTATTGAGCGGGATCTTCCACAAGCGGCCGGCATCTTTTCCTTCGCCAACGAAAAATTGCTTCTGGGATAGTGTGAGTTTGCCATCGACTACGCTCACGTTAACTACTGGATATCCAGGTTGTTCCAACCAAGTATTCATGATCACAGCCAAATCGATCCCAGCAGCCTTGCCTAAAGCATCCCAGAGATCCGCGCCTGTTGCGTTGCCATAATGATGAGCTTCGAAATAAGCCTTCAAGCCTGTCCGCAATGCATTGTCGCCGATCAAAGAACGTGCCATGACGAGCATGCGGGCCCCTTTAGCGTAAACAATAGCACCGTCAAAAATTGAATCGATCTCAGCCGGTTTCTCTACTTGAACATGCACTGACTGTACTCCGTCAGTGGCATCACGCTGCAGTGCGGCTGGAGCTTCTGAAGTTTGGAATAATTCCCAGACATGCCAGTCGTGTTCCAATGCATCAACGGCAACATATTCCATCATGTTAGCGAAACTTTCATTTAACCATAGATCATCCCACCACTTCATAGTGACTAAGTCGCCAAACCACTGATGAGCTAATTCATGGGCGATCACTGTCGCAACTAATTCCTTCGTATGCAGTGATGTATTATCGGGATCAATAGCAAGGTATGCTTCACGATAAGTTACCAGGCCCCAATTTTCCATCGCACCGGCTGAAAAATCAGGTAATCCCAACTGCCATGAGTGCGGCAGCGGATACGGAGTCTGGTAGAAATCCTCATAAAATTCGATCGATCGTTTGGCAATGTCTAATGCAAAATCCAGCTCGTCTGCCTCATGGGCCTTAGTCAAGAATACACCTACCTGCACGCCGCTTTTTGTCTTAGTGATTTTGCTTTGCATCTCACCAAAAGCAAAGGCGACCAAATAAGTCGACATTTTTACTGTTCTTTCAAAATAATGAACGCCATTTTCAACCTTGCTTTCCGGCATGTTAGCAATCACCGTTTCGCCAGGTTTTTCATCAAATTTGATAGCCAGGCCAAATGTTGCCTTTGCTGCCGGCTCGTCAACACACGGGAAGGCCTGCCGTGCTGCGGTTGTTTCAAATTGCGTTCCGATCAACTGTTTCTTTTCGCCATTGACCTGATAATATGAAGGATAGATCCCCATCATCGTATCTGTCAGCGGAGCAGTATAATCGATCGTCAAGGTCGTTTGACCAGATTGCGGCAATCCTATAGCAAGTGTTTCTTCTCCGTCATCCGCGTTGAAAGGAACCTCTTGGCCATCTGCTTGCACTCTTGAGGCTTTCAAGTATTTCTGGTTAACGGCGATGTGTGCAGCTTGGGCGAAACCAAAGATCTTGGTTTGGCCGGTGATAACTTTTTTGCTGCGGTCAATGTCTAAATACACATCATATTGTGCCGGTTTGAAATCATCATATAAACGTGTCACGGTAAGTACATACCTCCTCTTATTGTAAAAAACGAACTGACAGGGCCGTGAAAAATTATTTTAGTACTAACTGCAATCATAGTTTTTAAACGGGCTCCGCCAAAATTAAATTTAATCAAGCAAATTTATTATACGACAGGACCCGCTAAGAAAGCTATGAAATTAGTTTTCCTTATTTAATAAAAAATGCACAAAGAATTGTTGTTATCGCCATAATCCAAAGAATCGTCTCGTAAACGAAACATGGACGGAAGCTAGAAACATTTTCTAACAGTTAGTACATAATTTTGAATAAATGTTTTGCATTTTTTTATGGAAGCGCTTTATAATTAAAATATTAGATGAAATTCAAGAGTGATTTGGCAAATGGTTGGCTTGATCATTATTATGAGTTAAGTGCGCCAGTGCTTGCATTTCTATATTAATAGGCATGGCTGGTCCCAAAGCAATTGTTTTATTGAACGCCACGATTTATGAATTATTTTTATTTTCATTACGTCAATTGTAAAGTTTGCTCGGTCTTTTAGCTTTGTTATTTTAGGAGGGGATATTTTGAAGGGTTGGGTTTTTGAAAAGACACATGAACCATTGAAATTACAGGAGGTAGACGATCCGCAAATCTCGCCTGATTCTGTAATCGTCAATGTAAAAGCTTCAGGATTATGCCACACAGATGTGACAATCGTAGATGATCCAGGTTGGATGAAAATGATAGATCCACCATTCATATTGGGCCATGAAGGTGCCGGAGTCATCGAAAGTGTAGGGTAAAATGTAACCGGCTTTAAAGCGGGAGATCGCGTAGGCATTTGCCCGATCGATCCAGTTACTAAAATTGCGATTGGCGGCGGCAAAAACGGTGTTTACGCAGAAAAAGTCGTTGTCCCATCCTCCCAGTTGATCAAATTGCCCGCCAACGTTTCCTTTATTGAAGGAGCTGCTGCGACTGATGCTGGAATGACTTCCCACCACGCACTCTTTGGGCTAGGAGGAGCCAAGAAAGGCATGAAAGTCGGGATCATCGGGATCGGCGGATTAGGGGATTTCGGAGCCCAAATGGCGGTCGCGGCCGGCTGTGAAGTTTTGGCAGCTGATCCGAAGCCGGAAGCGCAAGAAATCGCAAGAGGATTTGGCATCAGGAAAGTTTACAAAGATGCTATCGAATTCAAAGACGAGCAGCCAGACCTGATCGTTGACTACGCAGGTTTTGGCACAACTACCGCTCACGCCGTGGAAGCCGTCAAAACAGACGGAACCATCGTTGTTGTCGGCATGGGTGTGCTTCACTCTGACATCAGTACCTGGGACTTAACGACCAGAAGATTAAAAATTTTTGGAAACAATGGAGGTTCGAGCGAAGACATTGCCCAAGTTTATAAATATTTTGCTGCAGGTAACCTGAAGCCAACTTTGCATACCATTCCTTTTTCTGATATCGACAAGGGGTTGGCTGAGCTAAAAGCAGGTAAAGTTTCCGGTCGATTGATCGCGGTACAGGAATAAGTGGTTTTGTCTTATATTAATTTGAAAATCTAAATATAGCGGAGAAACAGTTCTATTGAATTGTCTCTTCGCTATTTTACTATTCAATTTTCACTGTTGTTATGGAATAGGTTACTGTGCAGTATAACCGCCATCGATCACGAACTCAGAACCAGTCGCATATTTGGATTCCTCCGAACCCAGAAAGACGCAGATCTCACCAATGTCTTTAGGCTCTCCCAGGCGTTTCATAGGTATCATCGTATCTGCGATCTGTTTGGCCTGTTCTGCATTGACCCCTTCCAGTAGGGGAGTCTTGATCAATCCTGGGTGGACTGAATTTACCCGCACTTTATAACCATTAGTTGTAGAATCAAGTGCAGCGGTCTTCGTCAGCAATCTTGTCCCGCCTTTTGCTGCATTATAAGATGCCGCATAAGGAGTACCAACCAAGCCTTCGATGGATGAAATATTAATAATAGATCCGCCCTTGTCCTTCATAACTAACATAGCATGTTTGACACCCCAGAAATTGCCGGTCAAGTTAATATCAATAACTTTTTGCCAGTCGGCTAATTTAACTTGGTCGACCGGTGCAGCCACTGGAGCGATTCCGGCATTATTAACTAATATATCTAGGTGGTCAAATTTATCTACAATGCTTTTAACGACCTTTTCCCAGTCCGCTTCAGAAGTGACATCAAGTTGTTGGAAAGAAAGTTGTTCATGTTGATTCAGCAACTTTTTTTCGGGCTCGCTTTCTTTGATATCAGTTAGCACAACCGCGGCTCCTTCTTCCACGTAACATTCTGCAATGCCCAGGCCCATTCCGCCAGCACCGCCTGTGATCAAAGCAACTTTGCTTTTTAACCGCTCACTCATTGAGATTTCCTCCTTTATTTAGCTATACTTTTCACATTTAAATTGTAGCATCTATACGCTTCTAATAAACGTTTTAGCACACAAGCAAGGTTTAAGTTTCGTATTATTGTGATATATTTCACTGAAACTTCTTCCCGCTTTCATCAAAAATGGTCTTTACTTGCAAAAGTGATACCCACAAGTTAAACTTGTTAATGGTAGCGGTTACATATTTTAAAAAGTAGAATTTACTGGAGGAGGATAATATGCACATAAGAAATTTTGTTGGATCACTAGTGTTAACGAGTGCAAGTTTCCTGCTAGGACTCGGTGTAATAAGCACAAATAGTACGGCTGCCCCTGCTTCCCCGGACCAAGCAATTAATATCCGGCTGGCAAAGGCAAAGCAAGGTGTGAAGTTAAAATGGGGGCAAGCAAACAATAATACTCGTTTTACAATTTATCGGTCAGCCGGACCCGCACAAAATAGCTTTAAAAAAATCGGCGAGACTACTGATAATGAGTATATAGATAAACATCCCGGCGGCCAAGCCTATCACAATTCATATTTAGTTAAGAGAGCTAATGCAACAACAAATCAAAGTAAATTACTTACCAAAACAGATAAACAAGGGATCTCACTTGATGAAGAAACATTTGGTCCGAATATGAAAATCTATTCGGAAGATGATGTCCAGCAATCTAAAGACGATATCTCCACCGCTTTCGCCAAACAAAAAAGTACAGCTAATGATGTTCAGTTTGGCTCTGACCGCTACGCTTTTTATTTTCTTCCTGGAGATTATAGCTCTACCGATCGTGATTATGAATATCAGATGGGCTATTATACAACAATCAGCGGTTTGGGTGCTTCACCGGATCAGACAACACTGCCAAATATTAAGGTTCCCGCTTATATGGTGGATGACAAAGATAAACCAACAGGTAATGCCACCCAGAACTTTTGGACAGCAGTTGAAAATGTGCAAATAGGAAATGCAGAGAATCATTCAGATACGCCTTTCCTTTACGCTACCTCGCAGGCAACGCCGCTCAGACGCACAATAGTCAACCGTCAAACCAAATTAAATGATGAGGGTGAACAACCTTATGCGAGTGGTGGTTTCGCGGCTGATTCGACATTTAATGACCAGATACAAGATACCAGTCAGCAACAGTATTATTTCCGCAATAGTAATTTAAGTAACTGGGGCGGTAATGGCGGTTATAACTTTGTATTTCAGGGAGACACTGGGGCTCCGAATAACGACTGGGAAAATAATAGTCATGATAACGAAGCAAACACCCCAGTGATCAGAGAAAAACCATTCTTGTACTTTGCAGATAACGACTATAAAATTTTTGTCCCAGGAATTAGACAAGATGCAACAGACGTGTCTTGGAAACAAGGTGAAACGGGAAATGAAACGTCTCTCAGTTTACAAAACAACGACTTCTATGTTGCCAAATCGGGCAGCGACACCTCCAGCACAATAAATGCCGCCTTAGATAAAGGGCAAAGCATCTTCCTGACACCAGGTGTTTATCACCTTGATAGTCCGCTCCATGTTTCCAAAGCCGGAACTGTAATTTCGGGAACAGGGATGGCAACTTTGCAAAGTGATAATGATCAAGGAGCAGTGCAAGTCGATAACGTAGCTAACGTCACCTTAGCCAGCTTCATGGTCGACCAAGGACAAACTTCTCAATCATTGGTCCAAGTTGGCAAGCCAAACGATGATGAGAGTGGAAATCCAGTAGGAAGCACGACCGAGCAAACATTACTGGCAGATATATTTGTCCGCAATGGCGGCTCCGTCACACAAAATACATCAACTAACCGTGATATCGAAATTAACAATAATAATGTGATCGGTGATGATCTGTGGTTATGGCGCGCCGATCATGGTTACAATATTGGCTGGAATAATAATGTTTCACAACATGGGGTAGTCGTAAACGGAGCAAATGTTACCATGTATGGCTTGTTTAACGAACACCACAAAAACTACCAGACGTTGTGGCACGGAGAAAATGGCAAAACATACTTCTATCAAAGTGAAGACCCTTATGATCCTCCAACTCAAGGTGACTGGATGAGTCATTCTGGCGCAACCAAAGGCTATGCCTCCTATAAGGTTGGTGATAACGTCAATAACCACTATGCAAGCGGCTTGGGAGTATATGCTGTCTTTAACAGGACTCAAGAAAATGTCCATCAAAATAGCGCCATCGAAGTTCCCGACACGGCCGGGGTTAAGATCCATGATGCTGCGATTACTAAATTCGCTGCTAACGGCGGGATCGATCATATCATCAATAATAAGGGGACTGGGACTACAGGTAATGGCGCAAAACAAATTTACGATGATTATTCTAACGGCGACTAAAAAATGATGGTTCCCTTTTGAAGTGGTTTATCAAGGGGTTGTGTGAAACACACAGCTCCCTTTTTGTGCGCAAAGTGAGGAGCTCATTAAGTTTAAAGTCACTGAACGAGTATCTATATTGTTCAACATCGTTCAACTATAATAATTTCAGATATTTAGATTCCAGATAAACAAAGAAAAACTGTTTTTCACCAAAAATCGACAACTAAAAAGCCGCCCTATAAATAGAACGACTAAATTATGAATATTTTGACTTGTTAGCGTCCTTTACAATAAATTTTTAGACACCTGTATCGTCTTACTTTCTTATATATCACTAACTAATAGGATCACTAAGATACTCTTCTATCTGAGATACTCTAGTATTCTTTCAAACTTGTGAGCATCTTCAATCCTGTCATCGGATCCTTAGCGTTCAGGTCATATTGAGTATTTGGCATCGTAGAATGCTGCTGATCTTCCCAAATTGCAAACATTTTGAAATCTTTTAACGATCCATAGTTTTCTCTACCCAAGTTCCCAGTCGTGCTTAAATCTATTCGACCATTACTGGAAGTCTGAGGTAAGTTGTGCTGAGCTAAAAACAAAACTACTTGAGTTGCTAATGTTTTAGCACTCAGTTCTTGACCATCTTGATGATCCGCTGCACTACGGTTAATGAAAATCTGCCATGCTCCTTGATAGATCACATACTCTTTAGGTCCATAATAAATCCTAAGATCCTTGTATTCCTTTTTTGGCCAAGTTGCAAATCTAGATTCAGGTTGATAGTTGATCATATTGTGGACAATTGGGGGAATATATGCCTGCCTTGATAACAAAGTGTAAGCCTCAATTAGTTTTAATGAAGGATCGTTCAATGCTACTGGAACAACCCCTTGGCTGTAAAAAACCATGGCACTGCCAGAACTGCACATTAGGTAAGCGTTTACATTTTGATGATTAACATACAATCCATCTTGTGCTGGCAACAACATAGGGTCATTTGGCTCCATACGTCCCTTGACCTGATTATTTAAATCGTTGATCCGTTTATTTCCCCATATTAATGCCGGGTCAACCGTTTGCGTTTTTACGTCCTGCTGATTGGCTTGTGCGGATACGAAATTACCTGTGCCACTGATGAGAAGAAATCCAAGTACTGACAACATACAAACAAGTAGGTGCTTCTTCCAAGCGATCTGTGATTTCATTGTCCTCAGTCCTTTTTATATTGACGAAAACGACGATCAGCTATCTATGTATAGCGTACAGGATATATATTTATAAGCAATTAGTATGCTCATCTCGGATATAAAGCTGCAGTAGATAAAAGTCCTGTGACTTTTGCCCATCAAATTATTTCTCAGTGCTCCGGAATTACTGAAATTTGAAACAAAACATTAGTGAGCCTAACCTAACAATCCAAGATGCGTGAACAACTGCGTCATTGATAAAGGTTGCGTAAAAATTACTGCTTGAACACAATTCAAAAAAGGAGATATAAGTTCAAGCCTAACTTGAAGTACTTTTATTCCACTCTGTAATAGTTTAAAATGATTTCAATTGGATAAATGACGGTGCATGATTAAAATTTGATTTTCAGGCGTAATACTGAATTAATACCCTTTTGGCTGCAGCGTTATTATTCGAGCCAAGTGAGATAAAGATTCAACTATATACAAATTAGGTAAGATCCTTCTTTCATCTTACTTCGCTTACTTATTTTAGGAGGTAAACATTTTGGCGGATAAAATAGATTATGATTTGATCAAAGACGATTTATATCAAGCAGTCAACGGTCAATGGCTGAAAACTGCTAAGATCCCGGCGGACAAACCGACAACAGGCGGCTTTGCAGACTTAGCCGACAACATTGAAAAGACTTTGATGAGTGATTTTTATGAGATGCTCACGGGAAAAACCGTCCCGGATGATAAGTATTTGCAGGAATTTGTCAAATATTATCGTATTGTCGCAAATTACGATCAACGTGATGCAGCTGGTTTCGCACCAGTAAAAGAATCCCTGGAGCAGATCTCACAACTGAAAGACCTCAAGGACTGGGAAGCACACCTCTATGATTTCACACTGATCGGAAACGTGTCTCCATTTGAACTTTACGTAGCACCCGACATGAAAGATACATCCCATTACGCTTTAAACGCTGAAGTACCTTCTTTGATCTTGCCTGATAAAACATATTATGAAAAGGACAACCAGCAAGCAGAGGTTTTGTTAAAAGTCTATTCCCAGATGGTGTTAAAACTATTTAAACTTGCCGGTTATTCTGAAGGTTTTGCTAAGAAAACTTTAGAATCTGCTCTGAAATTTGACCGCAGTCTCGCACCGCATGAAAAAGATAGTACCGAGCGGGCTGATTATGTTAAAGATTACAATAAGTATTCATTTGAAGACTTCATCAAATTTTCTTCAAATGTTGACTTGGCCAACTATGTCAAGCAGCTGATCAAGACTACACCTGACCAGGTCATTGTTAGTGAACCAAAATACTACGAAGCTCTAGATCAATTAGTGAACGAAGAAACTTTCCCTGCGATGAGAAGCTGGCTTTTTGTAAAACGTTTGACAGCTGCCTCTAGTTTGCTAAGCGATGAAGTACGGATCACAGGCGGCGAATATTCGCGCGCACTTTCCGGTTCAAAAGAGCCGATGAACAAGAAAAAAGCAGCCTATTATTTTGCCGGAGGACAGTTTAACCAAGTAGTTGGACTCTACTACGCCCACAAATACTTCGGGGAAACGGCCAAAAAAGATGTCCATCAAATGGTCGAAAAAATGGTTGCCGTTTACCAGCAACGTCTGTCTCAAAATGACTGGCTGAGCGAAAAGACGAGGAAAAAAGCGGTCACTAAACTGAATGCTTTAGGTATTCAAGTCGGTTATCCTGATGAACTTGATCCCTTGTATAAGAAATTTATCGTCAATGAGCAAGAAGATCTGTACACCAATGATGAGCGTTTCACACGGATCGCTTTAGAAGATCAATATGCGCGCTTTGGCAAAACCGTTGACCGGACACGGTGGGAAATGCCGGCCCATATGGTCAATGCTTATTACAATCCTTCATTTAACGTGATCGTCTTCCCTGCTGCTATCCTGCAAGCTCCTTTTTATTCATTAAAACAAAGCTCGAGCCAAAACTACGGCGGCATCGGAGCCGTGATCGCACATGAGATCTCGCATGCTTTTGATAACAACGGGTCTCAATTTGATGAACTAGGGAATTTGAATAATTGGTGGACTGATGAAGATTTGAAACACTTCAAGAAATTAGCCCAAAACGAGATCGACCAATTTGACGGCCTTAAAACAGAAGCTGGTAAAGTCAACGGCAAGCTGGTTGTTTCCGAAAACATTGCAGATGCCGGTGGTCTAAGTTGTGCACTGGAAGCCGCCAAGGGTGAGGACGATGCTGACATTAAGGCATTCTTCCTCAGCTGGGGGAGGATCTGGCGCATGAAGTCTTCAATTGAAAGGGAGAAACTATTGCTTAGCATTGACGTTCATTCGCCCAATGAACTGCGGGCCAACGTTCAACCAAAGAACCTCACCGATTTCTATACGGCATTTGATATTAAACCGGGCGATGGCATGTATTTGCCTAAAGACGAACGTGTCAATATCTGGTAAAATCTGATTAAAAAAATAGTCAATCTGATTTTGGGATTGGCTTTTTTGTATGCTATTAGAAATTTTGATGAACTGGATCTACTTACTTACCAATACTTCAAACAACTTCTAGTCAAACTGGACATACTTTCCAATACTTCGTACGATATGCGCGCAAACTGGACATACTTTCTGATACTTCGTACAATTTTCAGGCAAAGTGGACCTACTTCCTAATACTTTGTACAATTCCCGGCCAAATTGAACTTACTTTCCAATACTTTGTACAATTCTCGGACCAACTGAACTTACTTTCTAATACCTTGTACAATATGCGCGCAAACTGGACATACTTCCAATGGTTGGGTCGTAATCGCAAAAAATCATCGGTAAATTTTGGTGTTTTACGAGTTTTGCTGTGAATAAGTTCCTGCCATTAGCCTAAGAACTCTGGCCAGATGATCATTTATCTCTACGAATACATTAGGGAGTCAAAAACCTAATCATTCAATACAAAAGACAATTGGTTTACACTATTTATTCTGAAAAAGCTATAACTCAACTTTGTCTCCAGGTTCAAAAACTATTCCGCATAAAATATATGCCTGCTGCTAACAAAGCTGCGGTCAGCACTGCCAACTTAGCCGTGCGAATTGGACCAATCCCAATATAACCGCGATGGGTCAAACGAAAGATCAATAAAGCCGCAAAAACCACCGCCAACACAAAACACACCAACCCAATCGCCAAATTACGCCGATCAACTTTTTTCATCCCTAGATCCTTTCACTTTCTCAAACTTTTAATCATTTTATTACTCAGCTTACAACAGATCCTGATAGATTCCTTGCATCCTAGCTTCGATCTGATTTAATTCCCTGGATGTTGCCCGCAACTCACCTGCGTATTGCTGAACCTTTTTTTGATCGATGTGGTTTTTATAACGCAGCTTGTGTTCCAGGCTGGCCCACATATCCATGCCAATCGTTCTGATCTGGACTTCAACTGCAGAATTTTGTGGCCCTTCTGCCAAAAAAACAGGAACAGAAATAACCAGATGCAAGCTTCGATAACCACTGGGTTTAGGCTTTCTAACGTAGTCTTTGCGCTCGATCAAGTTCACATCACTTTGATTGACTAGAGCATCTTCTACGCGGTGAATATCATCAATATAGTTGGTGATGACCCGAATCCCAGCAATATCAAAAATATTATTTTTGACAGACTGAATCGTCATCGCATACCCTTTACGTTCAAGTTTTTCCATCAAACTGGCAGGAGTTTTCATACGTTCTTCCATGTGATGGATCGGATTATGCGAGTGGATAGCTGAATACTCATCATCCAGGTTTTCTAACTTGGTTCCCACTTGTTTTAATGCCAAACGTCGCAAAAGGTAAATTTGGGTAATTTTTTGAAAGTCGTCGATACGTTCTTTCAAGCCGGATCGTTTTATCTGGTGTTTCATGTCTGCAAAATTGAAAAAATTCCTGCTTTGTAAAATCATTTTTTTACTCCCTTAACTAACTTAAAACATTACCATAACCAAGATAACATGTATGTTCCTGTGTTTGTCAAAATCCGTCCTTATACAGCATTTCACAAGTGACACCATAAGGGTTTAAAATCGCTCAAACTGAGTCCTGAGTTACTGGTTCTTTTCTGGGATAAACAAGAGCAAAAGCATAAACCACCATTCGCCTATCTGTGGGAATGCCAGTACTAAAATGAACACCGTGCCGAAAAACAACACAAACCGCCATTGCTGCCAGAAGTTTAAGCTATCACCCCGGATCGCATTGGCACGCTTTAGCGCCATAACTTGAAATCTGATCGCCAAGGTGTTGACTAGAAAGTTCCCGCTGTACACAGCTAAAGTGACGCGATCAAAGTCGGAAAAATTCAAAACCGTAGCCACAGGCAAAAATACCACCCCAAGCAGCCAAATGATTTCAAGCCAAAATACACGGTTAGTATAGCCGCGTGCCCTATCATGGATCTTAGCATGATTGCGCCAGATCAAGGCCAAAGCAAAAAAAGAATAGGCAGCCGCCACGAGAACTGTGGTATTCGTCGTAAAAAAATATAAACCAGATTTTGCCTTCAGTTCCAAATTGATCAGCGGAACCACGATCAGAGTAATGGCAATCGCTACGACCGCATCACTAAAAGTACTGAGGTGTTTCATCTCTTCTTTGCTTGAAACAATGCCCTTTTGAACAAATCCATATTTTGCTCGGTAATTAAAATTATATTGCCCAGGTTGCAAATTTTTGATGTCCTGCTTTTCTTCTTGATCATGAAAATCATTCTCTGCAAAGGAAGCTCGCTTTTTTAAATTCACAAGCTGTTTTTGTTGTTTGGCAATGGTTTCTTTTAGCCTATCGTTTTGCTTGTTTAAAATCCGAACTGTTTCTTCGGTATTTTTTGAGCTAGGGTCATCATGTTTCTTTGTCACTGCTCTGTATTCTCCTTTCTTAGATCAAATTAGTCAATAACACGTCAAAAGAACGGAGAATAAATTGATCCATCCGTTCTTTAATGTAGAAAATATGTTATTTAAAATTTTGATCTGACGCTTCGTGTCCTGTTAAAATTACCGGTAATTATATCAGAAAAATACCCAGATGAAAGTAAAATGGTTTGAAAATTGTGATCCTCAAAATGTTACTTCAATCATTTTTACGACCAGACAACACTTATTTAAAATAGTTATTTGCTCTATTAGTTTGTGTTAAATTTGAGTTGATTTTAATTTCAGTTTGCGAAAGCACTTTGGAAATGTTAGCTCCTCTGTACAATCCTTCCATCGCCGTCTCCTCCAGTTCCCGCGTCAACCGCATTTCTTCCATTAAAATGCCCGAGTTTGTGGTATTTGGTTTGGTTGTTCGTAATTGTTGACCAGGTACTTTCATTTCAGGTTCCTTACGATACAATTCTTTTAATACACTTTGCTTTTGCGACTTAGCATTCAGTGCCAAATAACCGGGATCTTTTTGCCATTGAGCTTGATTTTTGCCCATATGTTTTGCTAAGGCCTTTTAAAGTAATTGTCATTATTATTCCCACATTATTTGTCAAATTGTTACAACTTTTATTTTGAACTTTAAATGTAAATATTTATGCGTTCTTATGTAATAATTTGAAAGCTTTGCGTAAAGGTTTGAACTTTGTCCGCTTTATATCAATTTTTAAATTTTCAATAATACGACCTGCTCTATAAGTATGAGAATACTCAAAAAGTCGTTCATTCCAAATAGGAACAAACGGCCAATTACATCATCAAATTATCACAATTTCACAGGGCTATTTTATCTGATCACCAAAACTGAGCATGGGGCGTACTTGGACATATAAGCCGCTTGACTGCCAAACCTGCGGGCGATCCCCGGTTTATCAAAGGAACCGATCACCAACAAGTCAGGTTGAACGTGCGGGATCACATCTTTTACAATCGTCTTCCCTGCATCACCTTCGGCAATCAGACTGGTTACTTTCTTGACCCCCGATTCAGTCGCTTGATCTTTAAAGTCTTGAATATGTTTTTCCAATTCGCTTCGCTCACCATGGACATAGTCATCATCTAGTGCTTGGTACACATTCATTTCATTACTTTCAAGCACCGAGACAATATATAGTTCAGCATCATTTTCTGCGGCATAACGAACCGCATAATAGAATGCTAATAAAGCATCGTGTGAATCATCCACCCCAACTAGGAGTTTATGAAATTTCATTTCTTTTTCAGCCATTCGAAAACATCCCCTTATAGTTAAGACTGCCTTATAATTATAAAGTGCTCTCTGACTGTAATAATAGCACTTTAATACTGGTAGTAAAGCTTTATTACAAATATATAAAACAGACCGGCTACTTTTTTTGGCAATCTTGGAGTTCCAGACACTTTCATTTTTTTGCTGCCTTTTTTACAAACTTGAACAACCCGCCTTTTTCAGCCTTACCCTGCGACTCAAAGCTCATAGAGCCTAGCAGCTTTCCAAGTTCTAATTCATTTTGGCTGCTGACGAAGATCGTCTGGAGCTGCAGATCAGGAGCAAGCATCGCCAGAACATGTGGTACTATTTCTGACAAGGCTTTCTGACCAGTTAAGCTATCAAAAAAGCTGCAACTGAGTTGCGCCGACCTCTTAGAAATATTGATCCTTTTCAAAGCGAATGATCCAATCAACTTTTCCGCTCCATTAGCTTTTACTCCCCACACAATTGAATCCCCATTCATAATCTGACTCATCTTTTTGTTCACATATTCGGCTGTTTCAAGAAGAGAAAGGCTTTGGTTTCTTTCTTCCTCTCGGAGTTCATGGACAGCTTTAAGATTAAAAGCTGTCAGCCAATCTAAAGTGTAATTAGCAGTCATTACGGGTCGGTAATTACTCAATTTCATCCTTGTTTCGTCCCCTCACTGTATATATACGCAAAATTCTTCAATTTCTATCTTTAATAATAATAATTTTTTCACTCTTATGTCCACTTTCGTGCAATTTCAACTGTAGAGGGACATGTGTGTTAAAATTTAGACATGTTGCACAACATGGTGCCTTACATAGTTTACCCTAAGCAACTTCAGAGAAAAAAACATGCATAAAGGTCAATATTAGCAAAACTGTGAACTTGTAAAATTATTTTCTGGATATAGCTTGTTTCGATGATTATTCGACTTCATTTGTAAGAGTTTTGTCATCGTGTTATATGTTGGCAATTCAAAGTCATTTTAATCGAAGTGAGACAGGTAATATTTTTTGTTATAAAATGTAAATGAAAGAAAAAACGCCCAAGGGGGAATTTCCGTGAGTAGTATTTCATTAAAGAAGATTATCGATGTTGCTAACCAAATCATTGTTGCCGACGAGAATGACCTGGTAAAGGAAGTTGCCACGGAATACATTGGTTCCGGCTTTGAAAAAGATGGCATCAAAGAAGTTTATCAACAATTAAAAAAATTTATCGATGATGGAGGCACTGGTTATGATAGTGGCTTGTCAGGGATCCGTTTCGACTCACGCAAAAAAATTAATTCAAAAGATCCTCTTGTCATCAGCCTCAACAAGGAATTGGACAGCTACTACAAAGAAGGAGCTGCGATGAAAACACTAGCGACTTTTGACTATGTCCGAGTTGTTTCGATGGGATACATGGGATGTGGACTCACTTTCACCCTGCCGCATTTTGATTTAGATGTTGATTCTGTCTTCATCCAACGTACGCTCTATCACGGTATTATGGATCGAGTCGAATTAAACTTACCCGAGATCGAAGATCAATGGATCTTAAAAAGCCATTTAAAATAATTGCAAAACGCCGGTTTTGACTCTTACTGGAATACTGGCTTTTTATCAGCTGAGTTTTCTGTTAGGCTAGTAAATTTGCATAAAAACAAAAAAGCATTCATCTTTTCATGAATGCTTTTTTGATATGCCTCAACGCTACACCGTGTGACCGAAATCTTCTTCCAAAGAATATTCTCCGGCTTCATTTTCAAAATTGATCCGGTCTTGTGCCGACCGTATCATCAATTCACCGGAATCAACTCGTGCGTACTCGTAATTTGTAATGATTCCAAGTTCACGCAAACCTTTCAAATCAATTTTATTTTTTAATTGATCTACCACATGCATATCAGCAAAAATCGTTGCATGCTCCTCCAAATTCCTTTGATCCAACAAACCGCGGATCGCTGGCCGAGAAGCTTTGCGCAATTTCGCGAGAGAAAGCTGCTCTTTGGAATATTTTTCTAAAGCTTCACTCGCCTCATCAACGTGCTGGATCAATATTTGAATGTTTTGAAAATCTTTTTGCAGTAACGCATTTAACTGCGCAGAATCAACTATTTCAGTGTGTGGATCTAACACACTTAACGGAAATTCAAACTCCATAAAAACACCTCCGTCTATCAAAGTAGAAAAAGAGTACACTTGGAAACTTTGCATTACTTCGTCAAATTTGAAATCGCAACTATGAATGTGGGACGACGTCTTTTAACTCTTCTATTTTGGGAATACAAAAAACGCGGTATTTCTTCACGATAAGTACTGACGATCCTAGTTGTGTCTTATAATTTTAAGAAAACTAACTACCTGAATACATTACAATTTGCAAATCACTCAAAATTATCGCTAACAATTTACATCTTTTCCTGGCAACACACTATTCCAATCGTGAAACGCCTTTTCAGCCATTGAAATTTTCTTACTATCAACAAGTATTTTGGATATATTCTAACTCAATTTAAAGCAGATGCAAACAATTGAGAATCAAGTTAACCATTTCTTAGTGTTAACACAGTAACACTAAGAATACTTGCTAAAAATGCGACTGTATCTACTTGATGCGAAACTATGTCATCCCATGAAGCTCATCTTTCTCGCTCAATTTTTTAGGTACTTTCACCTATTAATATTTTAAGATTTTTCTTTTTGCAAAATTTCAAGCAGCTGATCGTATTGGTCGACCATCCACTGCTGGTAATTTTTATGAGCAGGCATGGTTTCGGTCACTTTGAGTACAGGAATACCTTGCTTTTTAGCTTGAGTTATCAAGTTTGCTACAGTTTTGCTCGAGGCCTGCTTATTATCGACGAAAAAAGCGATCTTCTTGTCTTGGATCCCCTTTTGCATCGCCTTTATCGTACTTGGTGCTGGATCAGTACCCTTTTCCGTATCATTTTCAAATTTCGGATCACCAATTGTAAAACCCATTGCCTTGATGGCGTAGTCAAAGACAGGCTCACTGACATACACCTGTTGTCTGCCGTCTTTTTTGGCGGCCTTTTTGACTTGAGCAATTTTTGCAGTGATCGGTTTCAAAGATGCAATGTACTTCTGTGCATTTTGTTTAAAGTACTGTTTATTCTTTGGCTGGATCTTACCAAATCTTCGTGCCAGTTCGTTTGCCACACGAGGCATCGTTTGTGGATCATACCAAAGATGGGGGTTGTCCCCGCTTTTTTGACCCATGATCTTTTCTCCGACTTTGATGTATTGCAAGTTATCATTACCATTCTTGACTAAATTGTTCATCCAAGAATCATACCCCAACCCATTGGCGATAACTATTCTTGATTTGGCCACCTTTTGAGCGGTGGACGGTGCAGGATCGTAATCATGCGGGTCAACATTGGGATCGGTAATGATCGAGGTGACTTGCCCTTGCTTACCAGCAACCGCTTTGGCTACTTCACCATAAAAGTCCATCGTAGATGTAATAATGATCTTGCCCTTATTCGCGGAGTTAGTTTGCCTGGAACATGCTGTTGTCAAAATCGCGGCCACCAAGAGTAACATAATGCCCACAACATTTTTAAATCGCTTGAAAACCATCTTCATTTTAGTATGACCTTTCTACGTAAATAGTAATTATTCTCATTTAAAGTTATCATACAATTCAAACACTGACAAGCACAACAAAATGGTAAAAGGAAA
>CAKPZY010000026.1 GCA_934215475.1 uncultured Ligilactobacillus sp.
ACGTTACTTTCCCATTCCTTTATTAGATACTCCACTATCCGACGTTACTTTCCCATTCCTTTATTAGATACTCCACTATCCGACGTTACTTTCCCATTCCTTTGTCGGACATGCAAACAGCCGCCCGTTTTTTAAATAGACACCAGCATGTCACAAATTCTGGCTAAAAATCAGAAAAAAACCGACTTTTCAGCCGGCCTATCTCATTTCTGAATTTTCTAGTGAGAAACATTACTGTGCTTTACAGCAATATCTGTTCGGTAAAAGCAATCACTAAAATGCTGCTTTTGAAGGTAATCGTAAACTAGTCTGCGAGCATCGTTCAGGTTTTGACCAAGACCAATCACTGTCAGCAAGCGACCCCCTGCGCCAAATAATCGCCCCTCTTTTTGTGCAACGTTGGCAAAATCAACCATGATCCCATCCTGTTGTGGTAATTTTGGCAAAAGTTGACCAGTTTTTGGGGCAGCCGGGTATCCCTGAGAGGCAACCACAACGCCAAGCACTGCATGGCTACTGATCTGTACTTCCGGTAAATGCTTACCGTTCAATCCATCATTTATTAATTGGGCAAAATCATCTTTGATCCGCGGCAAAATTACCTGTGTTTCTGGATCGCCAAAACGGACATTATATTCTATTACCTTTGGCCCATCTTCTGTTTCAATGATCCCAATATAAACCACCCCGTGATAATCAAAACCTTCTTTTGTCAACCCAGCTACAGTCGGTACGACAATTTTTTGTTTGACTTCAGCGGAAGCTTCTGGGGACAGCTGTTCATTAATACTAAAAGCTCCCATCCCGCCAGTGTTAGGACCGCGGTTGCCGTCGAAAGCTCGCTTATGATCCTGAGCAGTAGGTAAGATGACATATTCAGTGCCGCTGACCAGGACAAAGATGGAGTATTCTTCGCCCACCAGATTTTCTTCCAGGAGCACCGAATACTGGCCACTATCAAATACGTGGGTGATTGCAGCTTGTCCTTGTTCGAAAGTCTTAGCAATCGTTACGCCCTTGCCGCCAGCCAAGCCATCTGCTTTGATAACGACCGGTAAGGAAAAACCAGCCAATCCCGAGATTGCCGTGCTGGCAGATTCATACTGCACATAGGCAGCCGTTGGGATGTGATATTTAGCCATAAATTCTTTGGCAAAAGTCTTTGATCCTTCCAGTTTCGCAGCTTGTCGATTGGGCCCAAATGCTTTCAGACCCGACTCAGCAAAATAATCAACCAATCCATCAACTAGCACATTTTCTGGGCCAACAAAAGTCCATGCAATGTTTTTTTCAAGTGCAAATTTTTTTAGACCGGCAAAATCATCTTCTGCAATGTCAACAGTGTTTATTCCCGAAGGCCTCATTCCAGGATTCCCTGGTGCACAATACACGCTAGAGACCCGGGGACTTTCTAATAATTTGCGAGCAATGGCATGTTCACGGCCCCCAGAACCTACGACAAGAATACGTTGCTGCTCCATAACTGACCTCCGTTTCTTCCTTTAATGTCTAAAATGTCTGATGCCAGTTGTCACCATAGTGATCCCATACTTATTAGCCATGTCGATCGAATCTTGGTCGCGGATTGATCCTCCTGGCTGGACGATTGCTGTGATCCCATGTTTGGCCGCGTACTGTACGCAGTCATCCATCGGAAAGAAAGCGTCACTAGCCAAAACTGTATTGTCATCGATCTTGTCTGCAGCGTGTTTGATCGCGATCTTTGTCGAATCTATCCGGTTGGGCTGTCCAGCACCGGAACCCAATGTCTGATCAGGCCCAGCGACTACAATGGCATTGGATTTGGTATGTTTAACTGCTTTCCAAGCAAATAACATTGTTTGCAGCTGTTTTTCAGTCGGCGCCTTAGCAGTAACTGTCTTCCATTCATGCGGGTCTTCTGTCAAGATATCCTGCTCTTGGACCAACACGCCGCCTAAAAATGAAATAATTTCCTTTTGATCGTCAGTGTCTCGTCTGGACATATCCATCTGTAACAAGCGGATATTTTTCTTTTTTGCCAATATTTCAAATGCTTCATCCTCATAACCCGGAGCAATGATGATTTCTAAGAATAGTTCATGCATCTTTTGCGCAGTTGCAACATCAACAGTCCGGTTCAAAACGATCACTCCGCCAAAAATGGAAATCGAATCGGCATCATAAGCCCGTTTCCAGGCTTCGAGCAGGTCATTTCCTTGACCGATACCGCAGGGGCTCATGTGCTTCATGGCGATCACAGTCGGTTTGGCAAATTCACGCATGGCCGAAATTGCGGCATTAGCATCCTTGATGTTGTTATACGACAGTTCCTTTCCGTGCAACTGTTTAGCAGAACTCAAAGAATAGCTGCTTGCAATAGGGTCAACGTATTCCCACGCCTTTTGGTGACTATTTTCGCCATAGCGCATAGTCTGTTTAAGTTCATACGTTTTGGTAAGTTTTTGCGGCATTTCGCTGCCTGTCTTGTCTGCCAAATATTTAGCGATCAAAGCGTCATAGGCAGCTGTGTTTTCAAACACCTTGGCTGCTAAATGAGCGCGTTGTTCAAGGGATGTCGTCCCATTTTCTTTAAGCTCAGAAATAACAGAAGAATAATCCGCTACATCGCAGATGACAGTTACATCCTGGTAGTTTTTCGCTGCAGCGCGCAACATGCTGGGCCCGCCAATATCGATGTTTTCAATGGCATCTGAAAAAGTTGTTTGAGGATCACTGATAGTTTCTTTGAACGGATACAAATTGACACAAACGAGGTCGATCGGCTGAATATGTAATTTTTTCAAGGTCGCCACATCTTCTGCCTGTTCTCTTCTAGCTAATAATCCGCCATGAATATAAGGATTTAAGGTTTTTACTCGTCCGCCCAAAATCTCAGGAAAACCAGTTACATCTTCGACCGCCGTGACCGGGAGTTTGGCCTCTTCAAGTGCACTTTTAGTCCCGCCTGTCGACACGACCTCATAGCCGATAGAAATTAACTCGCGAGCAAAATCGACGATCCCTGTTTTATCTGAAACACTGAGTAAAGCACGTTTCATGTTTGGCATTCTCCTTTTGATTGACTTTGTGATAGCAAACAAGTTTCTAATGACCCATAGCGTCATACATTTTCTAAAATTTTCACAGGCGGGAACCAACTCTATAAGCTGTATTTGATTGCCGCTCTGTCTAGTCCAGCAATTTCTTTAGAGTTTCTGGATAAAGTCGGTGTTCACATTGATGCACGCGGGTCTCAAGTTCAGCCAGCGTATCATCTGGTTTGATCTCCACATGTTGTTGAGCGATGATCGGCCCGGAATCCAACCCTTCATCCACATAGTGGATCGTTACGCCGGTTTGGCGATCTCCAGCTTCAAAAGCACGCTTGATCGAGTTTAATCCCGGATAGTTTGGTAAATAGGCGGGGTGTAAATTAATGATCCTGTGCTCATAAGGCGAAACCAGCTCCTTGCCGATCACACGCATGTAACCCGCCAAAACTATAAAATCCACTTGATATTTGTCCAGCACCTGACTGATTTTATTTTCATAATCGCGTTTGTCTTGACACGAAGAAAGCGTAAAAGTTTCTACAGGAACATCATGTCTTAAAGCGCGTTTAACCACGGGTGCATCCGGATGATCACAAAACAACAACACTAGTTTGCCTGGAATATTTCTTTTTTCAAATTCTTTTGCCAACACTTCAAAATTAGTACCATTCCCAGAGGCAAAAATTGCAACTCTCATTATGCACCTCTCTTGATCTGTAATTTGCTTTGACCCGCTGGACGCTTGTCTATATAACCGACTTTATACCATTTCTGGTTTTCTTCACTGAGCATTTTCGTAACCGCAGTTTTGTTTTCTGCTGAAACTGCCAGGACCATGCCCAAACCAGAATTGAAGGTTTGGAGCATATCGGCATCAGTTAGTTTGCCAACTTGAGCAAAATAATCGCTGAGTTCTAACTGCGGCCAGGAGTCCTTCAGTAACACTGCCTGCAAATCATCGTTAAACATTCGCGGCAGGTTTTCCGGCAACCCGCCGCCGGTAATGTGACTTAGGCCATGCAGCAAGCCCTCTTTTAAAATTGGTAACAGGGCCGAGACATAGATCTTAGTCGGTTCAAGCAAGGCCTCTCCCAAGGTTTTCCCACCCAAAAATTCTGGTTTTTCAGCTAAATTTAGCTTTTTTTCTGCAATGATCTGGCGCAACAAAGAATAGCCATTAGAGTGAAAACCGCTTGCCGGCAAACCTAACAAGACATCTCCTGGCTGGGGAACTTCTTTAGTCAACAACTTCTCTTTTTCAGCTACACCTACCGCAAAACCTGCTAGGTCATATTCCTGTGGGGCGTACATGCCGGGCATTTCAGCTGTTTCACCGCCGATCAACCCCAACTGTCCTTGTTGACAGCCGTCAGCGACTCCTTTAACGATCTTGGCAACTTTGTCTGGGTCAAGTTTTCCCAGGGACAAATAATCCAAAAAGAATAACGGTTGCGCACCCTGGGTCAAAATGTCGTTGACGCACATCGCAACACAATCGATCCCGACCGTTTCATGCTGATCAAGTTCTTGTGCCAAGATCAGTTTAGTGCCGACACCATCCGTCCCAGAAACAAGGACAGGATGAGACATGTTAAACATGCCTAGATCAAAAGCCCCTCCAAACGCACCAATCTCTCCTAAAGCCCCGGGGCGCTGGGTTTTTCTGGTAAACTGTTTCATCTTTTCGACAGCCTCGTTACCAGCGGCAACATTCACCCCTGCTTTGGCATAGCGATTCATTTAGACATCTCCTTTGACCTTGGCTGAAGTTTTAGTGAGTTCAAATAATCGGTCTCATAGTCATATAGTGGCGTGGGATAATTTCCATCAAAATAGGCCACGGTCAGACCACCGTTCTTTTCTGCTCGCCCTGTTGGAAGGTCAATTGCTTTGATCAAACTCGGGATACTTAAAAAGCCCAGTGAATCAGCCCCAATAGCGGCACACATCTCTGGAACAGACATTTTGGCAGCCATCAATTCCGCCCGAGTGGAAATATCGATCCCATAAAAACATGGATACCTAAGTGGAGGGGACGCAATTAATAAGTGCACTTCCTTGGCACCTGCTTCGCGCAAAAGTTTGACCAGTTGCCTGCTGGTCGTCCCACGGACTAAGGAATCATCAACTACGATAACTCTCTTACCGGCAACAGTTTGCTTGATAACTGAAAATTTAAGTTTGACCCCTTGTTCGCGCAACTCTTGTGTAGGTTGAATAAAGGTCCGCGCCACGTACTGATTTTTGATCAAGCCCATTTCATAAGGCAAACCAGCACCCTTAGCATATCCCATGGCAGCTGATAATGAAGAATTAGGCACACCGATCACCATGTCCGCCTCACGCGGCTGTTCTTTTGCTAAATATCTTCCCATTTGCATCCGCGCCTGGTGTACGCTGACTCCATGGATCACAGAATCTGGCCGAGCAAAATAGATATACTCCATCGAGCAGACCGCAAGTTTCGTATTGTTGGTGAAGCGATCATAGTGCATTCCATTTTTATCAAAACGTAGTAATTCACCCGGTTGGACATCTCGCACAAAATCGGCACCGACAGCATCCAAAGCACATGTTTCGCTGGCTGCAACATAGCTGCCGTTTGGGAGTTTTCCGATACTCAATGGACGAAAGCCGTGCGGATCACAGGTTGCTATCAGCTCATTTCCATATAATAAAACAAAAGCGAAACCACCCTGAACGATGTTTAAGCTTTCCTTTAAAGCGGATAAAAAATCCAGTGACTGGCGCTGTTCCAGAAGGTGAACCAAGACTTCGGTGTCAGAATTAGAATTAAATTTAAAATCAGCATGTAATTTTTGGCGCAGAGTACGCGCATTAGTTAAATTACCATTATGAGCTAAAGCAACATCTGTCCCGTTAAACTTAAAAGTAAATGGTTGAATATTCACTAAAGAATCGTTGCCGCTCGTACCATAACGAACATGTCCGACAGCAGTCTTCCCGTGGAGTTGCTCCAAGTCTTGTTTGTCAGAAAAGACATCTGCCAAGAGCCCACGTCCAAGGTGCACAGAAAGCTGGTGGCCATTTTCAGCTACTATACCAGCACCCTCTTGGCCACGGTGTTGTAAGCTGTGTAAGCCCAAGTATGTCACATGCGCGGCATTTGGAGAACCGCAGACACCAAACACGCCGCATTCTTCATTTAATCCTTTGATCTCATTAGACAAGGTATGGCATCCTCCCATAATTTTTGTGCTTCTTTTGTTCCACAGCTCAACGTTTGATCACTAGTTTTAATATTGATATTCCCTGTCTCTGTAACTTTCCCCAAATAATCAGCAGCATCGCCTAATAACTCAGAAAATTCTCGTTCATGTTCTGGTTTGACACCAACAACCAACCGGCCGGCAGTTTCAGCGAACAGTTCAGCACTGCTCCCCCGAAAATTAACCGCTAATCCTGATCCGCTCGGGAAAACCATTTCCGCCAAAGTGACGGCCAAGCCTCCTTCACTGATATCGTGACAACTTTCAACTAAGCCTTGCTGTTGAGCACGTTGGACTTTTTCAAGGCGCTTTTTGATTTGACCGAGATCGAGCTGCGCTAATTTGCCAAAAATCTTGCCAGTTTGCATCTTTTGAATCTCAGAACCAGCAAAATCATCTCCAATTTTTCCAATGATATATAGTTTTGTTCCGCTATTCTTGATAAACGAATGGACCGTTTGCTTAACATCCGGCAACAGGCCAACCATCCCCACCATCGGTGTCGGATAAATTGCTTCACCATCGCTTTCATTATATAGGGAGACATTTCCGGAAATGACAGGGACATCAAAGGTCCGACACGCTTCAGCCATACCGGCAACGGAGTGACTCAGCTCGTAAAAGATCTCAGGATCGTTTGGATCGCCATAATTCAAGCAATCGGTCATCGCTAAGGGCTTAGCGCCTGAGCTCATCACATTGAGATACGCTTCTAAGACTGTCATCTGCCCACCCGTATGCGGGTCAAGGTAAACAAAACGCCCGTTGCCGTCAGTCGTCATTGCCAATGCTTTTTTAGTGCCTCTGATTCGGATAACTCCGCTGTCTTCACCTGGACCAACGACTGTACTGGTACGAACTTGAGAATCATAGGTCCGAGTTAGGCTTTTTTTAGTTGCGATAGTCGGTTGTTGCAGAATTTGCATGAACGTCTGTTTCAAGTCGTTGATATGCGGTAACCACTCGCGTGTAAATTTTTTATCAAATAAACGCGGCGGTATCTTTTCCGCACTTTTTTCTTGCAATACATCACTTGTCAAGCTCGTCACCGGAATGTCGGTCACAACTCGACCACCATGATGTAAAATATACGAATGGCCAGTCGTTACGTGGCCGATCACCACTGCATCCAACTCATATTTGGCAAAAATGTTCTCCACATCAGCTTCATGTCCGCGTGCAACACATAACAGCATGCGCTCTTGAGATTCACTTAACATTATTTCATAGGCGGACATATTGGCTTCTCTTTGAGGGACATCATCTAGCCAAAGCTCCATCCCGCTTCCGCCTTTTTCTGCCATTTCACAACTCGAAGAAACCAAACCGGCAGCGCCCATGTCTTGGATACCTACCAGCCAATCGGGGTGCTGCTGAATCAATTCCAGACAAGCGTCTAATAATAATTTTTCCATAAATGGATCCCCGACTTGAACAGCCGAACGTTGTGTCTCTTTTTCGGCTGAAAAATCAGTTGATGCAAAAGTTGCTCCGTGGATCCCATCGCGGCCGGTCTTAGCGCCAACGTACATGACAGCATTTCCCACGCCCATGGCTTGACCTTGTTGGAGGTCTTTTTGATCCATAATTCCGACACTCATTGCGTTAACTAAACAGTTGCCCTGATATGCATCGTCGAAGGTCACCTCTCCAGCAACAGTGGGGATGCCCATGCAATTCCCATAACCTCCGATCCCAGCAACAACTTCGTTGATCAGAAAACGAGTCTGATCGTCTTTGATCTCACCAAAATGCAGAGAATCAAGAGAAGCCACGGGCCGGGCACCCATGCTAAAGATGTCGCGAAGAATACCGCCAACACCGGTAGCAGCCCCTTCATAGGGCTCGATTTGTGACGGATGGTTGTGGCTTTCAGCCTTAAAGACAACCGCTTGACCATCACCAATATTAACAACACCCGCACCTTCGCCGGGGCCTTGAAGCACATATTTATTTTTGTTGGGAAACATCTTCAAAACAGGTTTTGATTTTTTATAGGAACAGTGTTCGCTCCACATGACGGCAAAAAGGCCGGTTTCCGTGTAGTTTGGCAAACGCCCCAGCAGGCGCTCAGAAATATAATCGTATTCTCTTTCTGTCAAACCCCATTCTAAGTAAGGCTTTTGTTGTTTGATTTCTTGCTCGCTGAGCTCATTTACAACCTCATTTGCCATCAAATATTCACCTCAACTTTTTCTGTGCTTGAGTTTAATAACGATTTGAACAAGCGCAACCCATCGGTGCTGCCCAAAAGTGTTTCAACTGCTCGTTCGGGATGGGGCATCATGCCTAAAACATTGCCCCTCTCATTAGTGATCCCAGCAATATCATTGAGACTGCCATTGGGGTTAAAATCTGAATAGCGAAAAGCAACTTGATGTTTCTGTTCGATCTCTGCCAAAATTGTCGGATCAGCGTAAAAGCAGCCATCAGCATGAGCGATCGGTAGAGTGATCTTTTCGTCCTTTTCATATTCTGAGGTAAATAACGTGGAATTGTTTTCCACCTTCAACTCAACTTGATCACAAATAAATTTTTGATTATCGTTTTTCTTCAGTGCGCCAGGTAACAAGCCTGCCTCCGTGAGGATCTGAAATCCATTACATGTTCCAAAAACGGGCCGTCCTTCTCTAGCAAAACGCTTGACCTCATCCATCACCGGCGCCAAACTAGCGATCGCCCCGCTGCGCAGATAATCTCCGTATGAAAAACCTCCAGGCAGCATTACAGCAGCATAACTGGATAGGTCCGTAGCACGATATGAGACATATTCAGTTTTTACGTGGCAGACTGTTTTTAGTGCTTCATAAAGGTCCATTTGACAATTGGAACCTGGGAAAACTACGACAGCAACTTTCATGATCGACCTTCCTTTCTCATTCACCAAACTCACAGAATTTGATACTCATACTTTTCCAAGTTGAAATTGACCAATAATTTTTCAGCAACTTCTTTGACTGCCTCTTCTACTGGTTTGGTATTGGTATCAAGGGTAACATCGAAAAATTTACCGACTTTGACGTCATCGATCTCTTCATGCCCTAAAGACTGAGCGGCAGAGGTGATGGTATTACCTTGAGGGTCAAAAACAGATTCTTTATAAGTGACGTAGATCCTGATAGTTTGCATGGGTAGTTATTTCCTCCTAAAAAGTGGGCTTGAGTGAAAAGATATGAAGGTTACGCGATAACTCCTTGAAGCCGATCCAAGACATCCTGGTAGGTGGAGGCAAGGCCACCGGTGTGTTGCCGGTAAACATCTTTGTCCATCTTCTCTGATGTCTTAATGTCCCACAAACGAGCGTTATCCGGTGAAAATTCATCAGCTAAGATGATGTCACCATCTGAAGTGCGGCCAAACTCCAACTTAAAATCGACGAGTTTTAGACCAGCATCCCTGAACATACCGGTCAATAATTTATTAACTTTACGAGAAATTGCCCACATTTGCGCTAATTCGTCTTGAGTCGCAAAACCGAGCGCCAAAACTTGGGACTCATTGATAAATGGGTCATCTAATTCGTCACTCTTGTAGTACATTTCTTCAACAGGCTTTTTTAATTGCTTGCCTTCTTCCAAGCCAAAACGACTGGCAAAATGTCCGGCGATCACATTTCTGACTACCATTTCAAGTGGAATGATCTGAACTCTTTTGACTAGCTCTTCATTATCTGAAATCGTCTTTAAATAGTGAGTAGGAATCCCATTTTTACTAAGGAATTGAAAAATCAAACTGGAGATCTCATTGCTGATCTGGCCTTTTCCTTTGATCTGATCTTTTCTTTTACCATTTAAGGCTGTAACCTGATCCAAATAAACGATCCGTAAGACTTGTTCTTGCTTCGTGGTCCAAACTTGCTTTGCTTTCCCGGCATAAATTAGTTTTTCCAAGATCTGCTCCTTCTTTTGTAAAAACTGCGACAACTACACAAAATAAGACATGACAAATGACAAAATTAGTTATGAAAGTTGCTTGGAAGCGGTACTCGGCCCTAACATCTTCCCCACACTTTTCTTCACAAAATTTTTTAAGGAAAGAAGACCCCGCATCTTTTTATACTCAAATCTTAATCATTTTAACTAAATCAGTCAAGAGCTATTTCCGAACATTCTAAATTCTTTAGATTTCTTTCAGTCGTGTTTCAAACAATATATCTGCTTTTTTACTCCCGTTGTACATCTAATGAATTTAAATACGTACATTATAAAAATAAGCCTTGAACAGACCGCTCCTGTTCAAAGCTTACTTTTAAATTATGAATTCTTTTCTGTGATTCGTTTACGGTCCCAAACACCGGTGGCTTTAATTTTTTGTAAGGAAGCATCCAAGTCATCGGTTAGGATCGTCACATGGCCCATCTTACGGTCTGTTCTAACTTCCGCTTTACCGTAATCATGAAAACTCCACTCCGGCTTTTGGCCGATAAGCTCACGACACCCAGCCACGTGTTGACCCAAAACATTCACCATCACGACTGAGCTTAAGAGCTCGATCTTAGGCAAAGGCCAGTTGCAGATCGCCCGATTATGAACGTCAAACTGGGAAAAATTGCAGGCCTCGATCGAATAATGGCCGGAGTTGTGTGGGCGCGGGGCTAACTCATTGACATATAAAGAGTTATCCTCCGCCACGAACATCTCCACGCCTAAAATGCCGCACAAATCCAACGCTTCAGCTATCTTGACCGCCATATTTTGGGCAGACTGACACACATCTGCGGGTAAACGAGCTGGAACGATACTCTCATGTAAAATATGGTTACGATGGATATTTTCACTAACAGGAAACACAGTGGTTGCTCCGTCAGGGTTTCTGCCAACCATTACTGAACATTCCATTTTAAAAGGCAAGAAACTTTCTAAGATACACGGCGTTTCACTGGCCATCTGACGAGCTTCTGGCAAATCAGCAACCGATTTTAGATTCATTTGTCCTTTGCCGTCATATCCTCCCTCGCAAGTTTTCAAAATAGAAGGATACCCCAATTTAGCAACAGCTGCATCAATTTCTTCTGGGGCTGAAATGGCAATATTGTCGACAACTTTTAATCCATGCTGGGCCAGAAATGCTTTCTCTCGGACACGGTCTTTCGTGATCCGCAACAGTTCAGTTCCTTGAGGGATCGATACTTTGGCAGCCACTTTTTCGAGTGCCTCAAGGTCCACATTTTCAAATTCGTATGTCAAAACATCTGCAGTTTCAGCCAACTCATCGATAGCTGCAAAGCTGTCATAGGGCGCAACTATCTGGCGATCTGCAGCTTGACCTGCGGGACAGGTCGGGTCTGGGTCTAAAATAACGACCTTCATTCCGCCTGCTTTAGCACTAAAAGTCAACATTTGTCCGAGTTGTCCGCCGCCGATGATCCCGATAGTTTGTCCTTGCATTATTTGTTCAGTCAAGGTCTGCACCACTTTTCACTGAGGAGTCGTGCTGTTTCTGACGATAAGCAGCCAGTTTATCTTTGACCTGCTCGTCAGTAACGGCTAAAATCTCTAAGGCTAATAAAGCAGCGTTTTTTGCCCCGGCTGTGCCGATCGCAGTTGTAGCGACGGGGATCCCCGCCGGCATCTGAACGATCGACAACAAAGAATCCAAGCCATTCAAAGCATGTGACTGAACCGGCACACCAACCACGGGGACCAGAGTGTTAGCTGCCAACATGCCTGGTAAATGAGCGGCACCGCCAGCACCAGCAATAATTACACCAATACCATTTTGGTCCGCGCTTTTAGCGTATGTAGCCAGTTCGTCCGGCATCCTGTGCGCTGAGATAACGGTTTTGTCGTAATCTACTCCAAAGTCGGTAATAATAGTTATGGCTTGTTTCATCGTGTCCCAATCGGACTTGCTTCCCATAACTACAGCAATTTTAGTTTTCAGTTTAACTCACTCCTCACGCGCAAATCATAACAAATACCCTGATGTTTGTCAAAACGAAATAGGAACTTTAATGCTTGCTTCCCACTTTAAAGTACGTCTTCTAATGCTTTTCATACTTTTTTGCACCTTTCTAACTCATTATATGCACATAAACCAAACTTTAGTTAAAAAAGCAGAAGGCAGTTTTTAAACAAAAAAAGAACCTCAAGAGCAGAATAATTCAGTTTACTGCCTCTTGAGGTTGATAAATTATTTAAATAAAATCAGCATTCTATTCTGGTGCACTCTGAAACTGGCTGCTGATTTTTGCTTTATTTAGCAAAACCGAATTTGCAACTACTGACAAGGAACTAAATGCCATCGCTAAACCAGCGAATTCAGGATTCAGACTCAATCCAAGACCATAGAATAAACCTGCAGCTACCGGGATACCCAGCACATTATAAATGAACGCCCAGAATAAATTCAGTTTGATCCGGCTAAATGTTTTCTTGCTTAAAGCCAAAGCAAGATCGACATCGCGCAGATCATTTTTTACTAAAACGATCCCGCCAGAATCGATGGCAATATCTGTGCCAGAACCCATCGCGATCCCTACATCGGCAGTACTCAGTGCTGGAGCATCATTGATCCCGTCGCCAACAAAAGCTGCCTTGCCTTTTTCTTGCAGCTCCTTAACTTTTTGCGCTTTTTGACCAGGTAAAACGTCTGCAATGACTTGATCGATTCCGACTTGTGTGCCGATGGCGTGCGCCACTCTCCGATTGTCGCCTGTCAGCATAACTGTTTTCAAACCGCGTGTTTTTAAAGCCGCTACGGCCTCGCGCGATGTCTCTTTGGGAGTATCTTGGATCGCAATCAAGCCAATGATGTTAGAATCCACACCAACTAATACAACCGTTTTGGCTTGATCTTGCAGCTGTATCATTTGCTGTTCCAGATCCTCAGACATCTGATTAGCCTGACGTAATTTTTCGTTGCCGACAAAAGCCTGACGCCCCGCCACACGAGCAGTCACACCCTTGCCCTCGATGGCTTTAAAATCTTGAGCACCTTGAGTCGTGATCCTCCGACTTTTAGCAGCCTCCAAAATAGCTCCAGCAAGCGGGTGTTCAGACGCCCCTTCCAAGGAAGCTGCCAAACTCAAAACCTCGGTTTTATGTCCTACGACATCAGTCACTTTTGGCTGCCCAACAGTGATCGTGCCGGTTTTGTCGAAAACCACGGTTTTAATATCACTGACTGTTTCCAAAACTTCACCGTTCTTGATCAAGATACCCATTTTAGCTCCCCTGCCGGTTCCAACCATCAAAGCAGTCGGAGTTGCCAAGCCAAGCGCACAGGGACAAGCGATGACAACGACAGACACAGCAAAGATCAAGGAATTAGCCACGTTTGCGCCAATAAAAACATACCAACTCACAAACGTCAGAATGGCAATGATCAAGACCACTGGCACAAAAATGTCAGAAACTTTATCGGTCAATTTTTGGATCGGCGCATGACTATTTTGGGCTCTTTTGACCAATTCAACGATCTGAGCGAGCAACGTATCACTACCCACTTTTTCTGTTTTAAACGTAAATGTTCCTGCCTTATTAATGGTCGCGCCGATCACACGGTCACCAACATTTTTAGCGACGGGCATACTTTCACCGGTGACCATTGATTCATCGACTGTCGAATTGCCTGAAAGAATCGTCCCATCGACGGCCACCTTTTTCCCCGGCTTGACTCGAATTTCATCACCAACAACTACTTGTTCGATTGGCAGTGAAATGAATTTACCCTCGCGCTTAACTTCGGCTCGTTTAGCTTGCAATCCGACGAGCTTTTCAATCGCGTTTGACGCGTTATTACGCATCCGCTCTTCCAATACTTGACCCAACAAAATAAATGTGGTGACAAAAGCAGCACTCTCAAAGAACACTTCTTTACTGCTAAACATCGCATATATACTGTAAAAGTAAGCTGTAGCTGTACCAATGGCAACTAAAGTGTCCATATTAGAATGATACTTCTTGAAAGAAGCCCAGGCACTTTCCAGAAAAGGACGAGCCGATAACGCCATTATGATAGACGTCAAAATAAACATCGTCCATTGATGACCTGGCAACATCCACCCGGTAACAGGCATTAGGATCATTTCAAGCAGCATTGGTAGGGATAGGACCAAGGAGATCCAAAACCGCACACTAATTTTCATTATTTAACAACAACTTTCCCAAAGAACATGTCCATACCACAACTAAACGGATATTCACCCGCTTTATCCGTTGAAACTTCAACGGTTTTAGGAACATTTAAAGGCAGTTCTTCTTTAAATCCCAGCTCCTTAGAATGCACAACATCCAAACACCCCTTATCATTTGTCCGGGTAAAGGTTATTTCTGCTGCCACACCTTGTTTTAATGTCACTTTGTCTGGCTCATAACCGCCTGCTACCGTTACGTTTACTCTTTGTTTTTGCTCGCTCATATTAAGTCCTCCATTTAAGTATGTTCGTTTATATAATTAAAATATTTTTTAAAGCATGATGTTCAGTCTGTTATTTGATGATCAGCTTACCGTGGAACATATCCATGCCGCAAGCCCACTGGAATTCTCCTGCCTGTCTGGTATCTATTTTAACTTCCTTTTTCTCATCCTTAGGCAGTTCCTGGTTGATCCCAAAATCTGGAAAGACCACTCGATCTAAACAGCTCGAAGGATCGCGCCGAGTAAAATTGATCGTGGCTGGGATCCCCTTTTTCAACACAACTGTTTCTGGTGAATAGCCGCCTTTGACTTCAACGTCGATCCTCTGCTCATTTTTTGACGTCGTTGCGGTCCCTTGTTGTATTTCATGTTTGCCGAAAAACCACCAGATAATAAAAGCGATCATGATGATCCCCGCAACCAATACTATGATCCTGGCCATATACATTCCTCATTTCTTTTAATTTTTTGAATTATTCCCTAACCAATATGGCATACCTAAACTCACAGGTTTAAAATGCCATTTTCAAAATATCATTGACAACAATTTTCTTTGGTACACTCATTTGTATCGGGGAGGCAATTGCAAGCAACCTCTTTGGGAGCAGTCTCATACTTTTTGTCCAATATGCCCTGAATTTTCCTAATATCTCCTCGGCTCAAAAATGTTTCAGTAATCAGCTTGGCGATCTCCTTGCCCTTTTTCATATCGCATAAACGTGCAAACATTTCGGCGGTCATCTGGTCCATCGCATCATTTTCGCTAATATTCGGAGAATAAATAAAGCGCCGTCCGTCTCTGACAGTACTCAAGGCACCCTTACTGACGAGACGACGTAATAAGGTTTTGACTGTCGATTCAGCCCATTCTTTTTTCTCTTGAATCAATTTAATAACTTCACTGCTACTGGACTTACGTTTGGTCCAGATGATCCGCATTAATTCCCACTCAGAAGTCGTCATCTCCGTTGCATTCACGGTTTTCATCCGCTCATCTCTTTTCGTTTACAAATGTAACTCTAGTTTCGATTTTACACTATAATTTACAAATGTCAATGATGACTAAATGGAAGGAAACGGGCAAGAACTTCTCAAGTGAATTAAGCATCTAAGCATTAGGGATCGCTCTACTTCACATAATATTTAAAATAATTTTTATCTTATTGTATAATAAATATGTTATGAACATTATTTTTACACATAGGAGGTATGGAAAGTGAAAATTTGTCCAAATTGTGGTAAGCGTTTACGTACTGACACTAAATTTTGTGTGCAGTGCGGAACGGATGTTAGAGGGGTTGTGCCAACTGATGATGTCGCTCAAAAAAATGAAGCCGCAAAATCACAAAATGAAACAGCAAAACACTCGCAAAAGCTAGTACCCCATGGTGGCAACGCAGGTGAACATTCAACCTCTGGCCTAGAGGATACTGAGACCTCGACCACTGGAAACAGCTTTACTGCAGTAGTTCGTGATTATTGGAACTGGCTTGTCAACTCATGGAAGGCGCCTTTTAAAACACAAGACAGTAATAAATATTACGGATTGGCCACTCTTGCCGGCGAAAACTTAGTCTTCGTAATTAGTGTTTACATAATGATCAACGGCCTGATCCGCAAAACCAACGATACTGCAAACAGTGTTATTAGTGCCCTTAACGGAGAGTCGTCATCAGCCTCTTATTTCCAAGAGTTTGGTTTAACCTTCTTCTTTAAGACCTTGGTTTTCTTATTGCTGGCAACCTTTCTACTGGCGGGAGCTGTTTACTTGCTCAGAAAAACTTTTTATGTAACAGATGAAAATTTTTTGCCCTACTTAAACCGGCTTGCAAGTTATACCAACTTAAATGTCATTTTTAATGTAGTCATTTTTTTATGTGCTTTTATGAGTACTTCATTCCCTGGTGTTACCATGATCGTCATCATGATCAGTCTGATCATCACCATGTGGATGATTGGATTATATACAATGATCCTCTCGCCAGTTACTGCTGTTAAGCATGACCGGATCTACGGTGCATTCCTACTAGCGATCGCTAGCGGACTTATTATTACCGTTATTTCTTATCTAGGAGCTGGCGCGCTTTTGAGTGATATCCGTTCAATTTTTGACAATCTTTTCTAAGAGCAAATATACTTAATCGGAAATATTAGCAGGGAGTTAATGAACATGGAAAAATTTTACTGTCCTAATTGTGGTCATGAAGTTGAAAAAGGAACGCAATTTTGTGGACATTGTGGATATAATATAGCTGATTACCTCAAGCAATCGCCTGAAAAAAAAAGGCGCTCAAAATGATAAGACGGCTGCTAAAGAACAGCCATCTCATCGAATTACCGAACCGTCAACCAAAACACCAATGAGTAAAAAAGCTAAAATTGGCTGGTCGGTTGGAATACTGGCAGTGCTGTTATTATTTAGCGGTTATTTGTTTGGAAAAAATTATTATAGTGCTAACAAACAGCTAAACAGAATGATCACAGCCATTTCTACTAATGGTGATCTTACCAAGTATGTTGAAACTGATGATCCTAGTTTGAAAGTAACGGCTAAAAATCTGAAACCAACGCAAAAGTACTTCAAGAAACATAAAGCTCAACTTTCCCAGTTAAAATCAGGATTAACTACCAGTGGAAGCTATCACAATTTTCAGTTTAAACAAGACGGCAGATATTTGCTTGCCTTTCCTAAGTATAAATTAAAAATTGCCCCAGCATATATTACCTTAGCTACAAACCACAGTGGAACTGATTTTTACCAGGGTAAAAAGAAACTATATACTTCAACGGCAAATAAAAAGAGTTTTAAGGCAGGTCCATATTTTCCTGGGTCATATAATTTTAAAACTCAAGGAGTCATTTCCGGTCATCACATGCAAAATTCTGTAACACAGGTATTAAACGATCAGGAAAACAACGGCCTGAACCTGGCTTTGAAGACAATTTCGTTTACAGTTAAAGGTAATCCGGGTTCAATGATTTATTTAAATGGGGATAACATCGCCAAGATCGATCAAACCGGAAAGTATCGTGTGAACGACCAGCCTGCAGATGGATCTGTATTAGTTCACCTGGAATATCCAGTCAAGGGCAAACCTGTTAGATCTAAAACCGTTAACGTGCAGAAGAAATTGTCGGAGGTCTCATTATTTGGCACCACAACGTCGACGATTTCCCCAAAGTTTCCAGGAGTTATTAGCAAGTCTGATGCACAAGAGTTATTTGAAAATGCTTTTTCTGATGCAAAGAACGACCCTGATGCTGCTACCGACAGTTTTAAAGATGGACAAAATAACAAAGATTTTAATGATTTGACTAAAATGACGGAATCCTTTGACGATGAAGATGGACTTCTTTCTTTCGATTACGATGTAACTGTAAAAAGTGTCGCTCCCGGAGAGAATGGGACTAGCGACGTTAATTTTAACGTTAAGTTTACTTTTTACAAAGACGATGATTCACGCAAAGTTCAAGTATTTTCCTACCCTGGCTCTGTGTCTAAAGACGGAGATGAGTACGTAATCAACAAATTAGGGGCCAATAAAAAGCTTAGCGAAAAAGAATATTAAGAAAATTACATCTAAAAAGGCGCAATGCTAATGGAGATCCATTAAGCATTTCGCCTTTTTAAAACTAGAATATCTGGTAAAATCCTTTGCTCAAAGCAGAAAGCTAGAAAGAAAGTGAGTACCGAGCAAATTTCTTTTTAACTTATTCGTCTGGCAAAGCCTTTTTATAAGCAGAAGCCTCTGCTTCATTACAATGAACAAAATGTCCCGGCCTGAGCTCTTTAAGTATCGGTTTGTCAGTTGAATAATCATGCATATTGGGGTCATACACAATATTTTCCCGTTCCTTTGCCAGCTTCGGATCAGGGATCGGGATAGCCGACAGTAAGGATTTCGTATAAGGATGGATCGGATTGTTAAACAATTCTTCTGTTTCAGCTAATTCCAATATTCTGCCTCGTCTAATGACGGCGATCCTATCTGAAATGTAGCGAACAACCGATAGATCATGGGCAATAAAGAGGAAGGTAATGCCTTGTTCTCTTTGAAATTTTTTCAGCAAATTCAAAACTTGCGCACGGATCGACATGTCCAAGGCAGATATCGGCTCATCGGCAACTACCAGATCTGGATTCATGATCAAAGCACGCGCGATCCCGATCCTTTGTCTTTGCCCTCCTGAAAATTCATGTGGGTAACGATACAATTGCTCAGGCAGCAAGCCGACAGCCTCCAGAATCTTTTTAACTTTGGCTGTTCTCTCGTCTTCGTCCCTGAATAATTTATAATTGTATAAACCTTCAGAAATAATGTAATCGACCGTTGCACGTTCATTGAGCGAAGCAGAAGGATCCTGAAAAATCATTTGAATTTTGCGTTCTGTTTCAAACTTATCTTTTTTCGAAATTTTGCCATTGATCTGCTTGCCCTCAAAAGTAATTTCACCTTTACTAGTAGGATTAATCCCCAAGATCGCCCTACCAATTGTTGTCTTGCCCGAACCGGATTCTCCAACCAGCGAAAAGATCTCCCCTTTGAAAATGTCAAAGTTCACACCTTGAACTGCTACGAATTTTGACTTACCAGATCCAAATGTAATCTCTAAGTTCTTAATAGAAAGAAGAGTTTCTCTACTACTTTTGTTCATTTTTTAATCTCCTCTATTTATTAATCTTTCGTAACCATATCCAGCATATGCTGATGAAGGTCCTGAATTTGTTCAGGTTTGGCTATTTTTGGAGCCCTCTTATCTAGCAGCCAGGTTTTAGCAAAGTGAGTATCCGTAATTTTAAACATTGGCGGCTCAGCCTTATAGTCAACCGACATAGCATACTGGTTTCTAGGTGCAAAAGCATCCCCCACTATTTTCTTGTACAGAGAAGGCGGAGTACCTGGGATCGACTTCAAATCCTCACCCTTTGTTGCCAGCTGAGGAAGCGAAGACAGTAAGCTCCACGTATAGGGATGACGCGGGTCATAGAAGATCTCCTCGCTGGTCCCGATCTCAATAATGCGTCCGGAATACATAACTGCAATTCGATCCGCAATAGATGCCACGACTCCCAGATCATGAGTAATAAAAATAATGGTAAAATGGTATTCTTTTTGAAGTTCTTTAATTAGATCCAGTATCTGAGCTTGGATCGTAACATCTAACGCTGTCGTCGGTTCGTCGCAAATCAAGACTTCCGGATGGCAGGCTAATGCGATTGCAATAACGATCCTTTGCCGCATTCCGCCTGAATACTCGAAGGGATACTCGTTGTATCGTTTAGCGGCGTCTGGAATACCGGTTCTTTCCATTAACTCAATTGCAAGCTTCTTTGCCTCTTTTTTGGTTTTGCCTTGATGTTTCTGTACCACCTCAGAAATTTGTGAACCAATTGTATGAATTGGATCGAGCGATGTCATTGGATCTTGAAAGATGGTTGCAATTTCTTTACCGCGAATTTTCGTCCACTGTTTGTTTAACTTGAGGTCACTTAGGCGAGTATCTTTATAATCCACGCTACCATGCGAAATACGCCCATTTTGCTCCAGCATTCCAGTAAAAGTTTTGATCAACACAGATTTGCCAGAACCTGATTCACCAACAATTGCTAATGTCTCGTGTTTTTTTAAATTTAAAGAAATATCGTGAATTGCTTCAATTTCACTACCACGAACTTGAAAACTAACATTTAAATTTCTAACTTCAAGAATGTTTTCATCATGCACCATAATCGTTCCTCCATTAGTATAACTTGACCTTACATATGTGTTTTTGGATCTGACGCATCAGCTAAACGCTGCCCGACTACGTATAACGAAATGGTGATCAAAGCCAGCACCAAAACAGGCAGCCAGAATAGGTAAGGGTAACTCGTCATGTAAGGCGAATACTGTGAAATTAAACGACCAAGTGACGGAACATTTTGACTGAGTCCTACCCCTAAGAATGATAAGAACACTTCATATGAAATAAATGACGGCAGTGTCAGAGAAACATCCGTGACGATCACTGATGTCAAATACGGCAAAATATTTCTAAACACGATCCTGTTCGTCGGAGTCCCTAATGTCTTTGACGCTATGTTATATTCCCGTTCACGCATGATCATAACCTGAACACGCATGAAGTAAGCGGTCCTGATCCAAGAAGTACATGTCATAGCAAAGATCAAATTCCAAAAACCATTACCAAATGAGTACGACAAAACGATAATGATCAACAATGTTGGGACGTTTGAAATGACATTATAAATTTCAAGCATCAGCCGGTCAATTTTCTTTGACACGCCCCAAATTGATCCGACGACAACACCAATGACTTCAATGATCAAAGAGGCGATCACACCGATCGAGATCGAAGTCCGCGCTCCGGCCCAGATCGCATCAAATAAAGAATTACCATTAGCGTCTGTTCCAAACCAATACTTGGCACTTGGCCAGTTGTAACGAGCACCAAAATCATTAATTTTTCCAACACTAGCTAAATCATACCCGCTAAAAAGAGGTTGGATGAACGACATCAATAAGATGATCACCATCAATACAAGCATGAAGATCGTTATTTTGCTGAAGAGAAACTTTTTAGCGACTGATCCCCAGTAAGAATACTTTGGTGTATCTATTTTTTCATTTTCTTTTTTATTCATAGAGACAATATTGAAATTATCTTCACTGATACCGTCAAGATCAACCAGGGCGTTCATATCATAAAATTTTGTATCGGTCGGTTCTTCTTTAATTGTGATATTAATCATCCCCCTGTGCTGAAAGTTTAATTCTAGGATCAACAATGACCATCAAAATGTCTCCCAACAGGACCGACATAACGCCAATCATAGTGAAGATAAATACTAACCCTATAACGATCGAGTTATTGTGTGCCAAGATCGCATCAGGCAACATTTTGCCCATACCGGGCATAGCAAAAATGTTTTCTGTAATTGTTGCGCCTTCGATCAAGCCAATAATCATCCCTGGTACATTTTGCACGATCGGAATTGAAGCATTCTTGAAAATATGTTTACGATAAATTTCGTTATCCGTCAGACCCTTGCTTCTCGCAAATTTGACATAATCAGATTGCTGCTGATCGATCATATAGCGTCTAAACCAAATAATCAAACCAGACACTGACAGCAACCCTAATATAACCGTCGGCAGCACCCATGAGTCAAAACTGCCTGCACCTAGGGTCGGGAAGGAATCCGGCAGCCCAAAAAGTTGTGAACCGAGATAACGAAAGGCATAGATAAAAGCCAAGCTGGGAATTGCAATCAATAATGTGACAACTACTGTTCCGCCTTTATCAAAGAATTTTCCCTTATAACGAGCCATGAAAAACGCCATCGGAATTGAAATAGCATAGGAAATTATCAGGGCGAAAAGACCGGCTCTAAAAGAGGTCCCGATCATTGATGGATCTTGGTAATTTTGACCCAGATTCGTATATGAATCCTTATAACGGCCATAATCGAGACCATTTCTATGAGCTTTTGACTGATATTGCCTTGTATATACATTATCGGCTGAATTTATGGTAACTCCATTACCCAAATCATATTTTTTAGAATTCGTCGCACCTTGCCTGCCTCCAATTACCTCTATAACAGAGGTTCCACTGAAAGTCGGATACGAAGTTCCTAAATCAAAATGAATGATATTTTGATGGATATAAGGGAATGCTTTATTAAAATAAATCTGATAGCGGTACTTGGTGCCCGAACCAACTAAGGCCCAACCCACCCATTTATCTTTTTCAATTTTTAGGTAACGCTGCAGATGCGGATTACTCTTGTCATGAACGCTCCAAGGTGTATCCACTTTGATGAGATTTCCGTAAAAACGACCTAATCGTTCCCATAACGGCAAATTTTTGATCGCGTAGTATCTTTTGCTGCTAGGATAAGTTTTGATCTCAAAACCATTTTGTTTAGCCCACTTATTTAGTACACTATAATTCTTTTTGCCATGGCTGCCAGAAACATCAGCGTTTGGCATAGATTTTTGGACCTTATTAACGAGCGTTTTTGTATCATAATAGTCCAGGTAATTCATCTTATGATAAGCATCGTTTTTATAGTCTGCAAGTTTATCCGGACTTGAAGCCAGCTTCTGGATCAAAGGATCTTGGCTAAAGATATCTCGTTTTGGAATAAGCGAGTAGATTATGATGTATGTGATGGTAGTCACTAAAAAGATACTTATGAGTGATCTTAGTATTCGAAAAAATAGATATTTTTTCAATCAAGGACGCCTCCTTCACGGATAATATTGCAAGTATATTTTGCTTAGATTTTAATTTTCCTTAAAACACTATGTACATAACAGAAGTGGCGCAACCTACATTGCTCCACTTCCATCATTATTGAATTGAAATCAAAGCAGTAATCATGCAATTACTTTATCAATATTTATTTACTCGTTAGCAGCAGCTTTGGCAATCTTAGCTCTTTCTTTTTCCCAAGCTGCGTGGGCCTTGTTCCATTGCGCTGTTGTAACTGGTTTTGATTGAAGCTTCATAAATTTGTACGTGTTTGGACCACCTAAACCAGTAGGAGCATATGAAGCGGAGAAAGGTACAACTTTAGTAACTGATGGTGTACCACCATCGGCGTATACAGGAATTTGGATCCCGCTATCTAACAGGGCTGCCGATGTTTTGGCAAATAATTGATTGCGTTTGTTAACATCGCTCGTTTCTGCTTCTGCTTCATCAAGTAACTTAGCATATTTATCGAGGCCGTACTGCTTAGCGACATTTGCTGATTCTTTATCTCCTGCTGTTAATCCAATTGTTGATAACATAGAACCTGATTCTGGGTTGTAGATATCCAGGTATGACGAAACATCCGCATAGTCTGGGCTCCAACCAGAAGCATTACTGATATCAAAGTCAGACTGTTTGCCTGTTGTGGCTTCATAAGTCCCAGCCAAGTATTTGTCTTGTGAAAGCAATTGGATATCGATTTGGACGTTGTCTTTACCAAGGACGCTCTCGATCGATTTCTTGAAGGACTTAGCCTGGTTGATACCTGTTTCATTTTTTTCACTTTCAGGAATATCAAGCTTGATCGGGAAGGCTACTCCTTGAGCCGTCAATGCTTTTTTGGCTGAAGCCAACAAAGTTTTAGCTTGTGTTGCATCAAATGTTCCATCCTGTCCGTCCGCCAAGTTGACTTTGGCTAATGGGCTTGAAATTGCTGCTAATTCTTTTTCAACGGCGACATTATAGTTTTTACCGTCAACAGTTACGAATGTTGGTGGGATCAATTCATTACGTAATGATTTTTTGGCACCAGCCTTGCCAACATTTTGGGCGTTATAATCTGTTTTGTTAAACGCACGTTGGATCGCTAATCTAAAGTCTTTATTTTGGATTGCTTTCTTTGTGTCATCTTTTTGTTTATCTGTTTTCTTGGAAGTAGCATCGTAGTTCTTACGGTTTAGGTTAAACGTAAAGTTGAAGGTTGCCGAACCAGGCAGTGACCAAACAATATTGTTCTTGTTGCTCTTCTCAACATCTTTGTAGCCAGCTGAGTTTGGATATACGCGAGCTGCAGAGTAGGTACCCTTCTTAAATGACTTGTACAAACTGTCGGGATTGGACATATCGTTATAAGTTAACTTGACATTTTTGATATGAATATTTTTCTTATCCCAATACGCGCTATTGGCCTTCATACTAACCGTTGACTTTGAAGTGAAATTCTTCAAAATATAACCGCCATTATATAAGATCCCACTTGGCTTCATCTTGCCGAAGTCCGAACCGGCTTCTTTAAGGAACTTAGCGTTAACTGGGAACATAACCCCATAGGTTAATTTAGAGTTCCAATAAGATTCTGGTTTGGTCAGGTTATATTGTAATTTATATTTTCCAAGTGCTTTAACTCCAACTTTGGAAAAATCTTTAGTCTTTCCGTTAACATAGTCATTCAGACCAACAACTGAATTTTGAACAACATACAATGTTTCTGATTTAGCAGCAACAGCGTGTTTCAATCCAGTCACAAAGTCTTGAGCGGTAACATTTCCATATGTATTACCTTCGCTGTCTACCCATTTGACACCCTTCCTGATATTGTAAGTATAGGTTTTACCGCCGTTGCTTTCTTTGTAAGAAGTTGCTAAGTCTGGTTTTAATTCACCATTCTTGTCACTTTCTAACAAACCGTCAACAAAATTGGCAAAAATATCACTATTGGTTTGCCGTGAAGATACCGTGTAGTCAAGTGTGGTCGGATCAGTTGTATAAACATAATTATAGGTGCTGGTATTGGCTTTCCCTTTACTTGAAGAATCGCTCTTGCTAGAACATGCTGCAAGCGTGATCCCACAAGCTAGGACCGTTAAAGCTAAACTCACTTTTTTTAACTTCATTTCTGTGTTACCCCCCAAAGGTTAATACTATCTAAAAAGGTTTTTTCGCCTCAAAAGTAGTTAAGAGAAATTATAATTGGATTAAAAAGAAATGTCAATATAAAAATGGATTTAGCCAAAATTAATCGCAAAAAGTGCGCTCTCATGCATTCGGTCTTAATTTTTCTGCTTTTAATAATTTGCTTATTTTTTAGGGTTTAAGTCCAAAATCTAAAAATTGTTGATTTTTCCTAATTGTTTCTTGTGAAAGGATTCTCGCTGCTTGCCAACAAACTGGCAATAGAAGAGGCCTTTGCTTGCTCAAAAATAATGCAATGTGTATACTGGTTTTTAACAATAATTTTCAAGGTGATGTTAATGAATAAGATCAAGGCCTTCTACAAAATTTATATGATAAACAGTCTGAGTAATAAGGTGGTTTTTGTATATAATTTGCTCCTTCCGATTATTTATTTTTTAGCGAACAACTTAAGATATTTCTTTGATCCTATACAAATTTCTAATCCAAAATTAATCGAAAGTGTAAGCTATTTTTGGACTTATATTGTGATGATTACTTTACTAAATAATGTTATATTTGCAGCCTTATCTGACCGTGAATATGGTTATTATAAAGAGTTTTTCTTTGTTACAGGTTCAAAATGGCATATATTAGCCGCCAATTTCCTAGTACAAGCGACTATTTTATTAGCGGAGATCACTTTATTTAATGTTATCTTTTTGATCGTTTTTCATACGTTAAACTGGGGGATCTTGGTGGGCGGCATTTTGGCTGTTTTAATATTGAGTGTTCCAGTGACGGCAGTGAGTTGCCTCTTCTTAACACTGAAGATAAAAGCCCAGACAGCTCCGATCATCGAAACCATCACTTTATTTGCATTATTTTCCTTACTTAATTTTCACAGCGAAAATCAGGTCATAAATACTATCACCTTGCTAAATCCTCTTCATTACTTAGGACAGGAATCTTATTACATAAGCATGGGTGTCCTAGCAAACGTGCCGTCTCTGGCAGTAATAATTCAGTTTATCGCCATTACACTGGTTTATATATTAATTGGATCGTGGAGCCTAGCTAAATTTACCATTACCCCGATTGAAAACCGATCTTGATCATAAAAAGGAGTCTTAGTGTTGGAAATAAAAGATCTATCATTTTCCTATCACAAAAGAAAAATATTCACGCAGTTAAATGTCAACTTTGCCACTGACAAGCTAAATATTATTCTTGGCCCTAATGGCACTGGCAAAACTACTTTATTAGATTCAATCGCAGGTTTGCAAACTAATGATATGGCCCATTCGCTAATAGATTTTCCAGGCCAAAAACAGCTTGCTTACAAACTGCAGCAGCTTCATTTCTTCCCTTCTTTAACTGTCAAACAAA
>CAKPZY010000027.1 GCA_934215475.1 uncultured Ligilactobacillus sp.
TTCCTGCTCATGGGCCAACACGATCCTTTCTTAAAGAAATTCTATCAAATCGTGTCTACAACTTCATCCTAAGTCCAAGAACTGACTAATGATAATAAAACATCAGAGGTCAATTGATATTTAAACCATGATTTTGTAATCAAAATAATAAAGCCTTGTAAATATGCAAATATTGGCCCATAAAGTGCATTAACGATTCGACCGGATCGTTCAAAACCAAAATTAGTCATAAAATAATTAAACTTGCCTGTTTTAATTTGCATCATTGCATCATAAAACCTGTTAAAGTGAAACATTGAGTCAATGCCTATAATAATGGAATGTCTGTTTAGCTGAGGCAAAATTAAAAATACTGCTAGAAGTAAAAATAGATAAAAGGGCCAGAGCGATACAAATCCTTTTTTAAACCGCTTTATCATTGTCATTTTGCCTCTCCCCACAGAATATATATAAGCTCTTATTTCCTTACCCGATAAAATTAATGGCATTCATTTTCTTTCATTATATATCATTACTGCTTACTGATTTTTAATTCAGTTAATGCTTTTTCATTTCTCAAATGAGAAAAAAACATCATTAAAATCAGGGTTATTATCGCAAAGAATGAAACATATTTTGAAATTTTTATTTTCGTAGAGGGAATATATTTTATTTGTATTTTATTGTTGCCTTTTTGTAAATCAAGCAACATAGTTGAACGTGAAGATCGTAAGCCTTTGACTCTTTTACCATTTGTTGTAACTAAATAGTCGAAATAATACAAGAAAGGTAAATCAATGCGAGAATGTGGTTTAGTCGAAGATACGTTGTATTGAATTCCATTTGGGATGCTAGCCGGATTAACCTTGACCCTTTTATTATCATTACCAACAAGAGCAATATGATCTCTAATATCATACGAACTTGGCAAACTCTTTGTTGGCCAATAGTCAATTGAACCAACACCTGTATTATATTTGGAAGTTACATATGTGAACCCAGGCTTATTGACGATTTTATAGTTAGAAGATGGTAATGGTTTAATTTTTGAAGGAACAAAATTAATAGGCTGCTGATTTTTACTATCATCAATAAATGTGTATGTGTTGCTAAGTGAAACAAAAAGTATGCAAAGTAGCAAAAATCCATAGCAAAGTTTTTTGTGTTTTGAATTAGCGAATAATATAGATATACTGTCGACAGCAAATACAGATAATAGAAAGAAAGCGATACAATAGAAACGTCCAGGCCACTGTAATGCAGTTAAGGGGGTTTTATTTAAAAAATACCAGGCAAAATTAAATTCGTTTGTTGTAACTAGGCAGAACGTCATGCCCAAGATGCCAGTAACCTTCACACGTACACTGTGCTTTTTCCAAGTCAAAAAACCAGCAAAGGCAGCAACAAGTGTTACTATTCCTAAAGCAAAAGAAGAATTGCTGTTTAATACTTTTATTAAAAAATCACCAACACCTTGACCTGCTGAAGAAATGGAAGAAGGCTTTGTCACAGTTAATTGATTATGAGAAAATGTTTGAAACAGTGATATCCACGAAAATAATGTTGTTCCTAAGGTCAAAATGACTGCGTAAATAAGAGAAAGAAACCGTTTAAGCTTGTGATCAGCAAATACTAAACCTAATATTGTAATAATCATGACCAACACCGAATACATCAAAGTGCTTAATATATGAGTATATATAACACCGGTCATACCTAATGTAAGGAGATACCATTCATGGTGATTTTTAAAAAAAATGCTATAGGCCCCATAAGCAATAAGTGGTAGGAATACTAGACTGCCAGATTGACCTAAGTCAAATGATCCGAAGAAAAGGTTGAAAACATAGTTAGATATGACATATAAAAAAGAAAAGAGCAACGCCTTTTTTCGATTATGTTCCCAATACTTTAAGCCTATCCAATAGTTAAGCAACATCCCAGCAAAAATTATCGACCATATGCCCAAATAGACAGCAAATATTGGATTTTTAAAAACAATAAGAGAAAGTGCAATGGGGTATAGTGGAGCCGCACCATAAACCATCCCAAGCGGCATGCCAACCTGATTAAAAGAATAAGTATATATGTACGGAAAAAGGGCCCCATGCTTCAAATTTTCCGCAAGCTCATATGCGCGATTTAAATGAAATGACATATCAACACCATAATGAAGTATCCCTCCATGAATAAGTGGCAACAGGGTAAAGAAACTACTTATAAGAATTAATAAAATCGGTAAGAATTCTTTATTCGTTTTTAAAAGCTTCATAATTTCTCCCTCTCAAGTATTAAAATAACTTTGGATTTAACATTTATCCATAGCAACATAAAATAGTAAACTTGAATTTGAGTCAAATATCCCTAAAGCGGCTTAAACATTTACCTTTTGTTATTCACCAAGCAATTCATTAAATTAAACTCTTTTAACTTACCAAGTATAGGACATTTTAGATAATTAATCCATATTAAATTTATTAACCAATAATTTTTGAGATCTTTGCATGAAATCAGGGTCAGATGACATTCATAATATTAATTTTAATGTAAGCAAAATTACTGTTACTTAGAAAACAATAAAAATAAAGAATTAGCAGGAGAATGCTGATTTCTTTAGTATTCAAAAGGCCCTTCCAGCTAGATTGAATTTATAAATTAGATTCCTTAAATTTCACTATCTAGCTGAAAGGGTTATTATTAAATCAATTTTATTACCCTTTATTGTTTAAAATTAACCCATATGGTTTTTAACGGAACATCGTAGTATTTTGCAAACTCTCTACTGTTCGTAATAGCTGTCAAAACTTGCTTGGCAGCTAATTGCAAGTAACCTAATGGCAAACTATCTTTATCAGTGGAATTGACTGAACTTAACAAAGTTTTTTGTAAACTAGAAGTCCCTGACATAACTAACGCATTTTGCGCAGCGATAACATTATATGGTTTGATGATCTGCAGTGAACCTCAATCGGTCATGACGTCCCCTTGAATCCCCATTCATTTCTCAAAATATTGACTTTTTAAAATAAGCCCTCAAAATAACATTGACCTATGTCAGCGAAATTTTACACTTCATTAATGGAATTGCATCCCCCCATCGACCTCGATGGTTTGTCCCGTAATATAATCTGAGTCTGGGCCAGCTAAGAATGAGACTGCCGCAGCAACGTCTTCCGGTTCTGAAAGGCGCTTCAATGCAATATCTTTCGCGAAGGTTTGCATACCCCATTCATCACTCTTGCCGGCATTTTGGCCAACTCTGTGAGCAATATCATACATCATTGGAGTTTTAACGATCCCAGGAGCATAGGCATTAACTGTAATATTACTATCTGCCAAATCACGGGCAGCAACTTGTGTTAACCCGCGAACAGCAAATTTGGTGCTGGAATACAGTGACAGATTAGGGTTACCAACTACGCCAGCCTGGGAAGTGGCATTAATAATTTTTCCGCCGTTTTTATTTTTATCGAATTGTTCTTTAGCGGCTTGGATCCCCCAGATATCACCCGCAACGTTAATATGGTAAACTTTATCAAATAATTCTGGTGTAATACTATCGATCGGTGTTGTTGGTCCGAGGCCAGCGTTATTAACTAAAACATCAAAACCACCTAATTTATCGGCCACTTCTTGTACTGCTGCAAAGAAACTATCCCGATCAGAGACATCTATCTTAACCGCAATAGCTTGTCCCCCACTCTTTTCAATGTCAGCGGCTACCTCTTTTCCCTTTGTTTCATTTAGGTCAGCGATTGCCACTGAGAAACCGTCCTTACTCAAACGCCGGGAGATCGCCTCTCCAATTCCTTGTGCACCACCAGTGATCATTGCAACTTTATTTGCCATTATGTCGGCCTCCTCATATTTTTTGGAACCACTTTCATTTTATCACAACATACCTTTATTTCGTTGTCATAATGGGAGCTCGTCCTTCAAAAAGTTTCCTCCGAAAACAGATCTTTATTAATGGTCGTTGTCTTAAAATTTATTTTTCTGCTTGAATGATCGACGTACTCATCCAAGGACCAGTCCACCAACCATTAAAACCAGCAGATTTAATTATAATATTATGAAAATTCTGTTCTTCTAAAATAGCTCGGTAATCTTTAAAGTGATTGCCAGTATCGACGATGATCAGCTGTCCTCCGCTTTTTAATACACTGCATGCTTCATATAATGCTTTGCTTCTTCGCTTTTTTGGATGGATGTTATGAAAAGCTAAACTAGAAACAACAATATCAAAACTTTCACTTTTTAGTGGTAAGTCGCTCATATCAGCCGTAATAAGGTCAACCTTGTCAGCCGCTCCGGCCAATTCAAGATTTCTTCTTGTGACATTGGAGCTGTTGTTCGCCTGGTCAACATTTCGCCACAGATCTACCCCAACGACCTTACCAGGTTTATGAATTTTCCGTGCAAATTCGATCAAAACCGCCCCGTGGCCACAGCCCAAGTCTAGAATTTTAGGACTTTGAGCGATATTTAAGTTATCAATGATTTTATTCCAAATAAGAAATTTGCCACGTAAGGAAGTATGCAAGAATATAGCACCCCCAGCAATCATAAACATTCCATAGATCAATAAGACCCATGCAAACGGGTAACTATGATCAAAGCTATAAGCGAGCAAAGCTATGATCCCCACCACAAAATACATAATTGGTACAAGAGGTGCATCAATACCAAAATCAATTTTATTTTGTTTCATCTGGTCAACCGCCTTTTTATGGGGATTTTCAAAAAAATCAAAATAAATCTAGCAACAAGAATATCTCGTTGCTCATTCCTCTAAATTAGCTTGGCCTCTTCCAGCAACTCGCCGATCCAGGTTCCTTTGATCTTGCTGATCCCCTTATTCTCAATGAAACCGGGTATCGGCAAAGAGCTTTCAGTAAGCTTTTGCTTGTCATTTAGGTAATACATCGCTTTTAAGAGTTCTCGAATATCATAGACAGAATTGAAGACTTCTGGGACGCCACGATCGACATGCAATAAAGCATACACGGCCTCCATCGCCGTTCTGACAGAATATTCAGTAGTAAAAACTGTGTCCCTAGTTGGTGATTCTGCAAAGTTTCCGATAAAAGCTAAATTCTTTGAACCACTTGGAACAACGTCGGGGCGATCACCTTTGACTCGCGGCATAAAGTAGGAAGTAACGAATGGCATATAAACAGGATTGGTATTGATCGAATCCTGTTGTGCCAGTTTACTGATCAGTTTTACAGGAACTCCTAAATGATAGAGCCATTCCTCCGTGATTTCTTCGCCGGTACAATCCACGACCTTCTTCTTAATATAATTTCCTAGAGTGTCAGAAAATAGAGCGTAGAGCCAGACTATCGTTTCGTTTTCTTTTTGCCCTTTAAAATGCGGTTGCCGATGAACACAAAAGCTGAGCCGCCAGTTGGAATCCTTGATGGTGATGATCCCGCCCGTATTGACTTTGCCATCATGCAAGTCACGTTTAGTTAGTCGTTCAATATATGGTTCAATGGCTGGATCCTTAACCGTTGCCGTGGCGGAAATATGCCAGGCTTTTTGCGGGATGCCCTTGTAGAACACTTTTGGGTGGCCAAATTCGGGTGATTGTTTGGCCAAGTTTTCCCACAATGTCCAACTAGGACCTGGGTCAGCCGTGACAGGGGCTGTCTTTTGGTGACTGCCATAAGTGCTGCTTTCGGTAATGGACCCATTGGTCACAAAAATAATATCGTTATCTGTCAGCGATATTTCTCTTGACCGCTCACTGGATGATACTTCTATTTTTCGTGCATGTTTTCCTCGATCTCTGGTATCAACGATCACATTAGTGACTATGGTATCAAATTGAAAATCTACCCCTTTACTCTCTAAATATTTGACGATCGGTAGAGTCATCGATTCATACTGGTTATATTTGTTAAATTTCAAAGCGGTAAAATCGGGCAAACCATCGATATGGTGAATAAAACGCATGCAGTAGCGGCGCATTTCTACCACTGAATGCCATTTTTCAAAGGCAAACATAGTCGACCAATAATACCAAAAATTACTCTCAAAGAACTCATCCGAGAAATATTCCTCAATTGTTTTCTTACCTAACTGGTCTTCCGGTGTCATGATCAACTTGATAATTTCTTTAGAAGTTTTTCCAAGCTTATATTGCCCGTCGTCTGGCACTTCATTACCACGTGAATAAATCATGCGACAATTTGATGAGTTAGGATCATCTTTATCCAGCCAGTAGTACTCATCCAAATATGAGGCTCCAGGAACTTCTAGAGATGGAATGGAGCTATACATGTCCCACAGACATTCAAAATGATTTTCCATTTCACGTCCGCCCCGCGTAACAAATCCAATATCAGGCCTGTCAGCACCGTCTAGAGAACCGCCTGCAACTGGTAGTTCTTCTAAAATATGAATATTTTTACCGGGCATTTGTACATCTCTGACCAAGAAAACAGCAGCCGCTAAACCCGCAAGACCACCACCAACGATATAGGCAGATTTCTTTTCAACACCAGCAGGTTTTCTGGCATGTGCAAGTGCTTCATAGTTTCCAGTGGAATAATACATTGATATTCCCTCCCTTTTTATCCTTTTCGCCTTAATTATATGTGTTAATAGGTCAAATACTAAGGAAAAGGATTTTAACTTTTCATTAGAAAAAAGAATTTTTTCACCCAATCATTTTTTTAATAAAAATTTCCTTATATCTGGACATTTATTAGGCTTTTCTAAAATCCTACGTTAATTTTTGAAGATTTGAACGCTATAAACTATAATTAATGTAAGCGTTATTTTAAATATTAAGGAGATGTAGCTATGTCTGAAAAATTAACAGGCAAAGTAGCAATTGTTACCGGTGCTGGCTCAGGAATGGGTAAGTCTATCGCTCTCTCTTATGCCAAGGCAGGAGCTAAGGTCGTCTTGGCCGATGTCAACGAAAAAACACTGGCAGAAGTTGAAAAAGAAATCACAAATCAAAGCGGACAAGCCCTAAGTTGTGTTACTGATATCTCAAAAGAAAGTGATGTCGATGCTTTGATCAAGGCTGCTACGGACAAATTCGGCAGCTTGGACATTCTAGTTAACAATGCTGGTATTATGGATAGTTTCCAAGTTGTCGGCAATGTCACTAACGAATTATGGGATAAAGTCATGGCCATCGACCTGGAAGGACCCTTTAAGGCAGCACGGGCAGCAATTAAAGTCATGGAAAAGCAGGACAATGGCGGTGTGATCATCAACAATGCTTCTGTTGGCGGCTTGTTTGGCGGACGCGGCGGCGCCGTTTATACAGTGGCTAAACATGGTCTGGTAGGATTAACTAAGAACATCGCAGCTACCTATGGACGCTTTGGTAAAATTCGGGCCAACGCAATTGCTCCAGGCGGTGTAGCTACCAATATTGCGTCAACCATCAAGAACCCTGACCCATTAGGCATGAAAGCTGTTGGAGCTGCCCAAGGCACCAAGGAACCTTTAGTTGGCAAACCTGAAGAAATTGCGGCAGTGGCTTTATTCTTAGCTTCCGACGACAGCAGCTTTGTTAATGGTGACATCATTAAAGCCGATGGCGGCTGGACAGTTTAAGACCATTTCAGTGCCTAATGAACACGATCGAGCCTCCCAGCATCCAACTGTAAGGGTTTCTAAGAAGTGTTTCATGACAAATAAATAAGCAGCAGCCACCTATTCATAAAATGTTGGCTGTTGCTTATTTTATTTAATTTTTTATTGCTCATGTTTTTATCTCTCTAAATGTTTCGTGCATACTTAATCACTCAACAAATGATTGTTGTGAACTGCTTATACCTTGGCATTCGCCTTTTTGACTAAACGTGGGTTGATCAATATCTCCGCTAAGATCACACAACCCCAGTTGGTAATAGCAAAAACTAGAAATACTCCAGCTGTTCCTAAAACATCCATCAGTATTGGGAATAACAAACTGATGACAAAGTTGGTGATCCAGGTAGTCGCCGTTCCAATTGAATTGAAGGCGGCCCTGACATGCTGCGGGAAAAGTTCCGACAGCAAAAGCCAAGTCACAGGACTGACGATCCCTTGTTGAATAGCCAGAAAATAGGCTAAGATCGCCAAAACCAAGATATTATTAACTGTTTGCGAAAACATATTGGCGCGCATTACCCAGTTTAGCAGCAACAAACTCAACCCATTTGAAATTAACCCTGCTAATAATAATCGTTGATGATGGTGATTTTCCAACAACCTGCTGCCCAGAAGAATAGCAAATGAAGAGACAAGGCCGATCAAGATGTTGCCGTAAAGCGAAGCACCTGAACCCATTCCAACTTTCTCCAAGATCACAGTCCCATAATACATGACTGTGTTGATCCCAGATGCTTGTTGAATAAAGCCGACAGAAATACCGCTGATCAGTAAGTATAACAAAAACTTGTTTTTAAAAACTAGGCTCCAATCAAATGATTCTCCGCGTTTGAGTTGCTGCCTAGCTTCAGAGACTGCTTCCCGAATATCTAATCTTGGAAAGTGCAGACGTTTAAACGTCCTTTGGGCTTTAGCCCTTCCTTCATTGAGCAGCTGCCAAAAGGGGCTTTTTGGCAAGTCAAACGACAGGATCCACAAAACAATTGCTGGCACAGCCGCTGCTGCCATCATGACACGCCAAATTGCATGCCAATCACCCCAAGTTGAACCTAATAATGCATTGACCGTAAAGGCACTTAATTGCCCGATGACGATTGCGATCGCATTCTTATTAACATTTTCTGCCTTTAACTTATTTGGCGAAATTTCGTTTAAATATAGTGGTGATAAGCTTGAAGCACAGCCGACTGACAAGCCTAAGATAAAGCGTGAGCCGATGAGCATCCAAGAATTAGCAGACAGCGAACATGCAAGGGTTGCCAGAGTAAAGATTGCAGCGACCCACTGCAGGAGCTTTCTGCGACCGACATGGTCGGCCAAGGCACTAACAGACATTGCTCCAAAAGTGCAGCCCAAAACCAAAGAACTGGAAACCAAACCTTGGGCTGATGACGACAGGTTCAATTGATCTGAACTACTCAAAAATGACAAAGCTCCGTTGATCACACCAGTATCATAGCCGAATAAAAAGCCGCCAAGTGCTATGACGTATGATGTATACCTTAAAAATGTATTGTTACTTCGAGAGGGATCATCTTTTTCTACCAAATCAAATGCTCTTCCTTTCCAAAATTCTTACTCAAATCAATTTTCAGATTTAAGGAGACCTTCTTGCTCACTCAACTACCTTAATTATATTAAATTAGAATTTTTATCAAAAAGTGTCAAGAAAAGCAGCTTTAATAAAACAACCTGTTGACGTTCTCTATCCCTATTGTATTGGGATAGACCGGCAACTGGTTTTTGCCTTGAGATTTTTTCATGACTCGGTCAATACTTTATCAATTCCATTTTTTGTCAACACAACTGAATTTTGGTATAGAATAGTAAAAAAGCAACCGAAACAACTAACAACGAAAAAGTGCATTTCCTATAACATTAAAAAGGAGCAATAATATGCTGATCAAAAATGTACATATCAATAATCATCAAGACACACGAGACATCAGGATCACAGACGGCAAATTCAGTCACATCGGCTCAGGTTTAAAACCAAATGCCGGCGAAAAAGTGCTCGACGGTCACGGTAACGTCTTATTGCCGCCATTCGTCGATTCCCATATTCATCTAGATACCACCTTGACTGCTGGCGAGCCTGAATGGAATGAATCGGGTACTCTTTTTGACGGGATCCGCATTTGGTCCGAACGAAAAAAATCTTTAACGATCAAAGATGTCAAAGACCGCGCCACCAAAACTATCTTAAAACAAGTAAAAAATGGAGTGCAATACGTCCGCAGCCACGTTGATACCACTGATCCAGACCTGATCGCTCTTCAGGCTTTACTGGAGTTAAAAAATGAGCTCAAGAATATCGTTGACCTTCAATTGGTTGCTTTTCCTCAGGAAGGCATCCTCTCATTTCCAAATGGAAAAGAACTGCTTAAACAAGCCGTCAAGGAAGGAGCGGACGCCGTCGGTGGTGTCCCACATTATGAATTTAATCAGGAATATGGCGCAGAATCTGTGAAATATCTGGTCAGTTTGGCCGAAAAATATGACAAATTGGTCGACGTCCACTGCGACGAGATCGATGATCCCAATTCTCGCAACTTAGAGGTTTTAGCGACCCAGGCTTACGAAACAGGCTTAAAAGAACGAGTGACAGCCAGTCATACCACGGCGATGGGTTCGTACAATGATGCTTACACCTATAAACTTTTTCGTTTGCTGCAGCTGGCACACTTAAATTTTGTTTCAAACCCCTTAGTTAATATCCACCTTGGCGGCCGCTTTGATACCTATCCGAAACGGCGCGGCCTGACTCGCATCAAGGAGTTAAACGACGCTTCGATCAATGTTTCTTTTGGTGAAGACGACGTTGCCGATCCCTGGAATCCGTTGGGCTGCGGGAATATGCTCGATCCTTTAAGCATGGGGGTTTATGCTGGTCAACTAATGGGTTACCAGCAGCTCCAAGATTCATTTAACTTCATAACGTATAACGGCGCGAAAACACTGCACATCGCGGATAATTATGGCATTGAGGTCGGCAAGGCAGCAAACTGCATTCTCTTAGACGGCAGCAACTTCTACGATATTTTGAATGAACATAAAAATGTCCTTTTCAATATTCGCCACGGCAAAATTATTGTCGAAACAAAACCAGCTGAAACCACTCTGCATTTTTAAGCTCAGCTTAATGAGGATCTAAATAAAATTTCCGATAACAAAACTCCAAGCAAAAGTATGTACTGATTTGCTTGGAGTTTTGTTTAGATGAACTCTTTACCTGTTCTTTTTAGCTGCATCCGCTAAAGGACAACCGACATCTTCACACGAGTGGCAGTCAGCTGCTCCATGATTCTTGATAAACTTGTGATAAACAACATACGCAAAAAAACCAAAAATTACGATGCCTAAAATTATCGTTGCTAACATAATGATCCTGCCTCCTATCTCATATGATCATGCTAAAACTCTGCCTTTTTCTACTGACCGATCCTTCTTCATCACTAAACCGTAAAGGATCAATGATAATCCTACCAATGCATATAAAATATTGACTAATGTAAAGCTGCCAGCCAAGATCACCCAGCATTGATAGATCGAAAGTGCTGTGATGTAGGCTAAACTTGTCTGATACGCCAATGCCCGTAAAGTCCATAACTTGTCGCCATATTCCTTGTACATCGTACCTACCGCTGCAAAACACGGGGCACACAGTAAGTTAAACACCAGAAATGCATAACCTGCCATCGGAGTATAGGCAACATTTAACGCCTGGGAAAATGATTGAGCGGAGCCGCTGCCAAAAGCCAAGCGCAGGGTACCAACACAATTCTCCTTCGCAATCAAGCCAGCCAATACTGCAACCGTGGCATGCCAGTCGCCAAAGCCCAGCGGTGCAAAGAGCGGCGCTATGACAGTTCCAATGACCCGCAGCATACTGTGATTTTGGTCGACCATCTGCATGCGCCAGTCGAAACTGGACAAAAACCAGATCAACACACATGAAGCGAAGATGATCGTCCCGGCTTTTTGCACGAAGCGCTTGCTGCGCGACCAGACATAGTGCCCAATATTACGAACTTGCGGCAAATGGTACGCCGGCAGTTCCATTACGAATGGCTGCGGTGGTCCAGCAAACATCCGGGTCTTCTTCAAAAAGATCCCGGAACCGACAACAGCCAGCATTCCGAGGAAGTAAGCCGATGGTGCGACCCAACTCTGGTGGGGGAAAAACGTCCCAGCGACCATCGCAATTACCGTCAATTTTGCCGAACACGGCATAAAGGTCGTCAGCATGATCGTCATCTTGCGATCTTTCTCCGACTCGATCGTGCGTGTCGACATAATACCAGGCACCCCGCAGCCGGTGGAAATCAACATCGGAATAAAAGATTTACCGGATAGGTTGAAGCGGTGAAAGATTCGATCCATCACAAAGGCGATCCTAGCCATATACCCGCAATCTTCCAAAATTCCCAGGCACAAAAACAGCATCATGATCTGCGGTACGAATCCTAAAATAGTTCCAACGCCGCCAATGATCCCATTTATGATCAAGCCCTTCATCCACGCAGCAACGTGCCAACTATTTAAAAAATAACTTGCGGTGTCAGGGATCCACTGGCCAAATAACGTATCGTTGACCCAGTCGGTTCCAATCGCCCCGAGAGTCTGGATCGATAAATAATAAACGATCCACATCACAAAAACAAAGATTGGCAATGCCAGCCATTTGTTGGTGACAACTCGATCGATCCGGTCACTCATATTCATCTTAAAATCGTCTTTATCCACCACACACATACTCATGATCCGTGATACGTAATCATATCGTGCATTGACAATGATACTATCGCTGTCATCCGCAAAAATTTCTTCAGCAGTATGGATAATATCCTTGATCTCTTTTTGTTGATCCTTGTTCAAATTTAATTGGGAAGTAACACCTTCGTCTTGCTCAAACAATTTGATCTCATACCAACGTAATTTGGAAGGAGCAACACATGCTTGGATCTGTTCACCGATCATCCGCAAAGCAGATTCCAATCTGTCATCATATTCCGGATAAGGATAACTCGGCAATTCTTTGGTACTTTTTTGCACTTCCTGCGCTAATTCATGCACATTTTGTCTCTTGACGGCACTCAGAGATACCACCGGAAGCGAGAGCAGATACTCCATTTTTTTCAGGTTTATCTGGCGGCCCTGCTTTTTAAGCAAATCCTGCATATTCAACGCTAAAACCATGGGCAGCCCTGTTTCCATTATCTGTAGGGTCAGATACAAATTCCGTTCTAAATTCGTACTGTCTAAGACGTCGACTATCAAATCAGGCGGCTGCTCGATCAAATATTTACGCGAGATCCGTTCTTCTATCGTATATGGTGAGAGTGAATACACCCCCGGCAGATCGACCAAAGCTACCTCTTTATTTTCCTTTAAACGTCCTGTTTTCTTTTCGACCGTTACCCCAGGCCAATTACCCACGTACTGGCTTGAACCAGTCAGTTCATTAAATAAAGTTGTTTTACCACTATTTTGATTTCCAGCAAGCGCAACTAAACTCATAGGCGCACCTCCCGGACTAGGATCTTAGCGGCATCCGCCTTGCGAATACTCAGCTTGTAACCACGAACCTGCAATTCTATGGGATCTCCCAACGGTGCAACGTGATAGACCTGAACTAGGGTATTTCTTGTCAAACCCATATCCATTAACCGTTTGCGTACAGGCCGGTCACCCGACAATTCTGCAATCACACAGGCATTATGGACAGCAATATCGGCTAAGGGACGTTCTTTACCCTGCGATTTGTCCAACAAAACAATTTCGATCTGTTTACCCATTGACTCGCTGACAGCCAGACGTTGGCCTTGCAAATAGATCACCGTTCCGCTGCCTTTTTTTGCAGCAGTGATCACAGTGATCATCTTCCCCTTATTCATTCTCAGTTCGGCTAATCTTGCTGTCAAAGCATGGTCACCGTTAACTTTGGTAATGATATATTTTTTATTTGGTTTGCCATCAACAAGTGTTGCCATTTTTGTTCCTTCTCCACGCAATTGAGAATCGTTTTCATTTAGCTTAAAAGTAGCACATTGTGAAGCCAGTTTCAATACGCACGTGGGGAAGAATAGTTGCACACAATATTGCTTTGGCACAACTACCTTGAATATAATGTTTATCAGCAGGCTGCTTAATCATAAAATCACAAAAGTTCTTTTGTATCATCACCATTCAAAACAATGAATTGCACGATCTACTGCCGATCATCTTTCATCCATTTTTCGTTTATTTATTTAAATTTTTGAGTAGCAATTATTCGCCAAATGTATTTTTAATAGCTATAATTACTTATTGATAAATATTTTTGAACAATTTTTATAAATGAAGAAGGGAATAAAACATGCAGCAACCTGTAGAAACGATCGATGGCTGGTATTGCTTTCATTTATTTTGGAAAGTAAATTGGCCAGGGTTTAGAGCGCAAAAAAAAGAGGTCCAACAGCAGCAATTCGGTGAGTTTAAAAAATTTCTGCAAGAATTTGACCAAAATGAACAAGCAGAACAAGGAAGCTGGTATTTATTTGATGTCAGCGGCCACAAAGCAGATTTAGGCTTGATATTATTCCGGGAAACTTTGGCGCAGCTAAATGAGATAGAAGACCGTTTAGCTAAATTACCTTTATTTGCATTCCTAACTGAAACAGATTCCTTTGTTTCTGTTGGTGAAGCGGGGACATATTCCGGCAAACCACGGTCGGAACGCGGCTGGTCGTATGTCAACAAACACATCAAGCCAAAATTACCTAAGAAGCCCTATGTCAGCTTCTATCCCATGTCAAAGCTCCGTATCCCTGGAGCCAACTGGTATGAATTACCCTATGAAGAACGCCAGAAACATATGAAGCAGCATGGTTTGATCGGGCGTCGTTATGCGGGGAAGATCTGGCAGTATATTACCGGTGCGATCGGCTTTGACGATTACGAATGGGGAGTAACTTTATTCGCAGATGACCCAATAGTCTTCAAAAAGATCATTTCCGAAATGCGTTATGCGCAGGCTAGTTCTTTGTACGGCGAATTCCCATATTTTTTGGTCGGAACTTATTTAGACCAGCCAAAGTTGGAACATTTATTTTTAGATGATTGGAAGAAAAGTTTCAAATGATAGATAATAAAGATGACCTTTCTAATGCACCACAACACATTTGGTTTTATGTCCTAGTAGTTTTTATTACTCAGCTTGACGGCGGCGCTGTTAGTACCTTGCTGCCAGCGATCAGCCAAACCTTTCGACTGTCTTCGCTCAGTTCTTCTTGGGTAGCAGGGATCTATACTCTTGGTTTGATCATCGGTACTCCGATCACCGCTAACCTTTCAGATATCTATGGCACTAAGCGGATCTTTTTGGGAGAACTGACTGCCTGGTTTATCGGCTGCCTGCTCACAGCTTTGTCAGTAAACTATCCGCTCATGTTAGCTGGGCGGCTCATCCAAGCACTAGGCGACAGCGGTATTATTGTTTTATCCATGACCGTGTTACTTAAAGCAGCCCGCAGGGAGCAACAGGGACGCAAGGTTTCTTTGATAGGGATCGTGTCTGGTATTTCCGCGATCGCCGCGCCGATCATAGCAGGGATCATCCTGGGACGAAGCAATAACTGGCGGATCTTTTATTACGGCTTGCTCCCGGTTCTCGTGATCTTATTCATACTGTCATTCTTCTTGCTGCATAATCAAGCAAATATCACCAAAATGAAGACTGACTTTAAAGGCTTAGGCACATTTACCTGTGCGTTAATGACCTTAATGTTAGCTGTCACTTTCAGCGAAAATGTTGCTCATTACTGGATACTAGTCGTTATACTTTTTACGGTTGCCATTATCAGTTTTTTAGCATTCTTAAAGGTAGAAAAAAGAATTTCTTCCCGTACTTTGCCTTTTTTGCCAGTGAATCTTTTCAAGCTCCGGGCATATACACTGACACTTTTATTAGGGACATTAGGCGGAATGTTGTTTTCCTTATTCGTCTATATCCCAACCTATGTTCACACAATATTTGGTTTACCACTCCGCTTATCCGGTATGACACTTGTCGGGACAGGGATCGGGAGTGTGGTTGGCTCTTGGCTTGGCGGTTGGTTAGTGGACAAATTCGGCAATAGAAAAACCTCGCTGGTCGCAGGAGTTTTACTGAGCTTTTCCGGCTTAGCGATCATCTTCACTCTTAATAATTTACAAATGTTTATGGCGTTTTCCTTTATCCTTGGGATCGGGCTGGGTTGTTTGATGTCAGCTCCGCTGCAGGTCGTCGCAGGACGCTTGGCTCGCGCAGACCAAGGGATGCAAGCAATTGGTGGTCTATCAGCAGCCAAAAAAATTGGTACGACCATCGCGCCTTTATTGTTTGCTTCAGCTATCTCCCTGGGTAATGTGCGAACACAAATGACGATAGGCTCTTTTCGTAATATGTTTATCGTGGCAGTGGTCATTGCTGTCTTGTGTCTAGTTTTAACTCTGGCAATACCTTTTAATAAAGAAAAGAATTAAAATATGGTGGATAATTTATTTAGTAATAGAAAGGAAGTTTTTTCATGGCAGGTACAAAAGCAGTTTTACTTATGGCATATGGCACTCCTTATCAAACCGGTGACATTATGGATTACTACACTAACATCAGGCACGGCAGCAAGCCATCCGCTGACCTCTACAATAATTTAAAAGATCGTTATGATGCGATCGGTGGTACCTCACCTTTGGCAGACCTCACTAACCAGCAAGCCAAAGCATTGCAAACTTTGTTGGATAAAGACTATCCAGGCAAATTCAAAGTTTATGTCGGCTTAAAGTACATCACACCATTTATCGGTGAGGCAGTCGATCAAATCGCAGCTGATGGTATCACTGATATCTATGGTGTTCCCTTAGCTCCACAGTATTCGACTTTTTCTAGTGGGGATTATCATAACCGCGCAAAAGATGAGTTGAAGAAATACCCTAATATCTCTTATACCCCCGCCAAAAGTTGGTGGAAAAACGAGAATTTGCTTAATTTCTGGAGCCAACAATTAGTCGACCTCAAGGGACTGACGCAACAACAAGATACCCGTGTCATTTTAAGTGCACATAGCTTGCCTTTGAGGGTGATCAAGGGCGGAGATCCGTATAAAGGCGAAGTCATCAATGATGCCAAAACCATCGCACAAAAAGCAGGATTAAATTCTTCTCAATATACTGTTGGCTGGCAGAGTGCCGGTCGGACTGAGGAAGAATGGATCGGACCAGACTTCATCAAAACAGCCGAAGATCTGATCAAAGAAAATGGTGTTAAGCACATTATTTCCGGCTCGATTGGTTTTATCACTGATAACTTGGAAATTTTGTATGACGTTGACATTGAATTAAAGGACTCGATCGAAAAATTAGGCGGCCAGTTGACACGCCTGCGCCTGCCTAATACTGATCCATTACTGATCAAAGCTCTAGAAGAAACAGTCTTGGCACTGGTTAACAAATAAAAAGCAAAAATAGACTATGCATGTCCACTCAGGACTATGCATAGTCTATTTATTTGCCTAATTTTCTTTAATCGTTGCGAGTAATATTTGCACCAAAATATTTCTGGGACAGTTTGCTCAAAGTCCCATCTTTCCTAAGTTGACTCAAAGCCTTATTAAACTCAGTTCTGGTTTTCGGGTCCTTTTTATTGAACATCGCCGAAATTTTAGCAGGTTTGGCCTCGGCTGATAAATCTTTGAACTTCAAGCCCTTAGTTGTGTTGTTCTTCTTGTATGCATACCAAGCCTCAGCAGAATTGATCGTCCCATCTACTCGTCCGGTCCTGATCAACGACAAGGTAGTCGAAAAATCACCAGACGCGACGAGATCAGCCTGATACTTTTTAGCTAGTTGCTCATTATTAGTCCCTGTACCTTCGGCAAACTTCTTACCAGAAATATCCTTGAGGCTTGAAAGCGAGCTTTTCGTTGGAGTTATCAAAGCATAGCGGGAATAAATGTAAGGATCGGAAAACTTATAGACCTTTTTACGTGCTGGAGTTTCAGAAATATTGTTGATGACTACATCATATTTCTTAGAACCCAGGCCAGCAACTAATGAATCCCATTTAGTCGGAACAAACTGAGCCTTAACGCCCATTTTCTTCGCGAGTGCTTGTCCCATTTCTACTTCAAAGCCGGTGAGTTTACCGTCTTTGCGGTAAGAATATGGGGCGTAGGTTCCTTCTAAACCGATGGTCAACTTACCTTGTGTCTTTAACTCAGACTTAAACGAATCTTGGCCATTTTGCGACCCGCTTTTCAATCCGCATGCTCCCAAGGTCAGGATCAACGCGATGGCCGCTAATTTCAAAGATTTTTTCATAGTATTTGTTGTTTCCCCTTTAATAAATTTTATCAAGACTACATTCGTATTGTAACATGTAAGACAAAACAGCTTACTTATCTTTGATCTCAGAAAAAGTCATGGCAGCCAGGAAACTCCGGATGCGTTGATTGCCCTGGTCTTGGCTAAAGAACTCTTTGGGGGATCCATCGTAAATCACCTTACCGTCTTCCACAAAAACGATCTTGGTGGCTATTTGGCGCGCAAAAACCAAATTGTGGGTGACGATGACCAGCGACTGCTTTTCCTTGGCCAACTCAGCCAAAACCTGGAGTACTTCCAATTCCAATTCAGGGTCTAGCGCCGAAGTAGGTTCATCTAATAAGATGTATTCCGGGTGCATAGCCAAGGAACGAGCGATCGCCACTCGCTGTGCCTGCCCACCGGATAATTGATCGGGATAATAATCGGCTTTCTCTCGCAAACCAACTTTAGTCAAGAGCCCAAGTGCTTCTTTTCGTGCCTCATTTTTGTTCTTTTTTAAGACTTGCACTGGACCCTCACTGACATTTTGCAATACTGTCATATGCGGAAAAAGATTATAGCTTTGAAATACCATTCCAGTCTTCTTGCGCACTGCAAGTATCTGCCGTGTAGAAAGTTTGTGAGAAAAATCTATCGTAATATCTGATAAAGAATAGGTTCCAGACTCAGGCCTTTCCAATAAATTCAGGGAACGCAGCAATGTTGACTTGCCAGAACCAGAGGGACCGACGATGACCGTTGTTGCATTCTCTGGTAGGTCTAAAGTAATGTCTCGCAAAACATGGTGTGAACCAAATGTTTTATTGACTGCTTCTAACTTCATTCACTACTCGCCCCCTTCTGACTGTTCTAAATGGCGGCTGGTCCTTTTTTCCAGGTAGTTTTGCCCAAATGAAAGCAGTGAACAAAATACTGCATAAATTAAAGCCACCAATGTATACATAATCAAAGGCTGGAAATTTTCGGCAGCGATCTGTTGGCTGACCTCAAACATTTCCACGATCGTGATCGACGCAGCCAGTGAAGTATCCTTGACCAAGCTGATAAAGCTATTGGCCAGCGGCGGCAAAGAAATTCGAAAGGCCTGCGGTAAAACTATCCTGCGCAATGTTTGGGTATGGGTCATCCCAATTGAAGCCGCGGCCTCCCACTGGCCCTTGGGCACAGAGGAGATCGCGGCTCTAATAGTTTCAGAAGCATAAGCTCCAGTATTCAACGAAAATGTGATCACACCGGCAATAAATGGGCTCAATTTGATCCCATTATCTAGCACTCCTGCAATCCGCAGGTAAGGCAAGCCAAAATAAACAATAAATAACTGTACCAACAGTGGAGTAGACCGGAAAAGCCAGACGTAGAAACGAAAAATACCTTTAATTACGGAAAACCAGCCGCCTTTAGTCGAGATCCTGACCAAGGCGGTGAGTAAGGCGATGATCAAGCCAAACGCAAAGGAAATCAGTGCCAAAGGGATCGTAAATTTGATTCCAGCTGCAATGAGCTGCGGCAGCGATGAACTAATAATTTGCCACATGAAAAATTTCTCCTAACTTGAAAATTTGATTAGAAGTGATCATTAAGAATATTTGACCTTCAAGTCTGGCTTGACAGATTTAGCCTCTGGCAAATAAGCCAACGCATTTTGGAAATCTTTTTCCAAGTCTGACAAATCTTCGATCCCAACCGATAACCGTAAGAGGCCAGGAGTCACACCGCAGTCAGTTTGTTCAGTTTGATCGAGTTCAGCGTGAGACATCGTACAGGGATAAGATAAGATCGTCTCCACTGCCCCCAAAGAAACAGAAAAAATTGGGATCTGCAGGTGCTGGACTAGGGTGCGGACGTTTTGTTCGTTTCCAACGTCAAAAGACAACACTGCGCCACCTGAACTAGCCTGGCTTTTCTGCACTTTATAACTTGCATCGCTCGTAAGCCCGGGATACTTAACAGACTTAACACCTGGCTGTTTTTCCAACCATTGAGCCAACTTCAAAGCACTTTTGGCTTCAGCCTGCAGTCTAACTTTTAAGGTCTTCAATCCTCGCAATAATAACCAACAATCATTAACTCCTAAAGTAGCACCCATAGCATTCTGAATAAAGTATATTGTCTCACCCAATTTTTTATCTTTTGTCACTATCAGTCCTGCCAAAATATCTGAATGGCCGGACAGAAATTTAGTGGCACTGTGGACCACCAGATCTGCTCCCAATTCGAGCGGCTTTTGGAAAAGCGGGGTCATAAAAGTGTTATCCGCAAAGACTAATGCTCCGTGGGCATGAGCCAAGCTGGCCACTGCTTTAATATCGGTCACCTTCAGAGTCGGGTTGGATGGTGTCTCAATGTAGACGACCTTAGTGTTTTCTTGAAAAGCAGCTTCAAGTGCGTCTTGATCGTTCATATCAACGAAAGTATGTGAGATGCCGTAGTTAGGCAGCAACTCAGTGATCAAGCGAAAAGTCCCGCCATAGACGTCTTTAGTGACGATCACGTGATCGCCTTGATGCAGGGATAAGAAGGCCGCTGAAATTGCTGCCATCCCTGTCGAAAATGCAAAGCCTCGACTGCCCCGTTCTAAATGGGCTATGCTTTCTTCTACCACGTCTCTGGTCGGATTGCCGCTCCTGGCATAGTCATATTTCCCCAAAAACTCTGGATCTTTTTGGGCAAAAGTCGAAGACAATTGTAACGGAGGATTTACAGCTCCGCTAACTGGATCAGGTCTGACGGTATCTTTAATAATGTTAGTAGAATCATCATAATTATGTCTTTCCATCTGCGTTCCTCCACTTTTCTCTGTAACCTTGATTTCTACAGTGTTTATCTGCCGTTTTCTCTATACTTGTGCTTTATAATTGTGACTTGCGGGCTTCATTTGTCACTTGCGCTTTTTTTAAGCTTTGGTGAATATCTGCGATCAGATCTTCACTGTTCTCTAGTCCCACCGATAAACGTAGAAGATTTTTGGTAATATTCTTTTCTTCTCTTTGCTTTTCTGTCAAGTCGGCGTGTGTCTGTGTTGCGGGAACTGTTACCAAACTTTCTACCCCGCCTAAACTTTCAGCAAAGGAGACGACCTGCAAGTTTCTCAAAAAGCTATCCACTAGCTTTTCATCCTGCACATAAAAGCTGATCATTCCACCTCGTCCCGGATATAAAACTTTTGAGACGAGTGATTCTTCTTTTAGTGCTGGCACAATTTTCTGAGCATTTTTTTCGTGCTTTTCCATCCGTAAGGGCAATGTTTTTAAACTGCGCAAGAGAAGCCAACAAGAGAAAGGATCAAGAACGGCACCGGTAGTATTCAAATTGCGTTCATAAAGCGCCGCATCTTTTGTGCCCTTACACACAACAACTCCACCTAAAATATCGTTATGACCGCCTAAATACTTGGTAGCACTATGGACGACGATATCGGCACCCTCATCTAGCGGACGCTGAATGATCGGGGTATAAAAAGTGTTGTCGACGACGACTTCCACGTGATATTCATGAGCAAGTGCCGCAGTTTTGCGAATGTCGATCAATTTCATGGTTGGATTGGACGGCGTTTCCAGCCAGATGGTCTTAACGCCTGGTTTAGCTAGATTTTCAGCTAAGGAAGCAAAGTCTTTACTATCCCATAAAATGAAATCTATTCCATAATTTTCGTGGAGATCAGCAAAATAGCGAAAAGACCCACCATAAAGATCATCCGAAATAATAATCTTGTCATGTGATTTAAACTTTGAAAAAACCAGTTGGATCGCAGCCATACCGGAACTTAAAGCAAAGGCTTGCTGACCATTCTCAAGCTTAGCTAAGTCCGCTTGTAAAACATCTCTTGTGGGATTAGTTTCTCTTGAATAGTCATAGCCAGTGGATTCGCCCAGACCCTCGTGTCGATATGCCGTTGAAAAATAGAGTGGTGTGGAAACTGCCCCTGTTTTCTGGTCATCTGTGCGATTTCCTGCCTGTGCTAAAAATGTCTCAAGATGTTCATGCTTTGATCCCATTGACGGATCCTCCTTCGTAAATTACTAAACCAAGAACGAAAATAGGTAAAACAAATTTCATACTACGCGGCTTTCACCACTGCTTTTCTACTTGTTTCGTTTAAACTTTATCTAATGCCTGTTTTAAATCTGCGATCAGGTCGTCGGCGTTTTCAACACCCACCGAGATCCGGATCAAATCAGGCGTTGTCCCGGTTGCTAAAAGTTCTTTTTCATTCAGTTGAGCATGAGTCGTCGAGGCCGGATGAATGATCAACGATTTTGCATCTGCCACATTTGCCAACAAAGAAAACAACTTCAAGTGCTTGATCAGTTCTTTGCCAGCTTTCTCTCCGCCCTTTAATCCTAAAGTGAAGATGGAACCGACACCATGTGGGAAATACTTCTCCGCCAGTTTATGGTATTTATTATCGGGTAATCCAGGATAGTTGATCCAGGCCACTTTAGGATGGTCATTCAAGAATTTGACGATCTTTTCAGTGTTAGACACATGGCGCTCTACCCGCAATGACAAAGACTCTAGTCCTTGCAGAAGTAAAAACGAATTAAACGGAGAGATCGCAGCACCAAGGTCACGGAGAGTTTCCGCCCGTACCTTAGTAGTGAAGGCTGCTGGGGCCAAATCAGCAAATACTAAGCCGCTGTACTGGTCATTTGGCTTGGTAAATTCTGGATAACGCCCACTAGCTCGATAGTCAAACTTTCCATTTTCGACGATCACGCCGCCCATCGTTGTACCATGCCCGCCAATAAATTTGGTAGCCGAGTGGATCACGATATCTGCTCCATGTTCTAAGGGTTGGATCAGATAAGGAGTTCCAAAAGTGTTATCGACCAGCAATAATAATCCATTATCGTGTGCGATTTTGGCGACCGCCTCGATATCGATCAAGTTGATGCCTGGGTTCCCAATACTCTCAATGTAAATTGCTTTAGTTTTTTCGTTGATCGGTTCGGCAAAATTTTGCGGATCATCGGGTTCAACAAAATGAGTTTTGATTCCCAACTTAGGCAAGGTCACATTGAACAGATCATAAGTCCCGCCATATAATGTGCTGGCCGAAACGATCTCATCGCCCTCACCGGCGATATTTAAAATTGCAGCGGTGATCGCTGCTGCACCTGTCGATAGAGTTACCCCGGCCGTCCCGTTTTCCAAAGCAGCCACTCTTTTATCGACCACATCAGTAGTCGGATTAGTCAACCGGGTATAAATATTTCCCGGTTCAGTCAAGCCGAATCTTACCGCAGCTTGTTTTGGATCCTTAAAAACATACGAAGTCGTTTGATAGATCGGCACTGCCCGTGAACCCGTCTCATCAACTGTTTGTCCTGCGTGTACTTGTAATGTTTCAAAATGTAGTTGCTTATCTTTGTTTTCTTCACTCATAAATTTTTCACTACTTTCTTTTTTGACACTCGAGTCAACCAATTCTGATAAAACAGCAAGCTGTCCTTGCGCCATGAATAATCGATCTTATTTTTCAAGTAATTAACGTAATAATTCCTAGGTTGAGAAACTGCTAAGCCCCGCAGAACGTCACGTTTGTACTCTTTAGCCAAAGTTTCTCTCGTATATTCAGGATGTCCAGTCACAAATGCTTCGCCGGTTGCTGAGTCTTCCATAATAATTGGCCCCACATCCCGAGAAAAAGCAACTGTCCGCAATGGAGCTGGTAATCCTTCGTTTGGGACTGCCAGTCCTGTGTGCCTGGATTGAGGCATTCGCAACAGCCCCCCTGCACTAAAACCGCGGGTCAAAAATGAGGAATGATCAAGCTCTGACGTGGCAAAAATGCCACTCAGTTTACGCGGACGAGCTTCCTTATCGATGCCATAATTCACATACAAACCGGCTTGGGCTGCCCAGCATTCATATAAGACGTCATCTTTTCTGCGGTGATGTAAAGCAATTGCATCTTGCAGTTCATCCCAATAATCCACCTCTTCAAAAGGAAGCCTCTCAACTGGAGCACCTGTCATGATCCATCCGTCTAAGTCAAGATTACCGGCGTGTGTAAGCGGCAGGTAATTTGCCCGAATCAGATTTGGATCTATGGTCTTAAAGTGATGACTTGCCGGATAGAAAAAATAAACAGCTATATTGTCTGCCAGCTTGTCAAAAATACTCAAAAACTGTTCTTCTGTCTCCTTTTTATTCGGCATCAGATTTAATATTCCTATTTTGAGTACATCGGACGTAAGATCCGCTTGTCGTTTTCTGGACAGTCCGTTTTGTACAAATGTTGCCATCTCTGACACCTCCCTGGATAAAATTGTATTTTCTATAACACTAGCTGCTAAAAATTGTTAATTTTTATTGGCAAATAAAAAAACTTCCGCCCACAGCAATCTTCTTGCTGCGCAGGGCGAAAGTTTCGTTGTGCCACCTGAATTTTCTACTACCTCACGATAATAGACTTGGTAAGTTCACATCTGATCCATGTAAACTTGGCATTTATAGCGGTTGCCGCTCCGGACTGGGCAGCCATAAGACCGCCAAGCCGACTCTAAGTTCATCTTCACCAGTGTCGCGAATCGCCATTTACACCAAACAGGCTTCTCTTTTTTCTAGTTCGACCGGTTACTCTTCTTGTCAACGTCTAATTATTTTTTAATTTTTGCTATAATAGCATTAGTTTTTTAGGTTGTCAAATATAATTTGATAACAGTATGTTTGGCAAATTATGCTGCGCTCAAATATAGTGCCATTTCTAGCAAATGGCCAAATTGTACAGGTTAATGTTGGTAATCATGGTTTTGAAGCCAGGGCCAGCTTAAATGGTCTAACTAAAAACACTAATTTTAGCGACATTTTTTATTGACAAAAGCAAAATTCACTTCTATGATGCAACTCAATAATATTAAATGCGATGAAAAGATGAGTAGTAAAGTTGGTTAGGTTAAAGAGAGCTTGCATTTGGTGAAAACAAGCGTCTGCTGCTTTATGAAGATGGTCTTGCAGCAAACGATCATCGAGCCGTTTTGGTTAGATGTGAGTGACTGACACCCATTATCGTGTCCGAGTTTAATGCTTTATTATTGAACTTGCTAAGTTATCTGGTGTGAATCAGGTAAAAATAAAGGTGGTAACGCGCAGCAAGGAGTTGGGACAAAACGTTCCATAATCCGATAAAATACCACCATATTTTCCTGTTTTTTGAAAATTTGGTGGTAT
>CAKPZY010000028.1 GCA_934215475.1 uncultured Ligilactobacillus sp.
TGGACTTAGGATGGAGTTGTAAATTATATAAAGGAAGGGCCCATTACGCACTAATCGACCCTCTTATTTATCAGCAAAAGGGCGTTTAAAGAAGCCTTTTTAACTTGTTTTAATCCTAGTCATATCATAAATAATCTTTAATTAATCACTGATACTTTTATTTTTGTAATCAATGAAATCAAGATACATTAAATCTTCATCATGATAATTTTTACCGTCAAATAAGGAATAGGGCTCTCTACCATATTTATTGAAACCAAGTGCTTTGTATAAATCTTTAGCGGATTTATTTTCAGATGAAACTGTTAATTTTATAATTCTTATGTCTGGTAACATAGAGGCTTTATCCAATAAGATATTGATTAATTTCTTTGTATATCCTCGGTTTCTATAATTTGGCAAACAATATACTGCGGTAATTCACCCTTATGCTGCTCCTTTAAGCCGATTTCCCGCGTAAAAGAAGCAATATTTATTAAACGTCCACAATCAAAAGATCCTAGCATAAATTTATTGTCCGTAGCTTTTATTCTATTTTTAAAATATTCGTCTGATTTTTTTACTTCTTCCTCATAACTAGACCCAAAGGACATGGGGTCATTTTTTAAGGCAAGGAGCCTGATTTCCCTAAAGCTTTCAAAATCGTCTAGATTTAATGTTGTAATGTGCATTAACCGCTCCTGGTTACAAAAATATAATTTTTATTGTCAGCTTGTTCTTCACTTATTCGTTACTTTTGTCACACTCTCAGACGCTTTATCAGTCCATTTCGAAAGCTTTCGTGGTGAAATTGTACCATAAGAGCCTTCAAGCAGCTTTTTTTCCTTTCTTTTTGAAAAAATTAGTTAAACTAAGTCGACTGCTTGACTAATTATCACTAATCAATCGTTGTTTTTGTTAGCCTAAGGTAAAGGAAGGGCAGAAAATTGTCTATTCAAAATAAATGATTGTCTTAGACAGATAAACTAAATTTGCCTAAAACAGTCTTATTTAAAAAGTTATCATGACCCATTTATAATAAATTGGTCTTTCACCAGATGAAATAATAAAACAGATTATTCTAAAGGAGACTGACTATCTCCGATCTTATCAGTTGTCTCTAGCGGAACACGCAACCATTTAAAAAGCGGCTTAATAAGTTGAACCAAGAGATCATTAGAATAATTTTTCTCGATCCTTCTTCACCAAAATGCTGTTTTATTTTCACTAAAGTTTTATCGTCCAGTGTTCCTCGCAATGATAGTTCATCAGTTGCTTGACAAACCAGGACAAATTCATCATCAATTCCTGTAACAGCTTCATCTTTAGCAATTTCAGCGATATCCTGGTGAGATAAGCCAACATTGTGCGCCATTTTTATGTTAGCCTGCCATTCGTATGGCACGTTTAGAATTTTGGCTGCTCGTAAAATGATGACTTCACGCGTTTGCGCCTTAATACCAGAAGTAGTAAAGACTGCTTGTACTAAGCCAACAGTAGCCTGATACATATCCCCTGTTCCGGCAAACATTTTGAGCACGTTAAGCGTTTTTGAGGGGTCATAAGAAGCGCCAACAACTTTTTTAACTTCTTTTTCATCAGGTAAAGTAATGCTTTCACGTGAATTGTATTTTTGAGGGTAATTCATAAAAATTTTCCTTTCAATAATAATTTGACTGTTCAGCTAGCACAACTACATTTTAAAATTTAGAGGTTAGAATTTTGCAATCAACTGTAACATAAAACAAAGCTTATTTATAACACATGGGTTTTAATGCTAATAGATTAGCGGACTAATCACAGCATTTTTTAGTTAAGTTTACTTGAATCGGTAAGTAGCAGATCTATCAGTATAGGATCACTCATTTGTAGTTGAGACAAAATCCATGCATTCTTTGACAAAAAAATAACCGATTTATCGACAAGCGATAACGGCTATTATTAAAAACTTGAGTTTAATATTCTCCCCAGTACTTAGACATTGTCTGTTTACCCACACCCGGGTTAAAACTGTTGGTTGGATCATCCTTCTTATAGTGCTTGACTAATGCTGGTGCTGCCTCGTATAAGTGTCCTACATTGTGTTCGGCTGGATAAATAGCGTGGCGCTTGTCCAAAATTTTCAGCATTTCTTTTTTAAGCTCGTGCGCATCAATCCCGGGTTTTAAAATATAATCTTGGTGCATGACGTGGTCAAGTAAATGGCCATAATATATTTTGTGCTCTATTTTATCGTCGATTTCCTTTGGTAAATGCTCAAACCATTTATAATCATTGCTTGCTAACGCAATATCTAATGGCAAAATATCAATACTATCCTGCTTCAATTCCTGATAACGAATAGCAACACCAGCCGTTACATAGCGGTGCGTTGCCGCCTTACTGGTCTCATTTTCATCAGCTTCAAAGTAGTCACCGCTTGCTTTTTTGAAGTAAGATTTGAGATACGCGCGTGCTTCTTCAATGCCATCGCCAGCCATCTTTAATTGCAGATAATGGTCGTATTTTTCGTAATAATCATCTATTCTTTTAGGCATTTGATTAGGGAATAAATGACTTAATGCTTGCAGCAAACGATCGGGGAAATAAGGCTTGAAAAATGGAATATGCTTCAAAAACCGTTCGCCCCACGCTTTTAGTGCAAACAATTGCGGCAAGTGACCAGTACCAATTTTTTCAATCACGATCAGCGAGTCTTTACCATACTTCTTAGCTAACTCATATGCGTGTTTATGCATGTATTCACCAGAAACGGGTAGCTCTTTGAAATTCGTCATGATATGCCGACGGATATCTTCCAACTCATCAGGATTATTGGTCCCAATATAAAACATTTGTGTTCTTTTATCCTTTGGGAATGTGTCTAATCTGACAGCAAGCGCCGCAACGTGACCGGATGACCCAGATACTTCATACAATTCTTTAGGATTAGAGTTGTACCGAATGGGTTTATCAGATTCGACATCACGCACAACCTGTTCATGGTTGAACATTGAACCATGATGTTTCGTAGCTGGAACTTGATTCACGTCAAAATTACGGTCTTGCAAATTATTGATGATTTCTTCAGGCGTTTTGCCCAAATCAATGTCCAAATGATTAACTAAGTGCATTTTGTCATTTTCATCGATCCAAACATACAAGGCTAGCTCTGTGTAAGCTGGTCCTCTTCTGATCAAGGCACCACCAGAATTGTTATTGATGCCGCCGATTACCGATGCCCCTAAATTAGATGAACCAATAACTGAATGCGGCTCTCGTTTGATCCGCTGTAATTCGTTTTCCAAGTGAAACAATGTCGTTCCAGGGAACGCGAGAACTTGTTTCCCATTATTGATCAACTGTAGGTCTTTAATTTTCGTTCCGTTTACGACAACTGCCGGCCGGTCATAACCTGGAGCTGGTACGGAACCCTCTGTCAAACTAGTGTTGGACGCCTGCATAATAATGATAATGTTGTTATCATGCAAAACATTAAGAACGCGCCACATTTCCATTAAAGTAGTAGGAAATACTACTGCTAATGCATCGCCCTTACCGGAACGATACCCCGTCCGAAAGCGTAAAGATTTTGCTTTGTTGGCAATGACATTTTTTTGGCCAACAACATTGACTAGTTCATCAACTAAGTCCACGTTAACTTCTCCCCTCTACAACGTTTGTATCAAACGCTTTAATCACTATAAGGTTAATGGTACGCTTTTTTTGTCATTTTGGTTAGTAAAAAAGGTTGTATCATACCAAATAAATAATACTAAAATAGCAAAAATTAATTCGTTGTATAATTCAAGTGTCTTAAGGGGTTTCAGTCTCCACTCTGAATTGCTTACTTTTTCTGAAACATTCCAGTCTAGCAGCCTTTAAAATGGGCTTTGACTGATTAAATGGCAAACAAAGCTTATCTAACGACATTATTGGAATCATTTGTATAAATTACGATTTTGCGAAGGCTTATTCTTATCCGTTCTATGTAGAAATTTATCCAGCTTCTCGGCTGCTTCTTTAGGTTGTATGTTAATTTTGTTTATGCGGTCTCTATTTACCCACGTAGGAATATAGATATTATCTGTATTAGATTTAACTAGCTCTTCACCTGAAATGTCAGGTGTATACACAGAATTTATGATGGCAAAAAATATCCTGTGCTTTTCTTGCCCGTTTATATCAAAAATATAACTAATATCATTCGAAGAAAAGCTTATTTGTAGTTCCTCGTTTATTTCACGAATGGCTGTTTGAACAGCAGTTTCAGAGTTTTTTGATCCTCCACCAGGTATTATCCAGTAATCCCTATTATTTTTAATTCTATGTATCAACATAATTGAATTTAATTTTTGATTATAAATAACGATTGTTGCCCGCATTTTTTACCTCAATTTCATTGTTTCATTTGATTAATTCTTAGCCAAATTTCTCTGTAAGCAAAGTACCAGCACTTTAGAAAGGCTATCTATTCAATCAAGGAATAAGCAGCTTAATTCGACGGAAACATTTTGGGAAGATTGATAATTAGCTAGTATCATTTAACTAAAAGACATGCAAAGCAGCCTTAATTTCTTCCTCCCAAAACTGCACTATTTAATATTCCCCAAAACCATTGATCGCGGTGTAATTTTTTTAATAAAATTCTGCCATCTTTCGATAACTGGCCACTGATAGATAGCTTTCTCAGAGAGTGAATAATAGCTAGTATTTCCCTTTCTTGAGATGTTTTTGGGTCGTTTATTTTGTTAACAGTATCAAAAATGAGCTTCTTTTCATTATTGTTTAAATTAGGGTGTTTTTCCTCAAACTTCAAGAGATCTCGTTTTTTATCATTTTTGAACATATTTATTACATCAAGTCCTTTAGCTATTTATTTGTTGAAACGACGAAACAACCGACCAACACAAGATATTAAAAAGGTTTCAGGTGGGAGCATAATTTGTTTCCTTGCTGAGGTTCTTGGAAGCTCGACCCGTAAAGTTCCTTCTTTGTAGCGCTGGCATCTATATACATCAATGCACCAAGTAGAAATAATCATTTGTGTGCTTTTATTTGGTCTTTCCGGTTAAAAGGTAACTGCTATCCTGGACTTGCTCAACAGTTTAAAATAATAAAACTGCTAAATCAAGCTTTTCAAATGCACATCATCTCTCACTGTGTATTCATTTCAATGTTTATTTTATGGGAGTTTTATCTAAGAACATATATTTTTCATGCAGCTAAAAAATTAAAATAGAGAAGGGAAGCTGAACTTAAAGGAAGTAAGGCAAACTAAATGTAAGCGCTTTAATAGATTGTATGGTAGCATGATTTTGGAAAATATATTTCTCAGAAGGAGGCTTTTTTTATGAAAGTAAAAGCGGCTGTTTTAGAAGGGGTAAACGAATCATTTAAAGTTACTGAGGTTGAACTTGATAAACCTCAAAGTAATGAAGTTTTAGTCAAACTGGTTGCTTCTGGTGTTTGTCATACTGATGCTACTGTAGCTGATGGGACTGTCCCACTGCCGCTACCTGCTATTTTAGGGCATGAAGGTTCTGGTATTGTTGAAGAAGTCGGACCTGATGTTCAAAACTTCAAAAAAGGAGACCATGTCGTAATTGGCTTTGCGTCCTGCGGAGAATGTAAGTACTGTAAGGCGGGACGCCCAGGTGCTTGTGTCCGTTTTGCAGAACTCAATATGGGTAGTGGTGAGATGAAGGACCATACTCATCGTTTGCATACTGAAGATGGCAAAGATATTTCCAACTTCTTTGGCCAGTCCTCTCTGGCAACTTATGCTGTGACTGATACCAATAATCTGGTAAAAGTTCCCGATGAGATCGATCTTCGTTACCTCGGGCCATTGGGTTGCGGCTTTATGACCGGTAGTGGCAGTGTGTTAAATGCCTTAGATCCTGAAGCGGGCTCAAACTTGGCTGTCTTTGGGACAGGAGCTGTAGGCTTGGCAGGGATCATGGCCGGAAACGTGGCTAATTGCGCACATGTGATTGCGGTGGATATTAATGACGAACGGCTTGAACTTGCGAAAACATTAGGTGCAACTGATTCCATTAACAGCAAAAATGAAGAAGTCATTGACAGGATCAAAGAAATTACAGAAGGATCAATGATCGACTATGCATTAGATACAACAGGTGTTCCGGCAGTGATCGAAAACGCTCTTCGTTCATTAGCTATTGCCGGGCAGTTAGCACCAATTGCAGTGTCACCCAAGGATATTACAATTAATCCCCTGAATGACTTATTAATGCCATCACGTACTATTAAGGGTGTCATTGAGGGTGATGCGGTACCCCAAACATTTATTCCTAAGCTGGTTTCTTTCTATAAAGCAGGTAAATTTCCAATAGACAAATTAACAAAGTTTTATAGTTTAGATCAAGTTGATCAAGCTTTTGCTGATTCTAAGAATGGGAAAACAGTGAAGCCTGTGATCGTCTTGGATCAAAGTTACAAAGCTTAAAGAATATTTTGAAAGGAGGGCCATTAATGTACCAATTGAATGACTATACACAGCAGTTCATCGATGGTGATTGGCAAACCGGCAGCGATGGCTCACATACTACGGTTGATACTGACCCATATAACGGAGAAAAATTAACTGAAATTGTTGGTGCTGATAAGAGTGATGTTGATGCGGCTTATACAAGTGCGCAACAAGCACAAAAAGAATGGGCAGCCTCGCCAGCATCGGCTCGAATTGCTGTTTTGGATAAAGCACTTGAGCTGATAGATGAGCACCACGAACAAATAATCAAAGACTTAGTTAACGAATCCGGCAGTACTAGGATCAAGGCGGAGTTCGAGTTATTTTCAGCAATCAACATTACTAAAGAGTCGCGTAATATTGCTTTACACGCAGATGGCAAGATCTTACAGCCTGCTTATCCGCAGCAGACCAGTTTGGCATTTCGTGAACCATTGGGAGTAATTGGCCTGATCAGTCCGTGGAACTTTCCCTTTCACTTAACTATGCGTTCTTTGGCTCCAGCACTTGCGTTAGGAAACAGTGTGGTGGTTAAGCCGGCTAGCGACACGCCTGTAACCGGGGGATTGCTGCTGGGTCAAATTTTTGCTGATGCTGGTTTGCCTGCTGGCGTTTTAAACGTAGTAGTTGGGTCTGGTTCAGTAATTGGAGATTACTTTGTACAACATCCTATTCCTGAGCTCATTTCATTTACTGGTTCGTCAGCAGTCGGGCGCGGGATCGGCGAAAAAGTTATGCAAACCGACGTTCTTAAGAAAACTTCGCTTGAATTAGGCGGGAATGCTCCCTTTGTTGTGCTGGATGATGCCGATTTAGATGATGCAGCGCATGGGGCGGTTGTTTCTAAGTTTTTGCATCAAGGTCAAATTTGTATGACAGCCAATCGTTTGATCGTAGAAGAAAAAGTCTATGATAAATTCATGCCGCTGTTAGCAAAATATGTTAAGGGGATGAAAGTTGGCGACCCCAACGATGAAGATACCGTTGTTGGACCAATTATTAATCAAAAGCAAACTGATTCGATTTTGAATAAAGTCCTCCAAGCTAAAAAAGACGGGGCAACAGAGTTCATTTCTGGTAAGCATGATGGAAATTTGATCTGGCCAATAGTCTTAACTAATATTGATCCACTAGCGGAAATTGCCCAAGAGGAGGTCTTTGGGCCGGTTTATCCAGTTATTAAAGTTGCAAATGACGAAGAAGCCCTGGAGATCGCCAATAATACTAAGTACGGTCTTTCAAGTGCTGTGTATACCTCTGATATGGAAAGAGGTATCAAGTTTGCGCGTGGTATTGATGCTGGAATGACACATATCAATGATATTTCACCGGACGATCAGCCAAATGTGCCTTTCGGAGGCGAGAAGAATTCTGGAATTGGGCGTTTCAATGGTGAGTGGGTCCTTGACGAGTTCACTAGGATGCACTGGATCACCTATCAGGGAGAACCTCATCCTTACCCATTTTAATGAGTTAGGCCTGAATGACCTTACCAATTATAACTTTTAAAGAATTCTGTAAAACTAACTGCAAATAAATAAGGAGAAGTTCAGAAATTGATTATTAATTTCTGAACTTCTCCTTTTTGTAATTACTGACTATGTCTCGCACTTTAAGTTTTATACAGTGAAATTATTTATTTGGTGTCGTTTTTGCTTTAATAAATTGTGCAGTTAATACTGATCCCAAACTGATCAACGACAGAAAAATCAAGATGATAAAATCAATTTTACTGCCTTGCATTGTCAACGTTGGTAAAGAATTTCCTTTTTCTATTTGTTTGGCAGAAATTATTGCTGACAATACACTTGTTCCTAAAGCACCAGAATACTGTTGAAAAGTATTGAAAAGAGAATTTACATTTTCTTTTTCAGTTAGTGATGCCTGAAGGCTGGCATCGGCCAATGAGTTACTAAAACCAATATTAAAACCGATCCGCAATACAAGATAAGCAAGCCCTGTCGTCCAGATGGTCAAGGCTGTGGAAGTAAAGAAAAACATGCATGAACCTAGTAGAATTGCAATGCTAGATGCAAGTAATGGTGGGAATGCACCGTGTCTGTCGAGTACATGTCCTGCAACAGGAGTAAAGATCGAACCAAGCAATGCACCCGGAAGAAGGATCAACCCAGAAATAAAGGAAGTGGTGTGTAAATAGTCTTCTGCAAAAATTGGTACAACCAGCGCAATACCGATATTTACAAATTGCAAAATGCAATAATTTATCCATCTCAAACCAAGAATTGGATTTAATAACAAACGGAAATTTAAAATGCGTTCCTTTGAAAAATGATAATAGAATATTAACAAGAACAAACCTAAAACAAAGATCCCTAGCAAACAAATAAAAGTACGGTCTGAGAAACCATAAGTTCCTGCATTGGTAAAAGCAACACTTAAACTTACAAAAATTATTCCCAGTAAGAGAAGCCCGATGACATCAAATTTTTGTTTTGTACCAGTTGGGTCTACGTGAATATTTTTTGCACCGATCCAGGCGATTATCAATAAGAACGGGATAGTAATAATAAAGATCCAACGCCATGACCAAAAAGCAGATAATGAGCCGCCATAGGTTGGGCCGAGCACCGGGGCTAAAGAAATAATCATACCAGCAATTCCCATGTACAGTCCTAACCGATGACGGGGGATCAAGGACATTATAACGTGATACATTAAAGGAGTAGCGATACCGGTACCTGCTGCTTGCAATAATCTTCCCACCAGTAAAATTGAAAAATTTGGTGACATGATACATAAAATAGCTCCAACAACGTTGAGAAGGACCGCAATAATAAATAATGAACGAGATTTAAATTTTTTCATTAAAAAGCCGCTGGTACTCATTACAATTGTGGTTACTAAAAAATACCCCGAAGTTACCAGCTGGCTTGTTCCCAAAGAGATTGAAAACTCTTTTGTCAACAGCGGCAAAACCACGTTGAGTGAATCTGACACTAAAATTCCAAAAAAAGACAGGGCAGATACGGATAAAATAGCAATTTTTGTCTGAATACTGACTTTTTTATCATTCATAAATATAATCACTCTCTTCGCTTAAACAAATCTGTACTAACTTTTGTATTAAATATTATCGCCGAGATGGCTACTATTTTTATGATACTCTGTTTGTAAGATGGCTCAAACAATATGAAGTTGGCAATTCTTGCACACGACATTATTTTGATTTGATTATCGACTGTCATGCTGATGTCTGCTAAATTTTTTATTCAAAAAGGCCAAGGTCCAATTATAAAATGGACCTTGGCCTTTATTTACTTTTGATATCTTATTTCTTGTATTCTAGGATTTGGAAAGAAGATATTGTCAAATAGCCAAGCAACTTAGGACTGGTTTAGCAGTAAAAAAGCTTGATTTTGAGCAATCGCAAAGTAAATTTGATACGTCAAAGAAATAAGCCTACAGGAAAAGATAATTGTGGAAAACAGAGGGCAGTTTTTATCCAATAAACTTCCTATTGGGTAAAACACCAATTGAATTTTACCCATTAACCTATCCATTAGGTGAAGTGACTATCCCATTGTATTGAGAAAAGTATCTTCATTTACCCCCAAATTTTTTGAGCTGTTTGAATAACGAACTTTAGTTTATTCCACTGTTCCTGTTGGGTCAGTTTATTTCCTTCTTCAGTCGAAGCAAAACCGCACTGAGTGGAAAGACCAAGATTTTCTAAAGGAACAATTTTAGCTGCTTCCTTGATTCTGGCGATGATTGCCTTCTCATCTTCAAGTTGAGGCTTTTTAGAAGTAATTAAACCTAAGATGATACGCTTATTTTTATCCCCATTCCAAATGCGAGCCAAAGGAGCAAATGAGCCCGACCGGCTGTCATCATATTCTAAAAATATTCCAGCATAATTCAACTGCCCCAAATAACCAGCAATATCATCGTATCCACCAGAAAAAAGATAAGTAGATTTGAAGTTTCCGCGACAAATATGCGTAGTCACAGTGAGATCATTCGGCAAATCTGCCAACAAATCATTGATAACTTTAACTGAAGCTTCTGCGATTTTTAAATATTTCTGATGTTCATCTGAATCTTTAGTAGTTTCGTTTAACTTACTAATTAAAAATGCCCAGGTAGTGTCGTCTAACTGGATATAACGACAACCCAACTCGTAAAAGTGCAAAATGGTTTGGTGGTAAGCTGTCGCTAGATCAGCCAGATAGTCGTCAAAGGAAGCATAAAATTCCGGCCAATTGTCACTGCGGTTGTCGCGAAAAAGCATAGATGGTGAGGGGATCGTTTGTTTTGGTGTGACACCAGATGGTGTAATTGAAGCTAAGAATTTATAACTAGCGAAAAAAGGATGATCAGGATTAAATGCAATTTTGTCGACCAATTTGACATTGTCTGTCCGAGTTTTTTTGCCGTGAAACTTATAACTTTCATGATAATCGTAGGTTTCAACGCCATTTAATCCCCACAGAAAGTCTAAATGCCACCACGAACGATTAAATTCACCATCAGTTACATCTTTTAAACCCAGCTCGGCCTGTTTTTGGACGATTTTTTTCGTTTCTTCATGCTGGACCTCGATCAGTTCGTCTTCTGTTATTTCTCCTGCTTCGAACCTATCACGTGCCTCTTTTAGCGGCGCTGTCCGTAAGAAACTACCTACAATATCATAATGATTGGGAAACGTGGTTTTGGTTACTGTTGCTTTAGTCATTACTAACACTCCCTGTATAAGAATTTTGGATTATTAAAAGCTAAAAAAATTCGGCCCAAAGGCAATTAAATACCTTTGGGCCGAATTTTTCGCGTTACCACCCTGATTCACATTATTCTTATTTAGAATAATGCCTCATTAGGGAAATAACGATCCCGGTCGTTCTATTTGCGTTAACAAATAAAAAATTATCAGAGCTCATCTTCATCGCCGTTTTCATTGCCTCTTCTCATCAATGAGGCTTTCTGTTAAGGATAATAAGCAACTACTCTTCTCACCGGATTTTTAAATTATAACTTTTAATTACTGCATAGTTTACCTTTCTTGTATGCTTTAATCAACTATAAAGTTACTTATTTCTATATCCGTTTCATTTATCACCCTGTTGTGAAGACCATCCGCTTAACAGCATAAACAAAGGTGCTGCTTGTGGGGAAGGCGTTGCTGGTTTAATGAACTTATTTAAATGAGTTACTTTTTTTGGCAACCAAGAAATTAGCAATTAAAAATATGATCAAAGCAGCTAAGAGGAGAAAGCCTGCAATTGTCTGTCCTCCGGCTGTATTACTTAAAAAAATACCAAGTCCACCTGGCACACGCATCGCGATCCCTAATACTCCAATGGCTAAAAAGAACAGAGCAAAGGGAAGCCACAAGATCTTTTCGTGTTGTTTCAAAAATAGTGCCAGACCAACAAGCAGAAAAAGTAATATAATTCCAATACCTAACCACTGACCAATAAAGAAGTTAAACGGAGTATGCACAAAAATATTGATCAAAAATATTGGCGCAATCAAAAGGCATCCGACTAACCATGAACTGATGTAACGTAGCCATTTATGGTTTGTTTTTGAGTAAGTTTTATAAATAGTGTCGCTCAGGTATCTAAACGCAAGAAAAATTCCAGCGACTGTGTACACTCCGGCTATTAAAATGGCTCCAAGATCAACTCTTGTATTCGGAGAGATCATACTCGGCAAAAAAGTGAAAAATAAATAAAGGGCTAAAATATAAGCAGTGCCTTTAAGGAATTTGATGGTGTTTTTCGGTAATTGGGACAGTAAATCGTCTGCGAGGCCTTTAGCATCTTTTCCAAAGTACTCTTCAGCAGTTACATGGTCAGATTGTGCGTCGAGAATGTCTTGCAAGATTTCTAAAAGCTTGGCTTCAACACTTTCTTGGTCCTGAATTAAACTGCGTGAACGCAGGTAGATAAGAAAATCACTATAAAATTTTTCGTTATTACTGGTTAATTTCTGGCGTAAGCGATTATTCCTGTGGATATATTCTTGTTCTTTAGTCATTATGATCCTCCTCTACTAGCATATTGACTGATTTTTGGAGTCTTCCCCATTTTTGTATGAAGTCATTTTTTGCTTTTTGACCATTTTTTGTGATGTAATAATATTTTCGTGTTGGACCAAGGTCAGAGGCTTGCTTTTTACCCTTGATAAACTCACGCTTTTCCATCGCAGTAAGTAATGGGTAAATGGTCCCCTTAGGAATATCTTTCAGTCCATAGTGGTCCATTTTTTTACTTAAACCGTAGCCGTATTCTGGTTCCTTGCTCAAAATCATTAGGATAATTCCTTGCAGGATCCCCTTTAGCATTTGGCTCGATATCTCTTGTTTCATAACGTTTTCTCCCAACTAATATGCTTTGCATACTAGAAGGATAGCAAAAACTGACTAGTTTGTAAAGCAAGCTAGTCAGCAGAGAAAAATTTGTTAATATTGAAAACGCAGGTTATATATTGAGTGTCGTCAGAAAAACAAAATGGTCATTTATTTGGATGATCGGGCTCAAGTACTACGAACTTGCCCTTATCATATTTTTGTCTGACATGTGAGAATTCAAATGGAGTCCCATCGCTAAGATAGACGATTTGAGCGATCTGTAAGACAGGATCTGTTGGCTCACATTCTAAATATTGTTGGTCTAATTTGTCTGGCTTAACAGCGCTGACAATCCGGTAAGCTGCGCCGATCTTTAACCCTAAAGTTTTTTGAATGTGTTCATACACACTGTGTAACAAGACCTTTTCAGTGACATCAGGTATCACCAGTGTCGGCATGGTGGTATATTCTAATGCATATACTTTTTCGTCAACAAAACGTAAGCGGATAATGTCGTACACCGGCTGATTACGGTCGATTTTTAAAGCGCTCTGGGCATTCTTAGTTGGGTTACTGATGTGAAAGTCGATGATTTGACTAGTTACGTTGTGATTCTTCCCAAACAGTTGTGTAGTACCTACATATTGATCACTACGTACGTTATAGTCTGAAATTTCTGCGGCATTTTTTTTGACAAAGGTCCCTGAACCCTGGACGCTATAGGAGAGGCCCTCGGTGTTCAGTACATCCAGTGCTTTTTGAATCGTCATTCGACTAGTTTTAAAGTCTTGTGCAAGTGTTTTTTGATCAGGAATACTCTCTCCGCCAACATATTGCTGGTCGCGGATCCTTCTGCTTAATTCTGCTGCGATATCTAGGTATTTGGCCATTTTGATCCTCCTAACGTCTTCTTTCTTAATTTTAGTGGGATTTAAAAAATATACAAGCCTTTAGAGATGTAAACTCTTATTAAATGAGTTGACTTTACACATATTTGAAAGCGGTTTATAATCAAGCGCGAAAGGGTGGATGAATATGGCAACTTTGAATAAAGACTTTTTATGGGGCAATTCTGTCTCGAGTATGCAAACAGAAGGGGCCTTTGACGAAGACGGCAAAGGAAAGTCCGTTTATGATACCTATCCTGCCAGCGAACAAGCCTCGGATTGGAAGGTAGCTATTGATGAATACCATCGTTATCCGGAAGACATTGCACTGATGAAGGACCTTGGGATGAATTGCTATCGATTCCAGGTTTCATGGAGCAGAGTTCAGGCTGACGGGGAAGGTCCCTTTAATGAAAAAGGGCTGGCCTTTTATTCTAACTTAGTAGATGAGTTATTAGCAGCAGGGATCCAGCCAGTAGTTGCTTTATATCATTTCGACATGCCATTAAATTTGGCGCAAAAATACAACGGATTTATCGACAAATGTGTGGTTGATCGCTTTTATGAATTTGGCAAAAAAATTATCGATACCTTAGGTGATCGCGTCAAATTATGGATCACATTCAACGAACAAAACTTGTATAGTTTCAGTCCCGCTTTCAAATCAAGCGGTTATTTGACAGGTGACAAAACGCTGCACGACCTTTATCAAATTACTCATAACGTCATGTTAGCCCATGCAAAAATTGCCAATTATATTCACCAAAATAAGCCTGGCTTGAAAATTGGGGGAATGGAGTCTTATCAAGAAGGTTATCCGGCTACCACTAACCCCAAAGATACAGAGGCTGTTAGGAAATACCAGGAATTTGTCAACAACAATATTTTGCGTTTATTCACCGAGGGAAAATATTCTGATGAAGTTCTGGCTTACATGCACAGTAATGGTTTAGAAGATCTTTTAGTTCCAAAAGAACTTGAAGAAATGAGTCACATGACCAGTGATTTCTTTAGCTTCAGCTATTATGCAACGAGTACGATCGATAGCACGAAGATTCCAGTGGGGACTCCGCCAAATTATTACGGAGTATTAGGAGCCAAGAAAAATCCTTATTTGAGTGCCAATGAGTGGGGTTGGCAGATCGATCCGACCGCCTTTGAAAATATCTTGCTGGATCTTTCGAATAAATTGCATTTACCGATTTTTCCGATCGAAAATGGGATCGGCGTAAGAGAACAGTGGGATGGGATTCATCCGATCAACGACACATATCGGATCAAGTATCACCGCGAACATATCCAAGCTCTTAAAAATGCTGTGGAACAAGGAGCCAATGTCATTGGCTATCTTGGCTGGGGCTTGATCGATATTCCGAGTTCCTCAGGAAACGTTGATAAAAGATATGGCGTCGTTTATGTTAACCGCAGTAATCACGATCTTAAGGACCTGAAGCGTGTCCCTAAAAAGAGCTATTACTGGTTGAAAAAAGTGATTTCATCTAATGGAAAGATCCTGTAAAACGGGGTGAAAGTAATGGGTGAAGAAAAAACTCATAAAAAATGGCTGGAGAAATTCGCTAATTTTTCGAGCAAGGTCGGCAATGAAGTTCATTTGCGTTCTTTACGGGACGCTTTTGCTCTTATTATGCCGTTATTTATCTTGGCTGGTGTCGGAGTATTGATCAACAATGTTATTTTTCCTTGGGTTGCTTCTGGTACGACGTTAAGTAAACTGCAGATCTGGGGCAATTTAATAACCAATGGGACATTGAACATTGCCGGATTAGTTTTGGCTCCGGCGATAGGATATATGCTAGCCAGAAATAAGGGCTACGACAACCCGATGGCGGCAGCCATTATTTCTTTAGCATCACTTATTATGACGATGCCGCAGCAGATTGCTCTAACTCTGGCCAGTACTGCCAAACCAGCCAACGTTACCGGCGGATTATCTTATGAAAATTTAGGAACCACAGGGATGTTTGGCGGAATAATCATTGGTTTGTTGGCAACCGAGGTCTTTATTTGGCTCAATAATATCAAACAACTCAAGATCCATTTAGGAGAAAATATTCCCCCGATGGTCGCACAATCTTTTAATTCACTTCTCCCAAGTATTCTGACTGCGAGTATCTTTGCTCTAATAGGTACATTGCTGGCAGTGTTCTGGGATACCGATTTGATCGCTTTGATTGCGACAATGATCCAAGAGCCGCTCAGGTCCTTTAACACCAGTCTTCCAGGAATGCTCTTCATATATAGTGTCGGCAACTTCCTGTTTACTTTAGGGATCCACCAGACAGTGGTCAATGGTACCTTATTAGATCCTGTCTTGTTGATCAATATGAATAAAAATATGGAAGCTTACAGCGCACATCAGGACATTCCTTATATCTTGACGAATACATTTAGGGACACTTTTGGGATGATCGGCGGAACAGGCTCCACCCTCTGTTTGTTGATCGCTGTTTTCATCTTTTCTCGACAAAAAGCTTCCCGTGAGGTGGCAGGACTTTCTGTAGCCCCAAGTTTATTTAACATCAATGAACCAGTTATTTTTGGATTTCCAATTGTGTTCAACATTCCGATGATGGTCCCATTTGTTTTGCAGCCTGTAATTGGGATCTTGATCGCATATTTCTTTACTGTTATTGGCTGGATGCACCCAGTAGTTGCATTAGTTCCATGGACAACTCCACCATTGATCAATGCTTTTCTGGCAACTGCCGGTGATTGGCGAGCTGTTGTTGTACAACTTTTGATCATAGTTCAAGGGATATTCTTCTACTTGCCATTTCTGAAGGTTAGCGAACGAGTGCTGATCAAAAATGCCCAAAAAGAATAGAATTGCACAAGGTTTGAAATAAAAAATTTTTTCTTAGATCATCCAGAGCATGCAGACTTTTTGAAATTATCAAGTCTGAGTGCTATTTTTTTTGTTAGAAGTACATATAAATGGCAGAGAATTACACTGTACAAGCAATCAAAGTACCTCGCTAAATTAGCTCAATAAAAGAAAAAATCATTACAATTTTAGCTTTTTTACGCGAAATCATTGTGAATTAGAATTATGTGAGTAAAATAAGAATTAAATTAATGAATAAGAATTCACAAAGAGTTGTGTCCAACTAAAGTGAAATACAAAGGCTTATCGTTTTAAAAGACAATGAGAGGATGGCTGTTTTATGAATAAATCAGCGAATTTATTGTATGATCCGCGTTTTGAGCACGATGCCTGCGGGATGGGCTTTATCGCACATATCGATGGCCAACAAGACCATCATTTGATCGAACAGGCATTGACGATGCTGGAACGGATGAATCATCGTGGCGGGACAGGCGCAGAACCTGATAGTGGTGATGGAGCAGGCGTGTTACTGCAATTACCGGATGAATTTTTCCATCGCGAAGCACTGAGTCAAGATTTTGTATTGCCTGAAAGGGGCAACTATGCCGTCGCTCAGCTGTTCTTGCCGCGCGAGCAAGAAAATAAACGGGAGATGCTGGCCTCAGTTTGTACTGAAATTAAAAACTTTGGCTTGAAAGTGCTTGGCACGAGGGATGTGCCCATCGTTTACGGTGTCTGCGGTCCTTCTGCTAGAGAAAGTATGCCGAGTTTTGCGCAAGTTTTTATCGAGCGTCCGGTAGAAACGGCAGCAGGCAGGGCTTTTGAAAATTTGTTGTATCAACTACGCCGACACTTGGAAAAAACGTACACTTCGGAAGAATTTTCTATTTCAAGCCTCTCCTCGTTGACCGTTGTCTATAAGGGAATGCTGCATGCCTATCAAGTTGCCTTGTTTTATCCCGATCTGAGTGATCCTGCTGTGAAAAGCGCCATTGCTTTAGTTCATTCCCGCTTTTCCACTAACACATTTCCTAGCTGGAAACGCGCTCAGCCGTACCGCTTCTTAGCCCATAATGGTGAGATCAATACCTTAAAGGGCAACGAGAACTGGATGAGATCACACGGGATCGAATTATACGATGAAGAAGATTCAGATTCTGCAAAATTGGAAAATTGTATGGAATTTCTGTACCGGCAAGCCCGTGATATACCTGAGGCGTTATTGATGATGGTCCAAGAAACGCAACAAGACAGTCATCTCAGCGCTGCCCGGCAAGCATTTGACGAATATAATGCCAGCTTTGTAACCCCATGGGACGGCCCGGCAGCTCTCTGTTTTACTGATGGGATCCAAGTCGGAGCGTTTTTGGATCGGAATGGTTTGCGGCCTTCACACTATACGATCGATAAGAATAATACTATTGTGGCTGCGTCAGAATCCGGCGTCGTGGATATTGCTCCGGAAGATGTCCGGTTGAAGGGCGTTTTAGGTCCAAATGACATGATCTTGGTCGATACTGCTAAGGGCAAGTTTTACCAAACTGATGAAATCAAGGAAAAATACGCCGAATCTCATCCGTACGCTGAGTGGTTGAAGAGTGAACAATTGGCATTAAATGAATTACCGCAACCTGATGTTAATGCCACCCTTTCACAACGAGCACTGGAGACTTTGTGGCGCAGACATGGTTATACGGATGATATTATCCGCGAAGCAATTTTACCGATGGCCCAAAAAGGAGAGGATCCCATTATTTCGATGGGCTTTGATTCGCCATTAGCTGTCCTGAGTGAAAAGCCGCAATCGCTTTTTACATACTTTAAAGAAGAGTTTGCACAGGTGACTAATCCGCCGATCGATGCGATCAGAGAAGAACATGTCATCAGTACTAGCGTTTACTTAGGCAAAGATGCTGATGTTACTCGTGCTGTTCCGGAAAATGCGCGAAAGCTCAAGTTGGAAACTCCTTTCTTGAAAACATCTGAGTTTGCCAAGTTAGAGCACTTGAATCTGCCAGGCTTCAAAAGTGCCACCATTTCCTTAGCTTATGAGCGTGGGCAAGAACGCAATGATCGCTTGGAAAAGGCGCTCGGAAATATCTTTAAACAAGCAGAAGATGCAATCGGCGATGGGGCAACACTTCTGATCCTGACTGACAGAAACGCAACCGCTAATACGCTCTTGATACCAGTCCTGTTGGCTGTGGGCGGGTTGAATAATTATTTGATCAACAAGAATCTGCGTGCTCAGGCTTCACTGATCGTAGATACTGGCGAAGCTTGCGAGATCCATGACTATGCGTCCTTATTGGGTTATGGGGCTTCTGCGATTCATCCGTATGGTGCCTATGCCACGATCACCTCTTTTGGTTTGGAAAAACAATTGCCGACCTATTTGGATGCATGTGTTAAAGGCATCGTCAAAGCCATGAGCCGCATGGGTATTTCTACCATCAATGGTTATCAAAGTGCACAATTATTCGAAGCTGTTGGATTAAACCAGGCTCTTTGTGACCAGTATTTCACCGGGACGCCGAGCAGAATTGGCGGGATCGGATTAAATGAAATTGAAAAAGAATATCTCAAGCGTTATGAATATGCTTATGGACCAACTGCCAAAGATGCTTTGCCTTCCGGGGGCAGCTTTAAGTACCGAGCAGACGGAGAAAAACATCTCTTCGCTCCAATGACATTGTTTAAATTTCAACAGTCCGTGCGAACTGGAGATTATCATTTATTTAAGGAATACACTAAAGAAATTGCGCACCAAGAAAGAGACCACCCAATAACTCTGCGGTCTATGTGGGAATTAAAGGGCAATCATCCTTCAATTCCGCTGTCGGAAGTGGAATCCGTCAATGAGATCATCCACAGGTTTAAGGCCGGGGCGATGAGTTTTGGCGCTCTATCTCAGGAAGCTCATGAAACTATTGCTCAAGCGATGAATGAACTTGGTGCAAAAAGCGACAGTGGCGAAGGCGGAGAGTTTCACTCACGCTTCAAACCTGATAAAAATGGGGCTAATACTAACAGTGCTATCAAACAAGTCGCTTCTGCGCGTTTTGGTGTTGATGCTGCATATTTGATGAGTGCAGACGAGATCCAAATCAAAATGGCCCAAGGCGCTAAACCCGGTGAGGGCGGACAGTTGGCCGCTAATAAAAATTATCCGTGGATAGCGGAGTGCCGCGGAGCAACTCCTGGAGTTCGGTTGATTTCACCGCCGCCCCACCATGACATTTATTCTATCGAAGACTTAAAACAGCTGATCTATGATTTGCGCGAAGTCAATCCTGCAGCGAAGATCACTGTTAAATTAGTTGCTTCCAGCGGAGTCGGAACTATTGCTGCCGGAGTTGTTAAAGCTGGGGCAGATAAAGTTGCGATCTGCGGGTACGATGGTGGGACAGGTGCCGCCCCACGCACTTCTATCCGGGATGCCGGATTGCCATGGGAGATTGGGTTAGCTGACGCCCATCAGACACTGTCATTGAACCATTTACGTCAACGGACAACCTTGGAGACTGATGGCAAATTAATGACAGGTCGTGATATTGCGATTGCTGCTTTATTAGGCGCAGAGGAATTTAGTTTTGGCTCGCTGACGCTTTGTGCGGTTGGCTGTATCATGATGAGAGTCTGCAGCCTCAATACTTGTCCGGTCGGAGTATGTACTCAAGACCCTCGTTTACGGAAACGCTTTTGGGGCAAGCCGGAATATGTCAAAAATATGATGCGCTTTTTGGCACAAGATCTACGTGAAACGATGGCTCACTTAGGCTATCACTCCGTGGATCAAATGGTCGGTCATACTGATGACTTGCAGAAACGTTTCGTAGCCAAAGGTAAAGCGCAACACTTAAATTATGCTAAGATCTTAGGCACCCAATTTACTATTGAACGTAAGTATCATGGACGAGATGAAAACAATAAAGAAGTATCAGAGTTAGATGTATTTGCAAAAGCAGCCTTAAAGAGCGGATCCAAGGTTGCCGTAGACTTGCCAATCGACAACACACAACGAGCAGTTGGCAGCCGCCTGGGCGGTTGGATAGCCAAACGGTTTGGTAACCAGGGATTAGCACCAGGCAGGATCACCTATGATTACCAGGGTGTAGCCGGACAAAGCTTCGGAGCTTTTGTCCCTCAAGGATTGGCGCTAAATTTGACCGGTGAGGCTAATGATTATGTCGGTAAAGGTTTATGCGGCGGCCGGTTAGTGGTAGCCGCGCCTAAAGCTGCCAAGAAAATGTACAGTCAGGCAACTATTATCGGCAATGTGGCTTGCTTTGGGGCTACTGCTGGCGAGGCTTACTTTAATGGTCGTGCCGGTGAACGTTTCTGTGTGCGGAACTCTGGGGCCGATGTAGTCGTTGAGGGCGTCGGTGATCACGGTTGTGAATACATGACAGGCGGGCACGTTGTAGTCCTTGGGAAAACCGGCAGGAATTTTGGGGCCGGTATGTCAGGCGGCCTGGCTTATGTTTACGATCCGGATCATATTTTTGCGGCTAATGTGAATCAAGAGATGGTTAGCCTGTTTGCTTTGAAGGAAGAAAAAGATTTGCAGATCGTAGCGGACTTGCTGCACAAACACGTCCGTTACACAGGATCGACCAAAGCCAAGCAAATATTGGCTGATTGGCCTAAGAGTCAAAAGAATTTTGTTAAAGTTTATCCAAATGACTTCCATAAAATTAATGACACGATCGCACAGTTGCAAAAGCAGGGGATCAAGCAAGAAGAGCTTTTGAATGAAGCATTTGAACAAGTTATTGCACAGGCTAAGTAAAGGAGGCGTTCATAATGGCTGATCCAAGAGGGTTTTTAAAATATCAACGCAAAGATAATCCTTATCGGCCGGTCAAAGACCGGATCAAGGATTTCGACGAGATGGAAGTTGAACTGGATGAAAAAGAACGCCGCAAACAAGCCGCTCGTTGTATGAATTGTGGAGTCGCCCACTGTCATCATGGCATCTTTTTTGGCGGAGGACGTTTAGTGGGCGGCTGTCCCAATGACAACCTGATCCCAGAGTGGAATGACTTGGTATCTCTTGACCAAGATCGCATGGCTTTTGACCGTTTGACCAAGACCAATCCCTTGGCAGAGTTTACGGGCTTAGTGTGTCCAGCTCCCTGCGAATTGAGTTGTAACGAGGCCCTGCACGGGCAGGGGATCGCAATTAGAAATAATGAACATTTCATCATCGAAAAGGGTTTTAAAAACGGCTGGGTCAAGCAGCAAGGCGAACCTGCTCATAAAAATGGTATTAAAGTGGCAATCGTCGGTGCCGGCCCTGCGGGTTTAGCGTCAGCATGGCGACTCAACCAACTGGGATTTAGTGTTCACGTTTATGAAAAAGCTGATCGTCCCGGAGGTCTCTTGATGTATGGCATTCCGAACATGAAACTGCCTAAGCATTTGATTAAGCGGCGCATTAAGATCATGGAAGAATTAGGGATCGAATTTCACTTAAATACTGAAGTGGGATCTGATGTCTCATTTGAAGAACTAAAGGAAAAATATTTACGCATCTTAGTTTGTATCGGCGCCGAAGCTCCCAGGGATCTGCAAGTTAACGGCCGCAATTTAAACGGTATTGAATTTGCCGTCGACTTTTTATCCCAAACTACTCGTGATGTATTGGCAAAGAAAAAAGAGCTATCCCACACCTTAGCAGGTAAAAATGTCTTGGTAATTGGGGCAGGCGATACGGGCAACGATTGTATCGGTACAGCGGTCCGACTAGGAGCAGCCTCGATCACCCAGTTAGATAATCACCCTGAACCGCTTTTAAAGAGACAACCTGATAATCCATGGCCAGAATATCCACGTGTCAAAAAAGTGGGTTATGGTCAAGAAGAAGCAGAGGAAGTCTTTAAAAAACGGATCACATCTTATGAAAGGACTGCACTCGGATTTGAGGGAACAAAAGGCAAGGTTAAGCATGCTCAAATCGTGGCAGTTAAAAATCACCAACCCTTACAAGAAGTCGAAAAAGTGCTGCCCGTCGACTTAGTTTTATTGGCGATGGGATTTTCCGGTCCAAGAGCGGATATTCTGGAGAACTTCGCTGTATCTGCGGCTGACCCCCATAGCAATAACGATTATTCCACCAATGACGAACAAGTTTTCATGGCAGGCGATGCCAGACGAGGCAGCAGCCTGGTGATCTGGGCCTTTCATGAAGGCAGGATGGCAGCTCAAGCATTAGCCTCTTCGTTAAAGACAAGAGTCAACAGTTAAAATAATCCTGGCTACTTTGAAGTAACCAGGATTTTTTATTTGGTGTCACATTGATAATATTTGAATCTCCTTAACCGACAATATTCAGGGTATGTGCTTGATGGCATCAAAATCACCTTTAATCGAGGATAGGGTAAAAGCAATCGACCTGTGAGTCTTCAGAATTTTTGATCTGCTCTTTGAGTTCGTTGGCTTGTTTAACAGTCAAGGGTGTAGTTTGACAGACCAAATGTGCTTTGGTGTTTTTGGTAGAAGTTGATTCTGGAGAGTAGCGTTCGGCGTGTTCTGTCACCAACTCTGCTACCTTGATATTTTTTGCACTTGCTTTTACGGAACTCAAAGCCAAAAAATACCTGTTGGTACGTTCTTCCGGATCAGCGAGTTCAGTTGCCCTAGTGAAACTATTAAACTTAACCCCAGCTGTATGCAGCTGGATGTCCTTGACCGTGGCGATGACATCACTCAAGATGCTGTTTGCAGTGGGCAATTCTCCAGCACCGGCGCCATAAAACATGATCTCCCCGACAGAGGAGCCTGTGACCATGACCGAATTATTTTCATTTTTGATTTCCGCTAACGGAGACTTTTTCCTGACAAACATCGGTTCAACGCTGACAGACATTTTATCTCCCACTTGTTTGGATTGTCCGATCAGTTTGATCACGTAACCCCATTTTTGTGCCTGGGCGATATCACTTTTTGTGATGTTGGTGATCCCGTGCACAGAGATTTTGTCAAATGGGACCGTGGCCCCAAAAGCAAACTGAGTGAGGATCGCCATTTTATAGGCAGCATCATTACCACTGACATCGCTGGTGGGATCATTTTCCGCCAGGCCCAATGCTTGTGCATCATCTAAGGCTTGCTGATATGATAAGTGGTTTTCTGACATCTGTGTCAAAATATAGTTGCTCGTTCCGTTGACGATGCCTGCCACTGACACGATCTGGTCCGCATTAAATGAATTGGCGATCGTTCGTAAGATTGGGATACCTCCAGCAACACTGGCTTCATATAACAAATTGACGTGGTTGTTGTGTGCTTGATCAATGAGTTCGGAACCTTGGGTAGCTAAGAGATCTTTGTTAGCGGTGATCACGTTTTTACCGCTTTTGAGCAGGGCTTCAATATAAGATTTGGCTGGTTGGATCGTGCCCATTACTTCGATGGCGATTTGGATCTCATCATCTTGGATCAGTTCATCGATTTTATCAGTCAGGTGGATCCCGGTTAAATCGATTTTCCGCTTTTTATCTAAATTAGCCACCACTATAGTTTTGATCTGCAAAATACAGCCGCTGGTTTCAGAGATCTTTTGCTGGTTATGCTGAATGATCCGGACTACACTGGTTCCGACCGTCCCTAGGCCAATGATTCCCAGTTTAATAATTTTCATATTTATTCATCTGCTTTCAGTTGTTTTATGGAGCGAGTTTCGAGCGTTTGGTCTAATCACCGGCGACTAATTTTTCTCAAAGCATATTGAAATTCTGTTAGATTTTGCTCACATGTTTCTCCATAAAGTTCGCCATATGCTTTTAGTTCACTTGGAGATTTCCCAGCCAAACGCTGTTTTAATTTTTCAGTATTTAGGTTGTTTGTGCACGGTAAAAAATTGATGGTTCGGATGCACGCAAAGCTAATTGTTCTGTTCTCCCAGGGAAGAAAAACATCACCTCGAAGCTGATATTCACGGATGATATTAAGATATATCTGTTGGTCCTGTGCAAAATCATAAATTGTACTGATACTTTTGTGACCATCTTTTTCTATCACGACTAGTACATAATGTTCCAGAAAGTCCATGGAATATCTCCTTACTTACCGGTGTATCTCGTCCAAGAATAAAAAGGGGCTGGGACAAAACTAGTGTTTAGATAGAAAATTGGCTGCAGAAATCGATATTTGATTTCTGCAGCCAAT
>CAKPZY010000029.1 GCA_934215475.1 uncultured Ligilactobacillus sp.
TAATTAGTCACTTTCTCAAGAGGAAGCTGATCGAATAATTCGGTATCCATATATGTCCACCTTTCATTCTAAAATTCATCTTACTTTTGTTGTATAAAAATTAATAACATTTTGTTTGGCCAAAAATCAAATCCCTTTACTTGCTGGAACATTAAAATTGGCCTTCAGTTTATAATTTCTAACTGACAGCCAATTTTAATTAAATGTTCTGGATAAAATGTTGTATTTTTCCAAAATAGGTACAACGACGACTAATAATACGGCACTTTACAGCCAGCATACTTCACGTCACCGTGGAGTTCGTCAACAAAAGCTGGTAAAATAGCTGGCATTCGCAAAAGCATCCAAGGCCCTTAACTTGTATTTTTAATAATGCGGCTCCCATTTCAAATCACTGACAGCCTTTTTAGCATCTGAAATGTCTGCGGAACTTAGTTTCTGGTCGATTACGCTTTGAACTACTGCTTGAGCGACGAGTAAGGAAAAATCAGCGATATTTTCTACAGGTGGTAATACGGCTGCGCCGGGTTTTTTCGGATCCACTAACCCTCCTAGTGCGTGGCAAGCCGAAGAAAGAGTAGGAGCAGTCAATTTTTCAGCGTTCCCGGCTACCAACCCATACCCCAGGCCCGGATAAACCAAAGCGTTGTTACCCTGAGCAATTTCATATTTAACGCCCTTATATTCTACCGGTTTGCTGAATGTCCCGGTAGCTACTAAAGCTTTGCCATCAGTCCATTTGATCAGATCTTCAGCAGTTGCCTCTTGGAGCTTAGTTGGGTTGGATAGTGGGAAGATCAAAGGACGAGAAGTATGTGCGGCCATTTCTTTAACGATCTCTTCGGAGAAAGTTCCAGGCTGACCAGAGGTCCCAATGATGACTGTCGGGTGGACAGCTTTGACAGCTGCAGATAAATTATCTAACTCATCGTCGTTTTCAAATTCGCTTCTTTTCCGACTGAAGGCCTTCTGTGTGCCCGTGAGGTCAGTTGTATCTTCGAATAAAAGGCCTTGGCGATCAACTAAATAAAAATGCTTTTTTGCTTCTTCACTTGAGAGCCCCTGTTGTTTCAATTCATCATAGATTTGATTAACGATCCCCATTCCTGCTGTACCAGCTCCATAAGTCAAGAAGACTTGGTCAGTGAGTTTTTGCTGGGAAATGTTTAAACCGCCTAGGACTGCAGCCAGGGCCATGATGCCAGTCCCTTGAATGTCATCGTTAAAGGTCAATATTTTATCCCGGTATTTATCGAGGATCGTTTGAGCGTTGGAACGGCCGAAGTCCTCCCAGTGCAATAAAGCCTTAGGGAAAAGTTTTTGTTCGACTGCCACGAACTTGTCGATAAAATCGAGGTATTTTTGGCCCTCCAAACGCTTGTGTTTATTGCCGAGGTAAAGCGGATCAGTGAGTAATTTTTCGTTATTAGTTCCGGCATCGATGCTGATTGGTAAGACCTGTTGCGGGTCCAGGCCTGTTGCAGCAGTGTAGACCATTAGTTTTCCCACTGTAATTTCCGCACCGTTGACGCCCCAATCACCGATCCCTAAGATACCCTCAGCATCTGTCACGACGATCAAACGTATATCACGGTCTGCGGCAGCTAAAGTAAGTGTTTTTTCAATTTCTTGCGGTTTATCCGTTGATAAGTATGCGACATTTTGCGGGGAAATAAACAATTCACTATATTGTTCGATCGAATCCCCCACGGTCGGTGTGTATACGATCGGCATAAGCTCGGCTAGATTATTTTCGAGTAAGTAATAGAAGAGAGTGACATTTTCGTTGAATAATTCCATCAAAAAGTTCCGCTTCTCCAGATCCGACTCCTTACTTTTTAGCTGGGCAGTAACTTGTTTAGCTTGTTCCTCGATAGTTTGGACCTTAGCCGGCAAATGCCCAGTCAAGTCCAGCTGCTCCCTTTCTTCATTAGTGAAAGCAGTGCCCTTATTTAAATAGGGATCGTTTAAAAGCTCTAAACCTTTTTTCATTAAAAACCCTCCATTTCGTAAGACAATTTGAATAATTCTGCCCGCTTGCACAAGATAGAAAGTGCTCACTTGCAACAATGATATTCTGAGGGCAGTAGCCCAAAAGCACCAGTGTTAACCGCTTTCATGGCTATATAGTAGAATATAAAATAGCGTATCGTCAAAGAATTAGTACCGTAAATACGGGAGATGATCAATATTACTTTGCTTACTTTTTTAAGTATGTTAATTTGAGGTTATTTATGGAAAAGCTAAAAACAATTTAGGGGAAAAGTGCTTAATGTTGGATTAAAATGATTATAGGTATTGTAAAGAAGTAAAGGGAGGAAAAAGCATGAAAGAAGTTAAAATTGCTGGGCAAACGGTTCCTGCCATTGGTATTGGTACGTGGCACATGGGAGACACGCCTGCTAAAGAAGAACAGGAAATCCAGGCGATCCGTAGTGGTATCGATGCCGGTGCCAGAGTAGTTGATACAGCTGAAATGTACGGCTCAGGCAAGTCCGAAACACTGGTTGGCAAAGCACTAAAAAAGTATGATCGGAAAAATATATTTTTAATTTCTAAGGTTTTGCCGCAAAATGCTTCCAAAAAAAAGATGGAACAGCACCTGGATGCCAGTCTACAAAGATTGCAGACTGATTACCTGGATCTTTACCTGTACCATTGGCGCGGAGGTGTTCCTTTGTCAGAAACTATCGCTGAGCTTGACCGCCTAAAGCAGACTGGCAAGATCCACGCTTGGGGAGTTTCTAATTTTGACACCTCTGATATGGAAGAGCTGTGGCAGTTACCAGCCGGGCCAAAAGCGGCTGCCAACGAAGATCTGTACAACATTGAAACACGCGGGATAGAATATGATCTGATCGATTGGCAAGAGGAGCATAAAGTTCCACTGATAGCATACAGTCCTGTCGGAGGCTTGCATAATGAACTTGGGACAACGATGTTGACTAATAAGACGGTCAAGGAAATCGCCGACAAACATCATGTTAGCCCCCATGAAATCGTCTTAGCCTGGGTGGTTCGCGATGGTAATACGATTGCGATCCCGCAAAGCAGTCAGGCTGAACACGTTAAGGCGAACGTTAAGGCAGGCGAAGTTGAACTGACTAAAGAGGAATTGCAGCGTCTAGATCAAGTGTATCCTAAGCCGACCCATAAAGAACCACTGGCAATCAATTAAGAATGCAGAATTTCAATATAGAAAGAAAAGCGTGATTTTATATTAACTGGCACCTCATAATTATTAGACGTATTCCTCTGATAATTATGGGGTGTTTGAAGGTAAACAAATAACCAGCTTTTTGTTTATTCATTTACGGTGATTTTGATTGGAGGATGGAATCGTGTTAAACCTAGCATTTATTGGCAATGGTAAAAGTACTAACCGATATCACTTACCATTTGTATTGAAGTTGAAAGATAAGTTTCGTGTGAAGACAATATTTTCCCGTCACATGAAAGATGATTGGGCGCGGATAAAGGACGTTCACTATACGACTGATATTAATGAGATCTATGCTGACCCCTCGATCAACTTAGTGGTGGTCACGACGCCGCCGCAGTTTCATTATCAGTACGCTAAAGAAGTTTTGGAGCGAGGGAAAAATGTTTTAGTCGAAAAACCTTTTACACAAACCGCCAAAGAGGCAGAAAGCCTATTTGCTTTAGCTAAAGAAAAGGGGCTTTTTATCCAGTGCTACCAGAATAGAAGATATGATTCGGACTTCTTAACTGTTCAGAAAGTGATCAACAGCAAAGTGTTAGGGAAATTAATGGAGCTTGAGATGCATTTTGATTATTTCCGGCCGGAAGTGCCGCGAACTGTCCATGAATTTTCTCAGTTGGGCAGTTTTGTTTACAGTCATGCTTGCCATACACTAGATCAGGTCATTTCATTATTTGGTAAGCCGGATGACGTTCACTATGATGTGCGCCAATTATTGGGGACGGGCAGAATGAATGATTATTTTGACATTGATCTTTACTATGGCGGGCTAAAGGTGTCAGTCAAATCGAGTTATTTCCGGATCAAACCCCGCCCGAGTTTTGTCGTTTATGGCCAAAAGGGAATGTTCCTCAAAAAAACCAAGGACCGACAAGAAGAACACCTGAAGATGTTTTATATGCCAGACCATGCCGACTTTGGCGTAGACCTTCCGCAGCACTATGGGACAGTGACATATATAGATGATGCTGGCAAGTATCACGAAGAAAAAGTTGTATCAGAGGTGGGAGACTATAGTCGTGTATACCAGGATATTTATGACACATTAGTCCATGGTAAGCAAAAGACGGTTAAAGATGAAGAAACTATCTTACAGATCAAAATGCTAGAAGAAGCCGTTGCAAAAATAACGGCCTAATTCTATAAACATTATCTATATAAGATGAATATAAAATTAAATCAAAAAGTTGTATATAGTTACCTTATAAAGCGAAGTGCGCGTCTTTTTTTATTTTTAATCAATATCATATAGTGGCCGTCTTGGATTTTTCTATGAAAACGTTTTATAATTAGTGTTAACAACATTAGCTTAGGATGGTTGCTGTTGAATTTAATTGAGCTCAGTAAAGTGAGAATTTTCACACGTCTAGTCTTGCCATTACGTTGTTTAATTTCACATTACAACGTCAGATCCGATAATTTTGACTCTTTCCTGCTTTTCTGTGATCTCACATTTGTTATAAGGAGAGATGTTTATGTTGAATTATGCTAGAGTTACCCCCGCAGACATTGAGAAACTTAGACAAATCATTCCTGCTGACCGCTTTTTTTATCCGCCAACTAAACATTATGATCATGACCAGTTCAACTACAAACGTTCATTGCCTGACGTGGAACTTCAGCCGGTAAGTAATGAAGAAGTTTCCGCAATAATGCGATATGCTAATAAGCGCATGATACCTGTTACAGTTCGAGGGAACGCTACAGGATTGATGGGAGCTAATATTTCTGTTGATCACGGGATCGCTTTGGATATGATCAAGATGAATAAGGTTTTAGAATATGATCCGGACAGTCTGACGATGACGGTTCAAGCTGGAATAAGGGTTCGCGATATTGCTGAATATTTGGCAGATCAGCCCTTCATATATGAGCCGGCTCCGGCGATGAAGTGGGCTGCGATCGGCGGAAATGTCAGCACTAATGCAGGTGGGATGAAAGCCATCAAGTATGGGACAACGCGTGAGCATATCCGCGGACTGACAACTATTTTGGCGGATGGGACTAAACTGCATTGCGGCCATAAAACTGTTAAAAACAGTTCAGGGTATGACGTTAAAGATTTGATCATTGGCAGCGAGGGTACTTTGGCGGTTATCACAGAGGTTGTATTACGCCTGATCCCACGCCCACAGTTTGAAAAGACGATGCTGCTTTCTTTCCCTGAGATCGCGACTGCCATTAAGTCAGTGCCTAAAGTTTTTGCAGCAGGTCTGACGCCAACTAGCGTGGAGTATTTTAGTCAGGAAGATATTGAAAAATGGCAAGAATATTCCGGAAAAGAGTTTCCGGTCAAAGATGGTAAGGGATACTTATTAGTCAGCTTTGATAGCAATAATAAACAAAATGTGGAAGAGGAACTGAGTGAAGTTCTGGAAGTGGCCAAGAAAAACCAGCTCATTAAGTCATTAGTATTAAATAGCGGTGATCCAGATGCACAAGCCGTCTGGGATGCTCGTTCAGAATTTGAGACCGCGATCCAAAAGACTACCACTAAGATGGATGAGGCTGACATTGTGGTACCAATAGATAAGATCCCAATGGTATTGGAACAAGTTAGAAAAGTTGCGAAAAAAGAACAGATTAGACTGCCAAACTTTGGCCACGCGGGCGATGGTAATTTGCATATCTATATTTGCTGCGATAATTATTCAGATGAAGAGTTTGGTGCCAAAAAAGAGCGGATCTTCAAGGCTTTATATAAAGCAGCTAAAGCTTATAGCGGCGAAATGTCAGGTGAACATGGAATAGGCTATGCTCGCAAAGACTATTTTGAAGACTTTTACGGTACTGATTACGTCGCACTGATGAGCAGGATCAAACAAGCTTTCGACCCAAACTTGATATTAAATCCAGATAAGATCTTTCCGCTTCGTCTTTTTCATAAAGATCAGGAGCTTGTAGAAAACTAAATAAAGTCAAAATTCAAGCAAGGCTACAGGATCAACGTTCAGGTCAACATTCAATTATTTCTCGCTTTGCTTGAATTATGTTATGCTAATAAATGAAAGCGGTTACTTAAAAATTCGATTTTTTCCCAGCGGCTTGGAAGCGTAAATCCGTGCATGATCTATTAAAGATTGTCTTAGCGATTTCATGAACGCTTGATCTGCGATAAAAATCACTATGAGGAGGGATAATTATGAAAAATAGTAAATTTCCAACGTTAGAGAGTTTGAAGGCTTATGTCGGTGTGGTCTATAACATAGCTGAGGGCGGCATTAAAATTAAACGTGATCCCGCTTCGGATTTTTATTTCGTACAACTGGCAGATGGAAGCGATTCTAAGCACATGTTTAAATGGGATCATGGAAAATGGGTCGAGCTTAACACAGTATTTAATTAAGATATCTAGGGCAGGTTAAAATAAAATAGCTTTTTGCTGGGAGGGCTTTATTATTTGATAGTTTAGCTGTCCGAGCATTTTTATGTAAGATTTCCTAACATAACAAAGCTTGAAATAGAGGCTTTTATAGATAAAAAATCAATTTTCGTTAATTTTATGGACGTTTTGGGTTTACTTCTTTATAAATTTATTATATATTTTTCATCATATATAAGTTAGAGGTGAGAGAAATGAATTTATTTAGGAAGAAAGATATCGGTAGATTGACCGAAAACGCTACCCCGTTAAAGCGTACTTTAAAAACGTGGGACCTCACTTTCTTGGGGATCGGCGCAATTATCGGAACTGGTATTTTTGTTTTAACAGGTAAGGGAGCTTTAACTGCCGGGCCTGCATTGTCACTTTCGTTTTTAATTGCTGCGATTTGTTGCGGTTTTGCTGGTTTATGTTACGCAGAATTTGCTTCAATGGCACCAGTTGCTGGATCAGCATATACATATTCATACATTGCTTTTGGCGAGATCATTGCATTTATTATTGGATGGGATTTGATTTTGGAATATGCTTTAGGGGCAGCGACAGTCTCAGTTGGGTGGTCAGGTTATCTGGTCAACCTGCTTGATAGTGCCGGGGTCCATATTCCAACGGTATTAACTGCGGCCGCCGGGACAACACCAGGGGTCACATCTTACTTTAACCTGCCAGCATTTTTGATCGTGCTCCTGATCACTTGGTTGATCTCGGTTGGTATTAATCAGACAAAGCGCGTGAATGATACCATGGTTGTTATCAAGCTGTTTGTAATTGTTTTGTTTATCGTGTTTACTATCTGGTTCATCAATAAAGCCAACTGGCAGCCATTTTCACCGTTTGGCTGGTATTCACGCCACGCGGGGCAAGCCGCTGGGATCATTCCAGCTTCCTCGATCGTTTTCTTCTCCTTTATTGGCTTTGATGCAGTTTCCTCCAGTGCTGAAGAAACGGTCAATCCAAGCAAGACTTTACCACGTGGGATCTTGTACTCCTTGGTGATCTCGACGGTCTTATACATCATCATGACTTTGATCATGACTGGTGTTGTTAAATATACTGTCTTTTCTCGCTATTTAAACGCTCCTATCTTAGCTGTCTTACATCAGACAGGGCAGACATGGCTCTCCGTGATCGTAAGTCTCGGTGCTATTTTAGGTATGACAACGGTTATCCTGGTTCAGTTATATGGTCAATCACGCATCAGTTATTCTATGTCGCGTGACGGTTTGTTTCCTAAGTTCTTCGGCGATGTTCATCCGGATTATCAGACACCATTTAAGGGTACATGGTTCTTTGGGATCATCACTGCTATTGCCGGTGGTTTAGTCAACTTGAATATTCTATCTGAACTGGTCAATATCGGAACGCTGACCGCCTTTACACTTGTTTCTGCAGGGGTAATGTGGATGAGAAAGTCACACCCTGAGATCCATCGCGGATTTAAGGCTCCTGGAGTTCCATTTACACCAATTGTAGCGATTATCTTTTGTTTGGTTTTGATTGCCGGTTTGAACTGGGAAACATGGATCAGATTCCTTGTTTGGTTGGTCTTAGGCTTATTGCTCTATTTTGGTTATGGTAAGAAACATTCTTTGTTAAGTAATACAGAGGAGTGATCAAATGACTGTTTATCAAAGCATTATGGTTGGGATCGATGGTTCCGATAAGGCCACACGAGCTTTTGACATTGGATCTCAATTGGCGGTGGCTCTGAAGGCCAAATTGTATCTGGTATCTGTCATTAACCGCGATGTTGGAATGGATTCCAGTTTTGGGGTCAGTGAAGACTTTTACCGGGATATGGCAGATAAGGCCAAGGCAAATTTAGACAAGTATGCCGCTAAGGCCAAGGATTTGGGAATAGAGGTTGCCGACGAGTCGATCGTTGGGAACGCTAAAACGGTCCTGGCAAAAAGCTTTCCGCAAGAGCATCAAGTAGACCTCATTATTATGGGCAGCACCGGGTTAAATGGCCTGAGAGATATGATGGTTGGGTCTCACAGTAGTTATGTTATCCGGCGGTCTGCATGTGACGTCTTGGTTGTTAAATAATAACGCCTAATACCATATAAAACAGTAAGCTCAAGTCATATAGCGGCTTGAGCTTGCTGTTGGTCAGGAATAATTTTTTCGGGCTTCTGGTTTTATTATTTGCTGTGGAAGAAGGGACATTGAGTGGAGACAGAGAATAAAGGACATCTGAATTTAGCAGAGTTGACATTTTTGATCATTGGGTCAGTTATCGGCGGTGGAATATTCAACTTAATGCATGATATGGCTAAGCCGGCTGGATTGGGCGGAGTCATTATTGGTTGGACTATCACCGTCATCGGCATGCTGACATTAGTTTTAACATTTAGAAACTTGAATTTAAAAAGACCAGACCTGGATTCTGGAATTTACAGCTACGCTCAGGAAGGTTTTGGGCGCTTCATGGGTTTTTCCTCTGCATGGGGATATTGGGCGTTTGAATGGTTAGGAAACGTCACATATGCAACATTAGTTATGAGCGCAGTTGCTAATTTTTTCCCAATTTTCGATGATGGGCAAAACATCTGGTCTATCTTGGCAGCCTCGGTCATCTTATGGCTCACCTGTTATCTAATTTGGCGTGGACTGCCCTCAGCCTCTTTGGTTAATGCGGTCGTTACAATTGCCAAGCTGGTGCCGATCTTTATATTTATAGTTATTTTGATCATATCGTTTAAACTTAATATTTTTACCGGTGACTTTTGGGCTACTCCTTCGGGCCATTTTGAATTCAGCAGCGTTTTAGGCCAGGCACGTGGTACGATGCTAGCAACGGTCTGGGTCTATGCCGGGATCGAAGGCGCAGTGGCTGTCTCTGGTCGTGCAAAAAGGCGCAGTGATGTAGGTGTTGCGACTGTGTTGGGCTTTTTAGGCGTCAGTTTGATCTACATTTTAGTGACGATCTTATCCTTTGGGGCAATGCAGCGTTCAGGCCTTTCTCATTTATCTACGCCTGCCATGGCTGATCTGCTAAGGCAGCTTGTCGGTCCGTGGGGAGCCGCGTTAGTAGACATCGGCCTAGTTATTTCAGTTTTAGGCGCCTGGCTCTCAGCAACGATCATGGCAGTCGAAGTTCCATACGAAGCAGCTAAAAAGGGGACTTTTCCCAAGTGGTTCGGCCAGGAAGATAACCGCCATGTCCCTTGGAATTCACTGTTATTGACAACGGTTTTGATTCAAATATTTGTATTCTTGTTCTTAGTTACTCCATCGGCTTATACGTTTTTTTATTCAGTAACTACCGCTGCCGTTCTGATCCCTTATGCTTTTTCGGCGTTTTATCAGTTGAAATATACCTGGAAAGAAACATCATACACGCCAAAACATAAGAGAAATATGGTTGTTGGAATTATCTCAAGTATTTACGCTCTCTGGCTATTATATGCGGCTGGAGCAAACTATTTGTTATTGATCACAGTCCTATACGCGGCTGGAATACCCGTGTACTGGTACCTGCAAAAGAAACAAAATCATGCTAAAAAAGTTTTCACCCCACTTGAGGCAATCACTGCTGCAGTCATCACCATGTTTGCACTGTACACACTGTGGCTTTTGCTGCATGGAGAACTGTCGTTTTAACGGGGAGTTAAATTTTTTATGCAGGATCGTCTCGTAGACGAATTCTTGAACTTGGCAAAAAAAGAATCAACCTGCACTTAAATTTAAAATAGGCCATGACAAGCGAGAACCTTGTTATGGTCCTTTTTTTAAATAAGAGTTTAAATCTTCTAGAAAGTTAGCGGAAATCAATGTTCGGCTTTTGCCCGGCTTTAAAGAAGTTGGTAAATTAATAATTGCTAATTGTGTTTTTTTGATTGCTTTTTCAGTTACATTGTCTATAATTAATCTAATATTACAAATACATTAGAACATAAGGAGAAAGCTATGAAATTGAAGAAAAAATTATTTACACTTGGGGGTATCATGTTAGCTCCGTTGTTACTGTTAAGTGCGTGTGGTTCAAAAACGACCGATAAGCAGGTTTTAAATTGGGATGAATCTTCTGAATTACCTACAATGGATCTTTCTAAAGCTACTGACACTATCAGTTTTGATATGCTTAATAACAGTATGGAAGGGCTATACCGACTGGGTAAGAATTCCAAAGTTGAACCAGGAATTGCCAAAGCCACCAAAATATCAAAAAATGGTTTGGTTTATACATTTACGTTACGTGATACTGACAAATGGAGCGACGGAAAGAAAGTTACTCCTAAAGATTTCGTTTATTCGTGGCGCAGGACTGTTGACCCTAAGACGGCTTCCCAGTATTCTTATTTGTTTGACGGCATCAAAAATGCCAATGAAATTGTTAATGGGAAAAAGCCAGCCAGTTCTCTCGGAATCAAGGCAACAGGCAAAAATAAATTAACGGTTACCTTGACCAAGAAAATTCCTTACTTTAACCTGTTGATGGGTTTTCCGTCTTTCTTCCCACAACAAAAAGCTACCGTTGATAAATATGGCTCTAAATATGGGACTTCGTCAAAATACATGACTTATAATGGTCCGTTTAAAATGGGTGGTTGGACAGGTTCTAATTTGAAATGGAAGATGACTAAAAACTCAAATTATTGGGATAAGAAAAAGGTTAAACTTAATCAAATCAACTTCCAAGTCAATAAAAGTACTACGACATCATATAATCTTTACCAGTCTCATAAGCTGGACCAAACAGGCTTAAGTGCTGAGCAGGCTAAGAACTTAGCGGGTAAGACAGGTTATAGAGTATTACCCCAAGCTTTAACGGCCTACTTAGAATTCAACCAGACCAAGAAGGAATTTCAAAATAAAAAGATCCGGCAGGCATTATCTTATGCTATTGACCGGGAGAAATTGGTTAAGAAAATTGTTGGAAATGGCGCTGAAGTTTCCAAGGGCGTCGTATCATCCAACCTGGCCGAATATAAGGGAAAGGATTTTGCTGACCAAGCAGCAACCACTGCCGGAGTGACCTATAATAAAGCGAAGGCTAAAAAGTTGTTTGACCAAGGGTTAGCGGAAATCGGCGAGTCAAAACTTAGTTTCACGTTATTGAGTAGTGATACGGACGAATCGAAGGACCTGAGCGGTTATATTCAAAGTCAGCTGGAGCAGAACCTAGGCTCATCTAAGATCAATGTTTCTGTTCAAACCGTGCCATTTAAAACGCGTTTGAGCAGGGAGACAGATGGTAATTTCGATGTAGTCATGTCCAACTGGATCGCTGACTATTCTGATCCGATCACATTTTTAGCACTGTTCACTTCGGAAAACACATATAACGATGGTAATTGGAAAAATCCCGAATATGATAAGCTGATCGATGCTTCCCAAAACGGTGACGCGGGCAATAAAACTAAACGGTGGAATGACATGATAAAGGCTTCTAAAATCTTAAGTGAAGATCAAGGGATCGCCCCGATCTATCAGAGCAATGATCCAGTCATGATCTCACCGAAAGTTAAGGGCCTGATCCACAATTCTACCGGCGGTTATAACTTTAAGGAAACTCACTTATCAGAATAAAAATTAATAAAATAAAGCCAGAAATGTGCGCTTTTTAGGTGGCTGATAAAAGTCTGTTACGGACGGAGTTCATACATTCCCGAGCCTATGTTTGAAGTAGTTTTTACTGATACCTTGACCCGCTTTTCAGAAGAATAAAATTTAAACAAATAAAATTTTTTAGCTAAGTGGGTGCAAATTGTTGTATAGTAAATAAAAACGCTTTAATGACATTTTAAAGGAGTGCTAAGTGTGAAGAATCTTGAATTAACATCTTTTTTACGGCAGGTCTGGGCAGAAGAACAAAAGATGAAAGACTTTTGCAACGATAAAGTAGCTTATACTGAATTGCATAAGGGTTACGATATCGACTTGCAATATCTGGACGCTATGGAAAACCTCGCTCATAGAGGTAGAATGCACACAGATCCAGAGATCGTGACGGTTGGGAATCTATTCGAGAAAGTCATGAACACTATGATCTCCAAGCATTATACCGGACGAAATACTAAAAATTATTCTGACATTTTTGCACGTTTCGAAGAATTTTTTGGTATTTTGACTAAAAAACAAGAACAGGCGGAAAGATAGAGACTTTCCCTGAAAAAATGAAAGCAAGCAAAAACCAGCTCTTAAAACGATAGCTTTATAGCGGCTGATACAATTGCGTTAAACAAAGAAAAGTCATTTGTGACAGACTTTTGCACGTCAAGATCACAAGAAAGTCTGCTCATAAATGATTTCTTTTATCTTCTGGCGAGACGAATTAACATTTACCAATTTTTGGGGAAGCTTGTCAAAAAGTTTATAGAACGGCTCTATCTTGCCCAAAAGTATCAACACAATTACTTGCATTTGTTGATCCTTGGCTAATACTGGGATGAATCTCCTATTATTCAAGGAACAGGTGTGAGTTACTACATAGCAAGAAACAGGTGGTAATAAGATGGCGATTTCTTTAAAATTTGCACCTAAGTATCAGCTAGTTTTATATACAATTTTATCTATGGTCAGTGCTTTAAGTAATATCGTTGTAGCCTATGTCACTAAAATTATATTGAATGATGCACAGAAACATCAGGGCAGTATAGGACAGATAATCATGGTGGCGGCTTTAGGGATCGTAGCCCCATTAATAATTATGCTATCTAACTTTGTTTACAATAATTTGAAATTCACCATCATTAAAAATGTTAATGTGCATCTTAAGTCTAAAGTACTTAGCTACCTAGTTGAACATTCTAATGAATCTAAAAAGGATAGCTTAAGTTTAATGACCAACGATTTAAAGCAGATCGAAACGTTAAAAACACTCACTGAGTTAACAATTATTTCTTATGCAATTGCTTTTTTAATAGCTTTTATCACTGGTCTGATCAATTCTTGGTTGTTGACCATAATTTTTATGGTGACCAGCTTAGTTCCCGGCTTAATACAAAGGCCCTTCACGAAAGGAATTCAAAAAAAGTCCGGTATTTGGCAAAATAAAAATGCTGAGTATACGGAAAAAGTTTCTGATGGGCTAAACGGCGCCAACATGGCCAAATTATACGATGTACAGAAACCGGTTATGGGAAGGATCATTGCTAGTGCTGGCCAAATGGAAGGGGCGCTTAAGTCACTTAATTATACACAAGCGGCACTAGGTGAGATTATTTTTGCAGCAGCTTAGATTTTCAGTTTTATTTTTCCCTTTTTGGTTGGGGGTATTTTAGTGTTTGAAGGGCAAATGGGGATTGGGACGTTGATTATGATCTCTCAGTTGGCCAATCAATTTCTTAATCCGATCATAAATATTTTCCAACAATGGAATCAGATCAAGTCGACTAAACCTCTGTGGGATAAGATTGAACCAGCTTTAATGTTTGATCAAGAAAAAGATAAACAAAGTCAGGCCAACCAATTTTCGGGATTAGAAATTATGGATGTATCATACAGTGCTAAAAATAAAGATATTCTTTCTCATCTTTCACTTTCAATTAAGCCAAACGAAAAAATCCTGTTAACGGCGCCAAGTGGGTGGGGAAAAACGACTTTATTGAAGTTAATGATCGGGCAGCTCAACCCGGATCAACGCAAGGTTTTAATTAATGAACAAGATATGTCTGGTAATTGGCAAAGCGCTCATGATTATTTTAGCCATGTGAGCCAAAAACCATTTATACTTGACGATACTTTAAAATTTAACATCACTTTAGGACGCAAGATCGCCAAGGGGAAATTAAAAAAAGTCATTGAAGATGCTGGTTTAACTGAACTAGTTGAGGAACGAGGACTTGATTATAACGTCGGGAAAAATGGTGATAACTTGTCTGGTGGTCAGATTCAAAGGGTTGAGATCGCTAGAGCATTACTTTCTGAAAGGCCAATTTTGCTGGCTGATGAGGCTACCAGCGCCCTAGATGAGACATTGTCTTTGTCAATTCATAACATCTTACTTAAAAATCCGGCAATTACAGTCATTGAAGTTGCTCATAAAATTTCTGAGCAGGAGAGAACAATGTTTGATCGAACTGTGAATCTGGGATAAATATATTTTCTACTTCAAGTTATTCTTTAGTAATGATATATACGTCAGGCAAAGAACCAATAATTAAAAAGATCACCGCACAAGATATGCCGTGATCTTTTTGTGACTAATCGTATTTGCAAAAAAATTAACTCAAGGGATCATTCGAAGTAATGATGCTGTTTCACGAATTTTTCTGCCACGATCTCTGGTTCTTCCAGGTTGTTTTCGACTGAGTAATTTAAAGTTTGGATTGTTGTCAAACTTATTTTGCCATTTAACTTAGCCAAAACATGACGTAATTTGGGATATTTTTTTAGGGCCGAATCATTCGCAACTACGCTGCAATCGTAAGGAGGGAAAAACTTCTTATCATCTCTCAGAGTTTTTAGGCGGTAGCCTGCGATCCGCCCATCAGTGGAATATCCCAGGACGGCATTTACTTTTTTGTTGGCTACTGCTTGATAAAAAAGTCCATTTTGCATGATACGCACGCGTCCAAATGAAAAGCCGTACAGTTTGGTAAATGCGCCATAACCGTCGCCCTTGCGAATTTTCCAAACATCATCAATACCAACATCCATTTTTTTAGCCAGTGGTTTCAAGTCGCTCACTTTTTCAAGATGGTGCTTCTTAGCATATTGTGGAGCGACGATCCACGTATAAGTATTGGCAAACCCATAGGATGGGAAGTAAGTCATATGGTAATGAGCTTTAAAATAATCATACACATACTGGTCTATTTTACGTGAACTTTTACTGCGATCGTAATCTTTACCCATAACAGTTGCTAGGTCTGTGCCAGTATAACGAACTGAACTGAGGTCGGCATCTCCATTATGTATAGCCGAAAAAGTCATATTTCCCGAGCCAAGATTGTCAATGATGGTGACTCTATAATTTGTGTCATGTTCAATTAGATCTTTGATAACTTGTGCCATAACTTCACCTTCTGTGGTAGATTGAGCCGCAATTCTGATAGTATTTTCAGAATTGCTCTGCAAACCGGGGAAACCGCAGCTGCTTGTTAAGGCACAAATGAATAAGATACTGAACAATAGCAGCATTTTATTCTTCAAAATATCATCTCCGTCCATTTTAATAATGGCTCTTCTGAACAAAGTGTAACACTGGTATGCCTTGAAGGCTCCAGGGATGATTGTGCGTTAATAAGTTTCGCCGCCTTTTGATGAAAATACCAAAAAGATAATTGCTATTCTAAAAGGGGCTGAATAGATAAGCAGTTCATTAAATTTAAAATCTGGCAGTTCTTTTGTTAATGTAAAGGTATTAGATATACTTTAAATTTAAGGAGGCCGAATTGATGGGTGCAAAAAATGTCATTATCACAGGTGCTTCGGATGGAATTGGTGCCGCTGCTGTCTATGGCTTAATTGGTAAGGGATATAATCTTTTCTTGGTGGGTCATGATAAAAAGAAAACGGCAAAGGTCGCTAAAGATGCAGGCGCGCCATATTTTGTTGCAGATTTTGCTAAGTTAGATGAAGTTCGCAGCTTGGCAAAGCAGTTGACTGGAGCTCTTGGCGAGCAACCGCTTGATGTTTTGGCCAATAATGCAGGTGGGATCTTTGGCGCTGCGAAGACAACTGTGGACGGATACGAAAGAACTTTTCAAATCAATTATTTGGCGCCATTTTTACTGACCAATTTGCTGTTACCTAAGTTGTTGCAAAGTAATGGAGCGGTGATCAATACGTCTAGTATTGGACATTATTATTTTGGGAATATTGATATAGATGACTTGAATAATAAACAAGACTTTAAATCCACCAAAGCCTATGGAGATGCTAAGTTAGAAGATATTTTATTTGCCAAGGAACTAGACCGGCGTTACCATCAACAAGGTCTTGCTGCCGTAGCCTTTCATCCAGGCAACATTCGAACTAACTTTGCTAATGAATCAAAGCTTAGAATGCACGTTATCTACCACACTTTCCTGAATCGTCTGTTAAGCAGTCCGCAACGCGGCGGGGATAATCTGCGGTGGTTTATTGAAGGGACTCCAGGTCAGACATGGAAATCAGGGAGTTATTATAACGAACGTAAGCTGACTTCTAAGGTTAACCCACAAGTAAACGATCTGGCATTGCAAAAGAAGTTATGGGATAAGTCGGTTCAGTTAGTTGGGCTTGATAAATGAAACAGATTTGCTAAACCGATTAGGGAAAACTGTAAATATTAACCAATGATCCTGTAGTAACTATAAAAGTTGTGGCTATTTTAATTAAGAGTGATTAATTTCGCTCTTTTTTTATGCCATAGTTAATTGTATTTTAGCAATTAGCCGAGTCATTCGAACTGGTTGGCCTTTTTTCAACTGGTATTTTGATAATTGGGTTAGCGGATCTTTATTTGCAATAGGTAATTCAAATAATGAATCACAATGGCTATGCACGTTTAAATTACATCGAAAGTGAGAACTTCGATGAATGCACCTGAAAGGTTTTCGAGAATAATTTATATGTGGTGCTTTTTAAACTTTTTCGGAGTTACTTTATTGTTTTCGTGAAAAACTTTAATAAAATATGAAACATCGCTGAACCCAGACAGCATAGCAATATCTTGTATTTGTAAATCTGGAGATTTTATTAATAGTTCTTTGGCTTTACGTAACCTTAAATCAGTCAAATACTGCTGAGGTGTCATACCAAAATATTTTTTGAATATTTTTTTCCCGTAAGAAATTGAAAAATTGGTAACCTTTTCTAAATCACGATTAGTGATGCGCTCAGCATAATTCTTCCTGATAAAATTGACCATCGGTTCAATTACTTCCGCCTTAAACAGCGTGTCATTTGCACTTGGGGCCTTGCTATTGAGCAGTAATAGAAATTGATAAATCAAAGCGGATTGTTTCAGCGTAGCAGAGTAATCATCTGCTAAAAATGAAGTGGAATTATTGCGGATGAATGCTTTTAATTCTTCAGAAACGCTTTTGATGTGAATATATTGATTAGGAAATACTGAGTGTACTATTTCATTGGCAAGTGAGCCTCCAAAAGTCAAAAAAGCAGTGGTCCAATTATTTTTCTTAAGGGGGTAATATTTGTGAGGGATCCCTGGCACCATCAAAAATCCTTCTCCGCATTTAAGCCTGAATTTTACGTGGTCAACCTCAATTACACCCTCCCCACGTTCTGTTTGCAGCCAATGGTAAAATGGATAGCCTTGAGTTCGCTTGACTTCTGGTTGAGGCCAATCATAGCCGATGGTTTCAGTTGATAATGGCAAGGTCCGATTAAATCGTGTGACGATCCGCATAAAATGATACTTCCTCCTTTTTTAGCTCGATATTTAAGTTATTATTTACTATTTACAATAGCACTTTAACAGAAATAACAGCATTTTTACATCAAAAATGCAATCAAATATTTATACTTTTGAAGCAGAATATCATATTTTTTTGTATGCGCTTTAATTATACTAGAGGTGTATAAACACCACAGAAAGAAGGAAAAACGTTTTGAAACCAGAAATTAAATGGTTAGATGATCCGGAAGTTTTTCGTGTAGGTCAAATTCCCGCTCATAGTGATCATAAAACATATGCCAATTCTGTAGAAATGATCAATGGCCATAGTAGTTTTATACAGTCATTGAATGGTACTTGGAAGTTTAGCTTCGCGAAAGACCCGCAAGTGCGTCCTAATGATTTTTACAAAACAGATTTCAATGACATTAATTTCGCTAAGATTTCCGTACCACAGCACATTGAAATCGCAGGTTATGACCAACTTCATTATATAAATACCCTTTATCCATGGGAAGGGCACGAATACCGACGTCCTCCATACACTTTAAATAACAAAAATATCTGCCGGGGACTTTTCAGCGAAGCTAAAGATAATAGTGTCGGAGCATACATTAAGGATTTTACCCTTGGCCCTAAATTAAAAGGGAAGAAAATCAGGATCCGCTTTGACGGAGTGGAACAGGCAATGTATGTTTGGCTAAATGGTCATTTTTTGGGTTACGCTGAGGATAGTTTTACTCCTTCTGAATTTGATCTGACCCCGTTCATCAAAAATGGGGTCAACAAATTAGCGGTTGAGGTTTTCAAGCATAGTACAGCATCATTTATTGAGGATCAGGATTTCTTCCGCTTCTTTGGTATTTTCCGCAACGTATCTTTGATTGCACAACCTGAGGTCCATATAGAGGACTTATCCATTAAACCAACTTTAACTGAAGACTTTGAAAATGGTGTAGTGAACGTCTTTTTGAAAGTTGATAAGCAAAAAAGGCCAGCTATTATCCAAGCTAAAATTACTGACCAGGCTGGCAATGAAATTTACGCAACACGAAAAAAAGCCAGCGCAAACACTTCATTCACCAATATTTGTGTTTCTGAAGTTCACAAGTGGAATAATGACGATCCGTACTTATATCAGCTTGAGTTGACGGTGACTGAAGAAAATGGCAATGTCCTTGAGGTAGTTCCATACCAGTTTGGCTTTCGTCAGATCGAAATAAAAAATAAAGTGATACTGCTCAATGGAACACGCTTGGTTATCAACGGTGTAAACCGTCATGAATGGGATGCTCATACCGGGCGCGTCATTTCTGAAGATGATATGCAATCAGACGTCAAAACGATGGAAGAAAGCAATATCAATGCTGTTAGAACTTGTCACTATCCCGACCAAGTTCGATGGTATGAATTATGTGATCAACACGGGATCTATGTCATGGCAGAAAATAATTTGGAATCACATGGCTCATGGCAAAAAAATGATGGAATTGACCCTTCTTACAACGTCCCAGGTTCCTTACCGGCATGGAAAGAAGTGGTTCTTGATCGGGCGCGAAATAATTATGAGCTGCTCAAAAATCATACTAGCATTCTTTTCTGGTCGCTTGGTAACGAGTCATATGCTGGAGACGATATTTTAGCGATGCAGCGATACTATAAGGACGAGGATCAGTCACGTCTGGTCCACTACGAAGGTGTTGTTCATAATCGTAAATATGAAGATGAAATATCCGACGTTGAAAGTCGGATGTATGCATCGCCGGCAGAGATCATAAGGTACCTTGAAAATAAGCCGAAGAAACCATTCCTATTGTGCGAGTACATGCATAGTATGGGGAATTCTGTTGGTGGGTTTAAGGATTATATGGATCTACTGCAGCGTTTTGAGATGTATCAAGGTGGATTCATTTGGGATTTTATTGACCAAGCTCTATTTAGGAAAGATGAAGTGACCGGAAAGGAAGTTCTCAGGTACGGTGGAGATTTTGACGACCGAGTATCTGATTATGAATTTTCAGGAGATGGTTTGCTGTTTGCAGATAGAACACCGAAACCAGCTTTGCAGGAGGTTAAATATTATTATGGCAACGAAAAATAACTTTTTAAGAGTGATCTTCGGCGATGGGACGTTAGGTCTTGGAGGGAATAATTTCCATTATATCTTTAATTATAGCCGCGGCGGATTAGAATCCCTCGTCCAAAATAATAAAGAATGGCTTTACAGAGAACCTAGGCCTGCTTTTTGGAGAGCCACCACCGATAATGATCGCGGAAACAATTTCTCCAAAAATTCTGTGCAGTGGCTAGGTGCGGACCAGTTTATTAATGTCAACAATATCGCTATTTCTGTTGATGGGAAACCTATTACTTTCCCTAGCGCTCCAGAAAATAATAAATACTCTAATGAGGAATATGCACGAGAAGTTGCCATAAAATTCACCTATCAGACGTTAACTCTTCCAGCAACAACTGTAACTGTGGAGTATACAGTCAGCTTTGCGGGAAATATCCACATTCATCTGCACTATTTTGGAAATGATAAACTCCCGGAATTGCCAGTGTTTGGTCTGCGTTTGCAAATGCCGACAATTGCTGATGGTTTTGAGTACACAGGTTTGTCTGGTGAAACCTATCCGGATAGGATGGCAGGGGCAAAAAAGGGAACTTATTATGTCAAGGGGCTCCCTGTTACTCCATACTTGGTACCGCAAGATTGCGGCATGCACATGCAGACAAATTCTGTCACTGTTATGCGTAGTTCTACCAAGAACAACGTTGACACGTCCCATGCACAATATGGTTTGACTATTAAAAGTACTAAACTCCCATTCTCTTTTAACTGTTTGCCTTATACCCCAGAAGAGCTAGAGAACGCTACTCACCAAGAAGAACTGCCTTTACCAAGAAGGACAGTTCTGTCAATTTTTGGAGCCGTTCGTGGTGTCGGCGGTATAGATAGTTGGGGTAGTGATGTTAAGTCGGAATATCATATCTCAGCAGCTAAGGGTATAGAGTTTTCATTTGACATTATGAATGAGTCAAAACAATAACTCATTAACTAAAACAAGAGCTGATTAAATACTCAGTTTTGCTCCGTAAACTGAGTTTGAATAAATTGGAGGCGCTTTAATTTGGCAGAAGCAAAGAGCAGTAAAGAAAAAAACTTTTGGCATATATTTAATTTTGGTGTTGGCAACCTTGGTGGTTCTTCTGTATATATGGCCTTTGGGACATACTTGATGGTTTATGTGACTACCGCCATGTTTACCGGAGTACCTAAGGTAGAAGCGGCTAAGTTGATTTCAATGATCACTACCCTCATTTTTGTGATCCGGATCGTAGAAATTTTTATCGATCCAGTGATTGGCAGCATAGTCGACGAAACTAATACACGTTGGGGCAAATTTAAACCGTGGTTGATCGGAGCAGGTACAATTTCATCTGTCTTATTGTTTATACTTTTTACCGGAATTTTTGGTTTATCTAAGGTTGATTCCACGTGGTTTGCCATTTTATTTATCCCTGTATTTATTTTATTCGATATATTTTATTCATTCAGGGACGTTTCTTATTGGGGTATGATCCCTGCTTTAACTGAAGATAGCAGGGAAAGATCACTTTACACCGCAGCCGGAAATTTCACAAATCTTGGCAGTAACGTCGTAACCATGATCGTTGTTCCAGTTGTAACTTACTTTACCTTCTTAGCGACAGGCAAGTCTAATGAGGGCCAGATCGGTTGGACAGCCTTTGGAATTCTGATTGCTGCTATTTCCCTTATTTGTTCCTTTACCGTTGGTTTTGGGACTCATGAAAAACAGAGTGCCCTCCGTCAAGTAACTAAGAAGAAAATTAGTTTAAAAGAAGTGTTCTCGGCATTGATACATAACGATCAAATGTTGTGGACAGCTATTCCATATTTAGTCTATGGGTTTGGTAATGCTGCTACTGCTGGTTTAATGTTTTATATGTTTAAATATGTATTGGGACGGGCTGATCTATTTTGGATTACCGGTATGATCCCAATTATAGCTAGCTTTATCACATCTCCTTTATATCCAGTCTTGAACAAGTGGATCACTCGTAAAACAATTTATTCAGTAAGTATGTGTGCAATGATTTTGGCTTATTTGTTATTAATTTTCTCGACAGATAATTTATTTGCGGTAGTTGTTGCGATGATACTTTACTATGCACCGCAAGGATTCATTTTTATGGCTGTTTTACTAACTTTGGAAGATACGATCGAATATGGTCAATTAAAAAATGGGATCCGTAATGAAACGGTGATCTTATCGATGAGACCAATGCTTGACAAACTCTCCAGCGCACTCTCGAATGGTGTTGTTGGGTGGGTCGCCGTAGCAGCTGGAATGACTGGTATGGCCACGGCGGCGTCAATTACTCCGCATGGCGTTGCTATCTTTAAGTTCTTTGCTTTTTGGGTAGGTTTGATTTTGCATGTACTTGCATTAGTTGTCTATGTAGGAAAGGTGAAAATTTCTGAAAAGAGACATGCTGAAATCGTCGATGAATTGCAACAAAAATTAGCCACTACAGGAACAGGACTAGGCGATGTTCATGATGAGACAAAGGCAGCATTTTCCGTTGCTGATGAAGCAGTTGGTGAAATGGCAGTCAGTGCACCAACTTCAGGGGCTTTAGTTGATCTGGCAGATATTGTGGATGAAAAGGGAAATAAAGGTCTCAAGGGTAAAGGAGTAGGTATTATTCCCGAAGAGGGGAAGCTTTTCGCACCGTTTGATGGTGAAGTTGTTTTTGTTTTTACCACTAAACACGTCTTGGGCTTACGATCAGATGATGGGCTTGAATTATTGATCCATGTTGGCTTGGGAACAGCTAAAATGCACGGTGAATCATTTATACCTCATGTAGAAACGGGTCAGAAGATTAAGCAGGGACAATTGCTCCTTGAATTCAATCGAGATGAAATTCATCGTAAAGGCTATAAAGACACGGTAGTTACTTTGTTTACTCAGGGGAATAAAATCGGTGAATTAAAGTTAACTGATCAAAAAGAGGTTCATGAAGGAAGACCACTGTTTCACGTTAAATTCCACGAATAAGATAGAGAAAACAGAAAAACTTCAATAGTTAGAACGGTAGTTGCAAACTTTTGTAAATGTTTGACGTAGGTTTTGATCAAACGGGAAAAAAGATGGGCGGAAAGTGCTTTTTCCGGCCATCTTTTTATGTGGGTCAATAAAAATCTAGGTTTCTTATAAAGTTTAGTGAATAATCTTGGCAAACTCATCAAAAAAGGCAAGCAGAAGCCCGCTCATTGGAAAAAGCAGCCACCAATAAGCTGACATGAAATCCCAAAAGTTCTTGTTATGACGGTGACGCCTGAGATATTTTCCTTTTCGGGGGTCGAAAAGAAACTCATTACTATCAATATGGTTTTCATTTTTATTCGGTTCGAGCCCGAGAATTAAACTATCCAAGGAACAATCAAAGATTTCTGCTAACTTGATCAGATTTGGTAGATCTGGTGTGGCTGCTCCAGATTCCCAACGAGAAATGGCTTGATGTGAAACATATAGTTGTCCGGCTATCTCCTCTTGTGAAAGATGAGCAGCTGAGCGATATTTTTAAGTTGTTTTGAAAATAAAATTTGCATAGGATCTTCCTCCTCGAAACGAGCGAAGCGACTGTTTAAGATTGTTTACATTATCTACCGAAATATGGTAAAAAGGTAACAATTAAAATGGAAAAAGCCGCAACTATCAATCCATATGTGCGCACGGATAGGTTGCAAAAACCGGAAAATTTGAGGAAGAATACTATAGCTTCAACCTTTGTGCAGTTGCAAGAGTATAACTACAGCTGGTAAGTGTAAAAAACATTTGTTGTTTAAAAGATGATCTTGCACTTTTCTGTGATGCATTTGAACTTAAAATCAATATAGGCAACGTCATGTTATGTTTCTCTTGATTTCATGGGCGGAAGCATTGTTTTAGGAGTGTGTGCCAAAGATCCTTTTTTATTTGAGTTTCGCCTACTGGATAAATTTATATTATCCTTTATAACTGATAATTAAACTAACTAATTATATAATTAAACCATATATCGGCCCGTTCAGTGGAGTATAACTTACTATAAGAAGATAGGTCGGATTCAGATAAAAATAATAACCGCAAAGGAATTTCAAAAAAATGAAAAAAAAAATTATAACTTGCTAAATGTCAAATTAAGTTAGAAATTCTTGCAGTTGTTCATTTGTAATATGATTCATGAAGGCCTCCAGGGGA